>PAAD01000010.1 GCA_002698745.1 Flavobacteriaceae bacterium
AGGAAATTTCTTGGTCTGGCCAAGAAAAAACAATGGGGCTTATAATCAGTATTTTACTCATTCAAATAATTGCCGTTTTTGGCGCATTGCTTTCTTCTAAGCTTGCCAACAAATGGGGCAATATCAAAACCCTAATACTGCTAAATTGTATTTGGGTAATCTTGTGTATTAGTGCTTACTTTATTTATGAGCCTATTGAGTTTTATTTGGTTGCTGCTTTTGTAGGTCTTTGTATGGGCGGCATACAATCCGTAGCGCGCTCAACTTATTCTCAGCTAATACCAGAAACTCTCGATACCACTTCATATTTTAGTTTCTACGACGTAGCAGAAAAGGTAGGTATCGTTATCGGTATGTTGATGTATGGCACCATTGACCAAATAACAGGGAGTATGCGAAATGCTTTATTCTTTTTTGTACTCTTTTTCTTCTCTGGGGCAGTTTTGTTAGTCCGATTGTATAAAAACGATAAATCCCTCACCTCAAGTTAGTATTTACTGACCTTCAATGAACCAATAATTTTTTTCTTAATACCGTTAATATATTTATTTAACATCTCAAATAAATAACCTGAGATTTAAATTATCATAAAGTTTTTAAATCCACTATTAGATCTCCAGAATTTGAAATGTTAGCGGCTACTTGATTTAAATCTAGCCGTTTCCAACAAAAAAGAATGTTTATGTTTTAATGATTTTTAGATATTGATTACAATTTTTAAACTAAATTCTAAAGTGGCACAGATTTTGAAAATTATTATATAATATTGTTAAATAGCTGTTTTTAGGTTTTTTGTTTTAAAATCGGACAAAATGGCACTCATAAATTCTGATGTTTCAAAAAAATATTTTATCTCCTGGTTCCCTTTTACCTCAAGATTTAGAAGATGAAGCGGATTTGATTCCATTAATGACTTCAGATGACGAGCAAGCTATGCTCAAAGAACCTCTTCCAGAAGAGCTACCAATACTCCCTTTAAAAAACACTGTATTGTTTCCCGGTGTAGTGATTCCTATTACTGCTAGTAGGGATCGTTCCGTAAAGCTTATCAAAGAAGTAAATAAGGGGAGTAAAATTCTTGGAGTAATTGCTCAACAAAATGGCGATACCAAATCTCCCTCCCCAAAAGATTTATTTCAAAAAGGAACTCTTGCGAAAGTTTTACGAGTACTTAAAATGCCTGATGGTAACACCACGGTTATCCTACAAGGAAAAAAGCGATTTGAAACTACGGCATATACTCGTGAACACCCTTTTTTAAAGGCTGAGATCAAAGGACTTAATGAAGTGCGACCAGAAGAAGGGGATCCAAATTTTGATGCAATAATTGAATCTATACGTGATTTGGCATTAAAAATCATTTCTCAAAACCCTGAGATACCCACTGAGGCATCTTTTGCTATCAAAAATATTCAAAGCAATACATTCTTGGTAAATTTTGTTTCCTCTAATATGAATATGTCAGTAGCTGAAAAGCAAGAAATAATGGAAATAGACCAATTGGAAAAACGCGCCATGTTGTGTTTGAAGAAAATGAATATTGAATATCAGAAGCTTTCTCTAAAAAATGATATTCAAAGTAAAGTACGTACAGATTTAGACCAACAACAGCGCGAATATTTCTTGCATCAACAAATGAAAACTATCCAAGAAGAGCTGGGTGACGTTTCTTATGACCAAGAGTTGCACGAGATGCGCGACCGTGCTAAGACCAAATCTTGGAATGATAAAGTAGCTACGCATTTTAAGAAAGAACTTGCGAAGCTTGAACGGATGAATCCTCAGGTGGCTGAATATTCAGTACAGCGCAACTACTTGGACTTATATTTAGACTTACCTTGGAACACATATTCTGAAGATTCGTTTGATTTGGACAGGGCACAGAAAATTTTAGACCGAGACCATTTTGGTTTGGATAAGGTCAAACAGCGTATAATTGAACATTTGGCCGTACTTAAGTTACGCAAAGACATGAAATCACCCATCATTTGTTTGGTGGGCCCACCTGGTGTTGGAAAGACCTCATTAGGTAAATCTGTAGCTGAAGCCTTAGGTAGAAAATACGTTCGTATGTCTTTAGGTGGAATGCGCGACGAAGCAGAAATACGCGGACACCGTAAAACATATATTGGCGCTATGCCGGGTAGGTTAGTGCAAAATATAAAGAAGGCCAGCACATCAAACCCTGTGTTTGTACTCGATGAGCTAGATAAGCTTGCAGAAAGTGCACACGGCGATCCATCATCAGCCATGCTAGAGGTATTGGATCCAGAACAAAATACGAATTTTTATGATAATTATTTGGAAACAGGCTATGATCTTTCAAAGGTGATGTTTATAGCTACTGCGAACGGTCTTTCGTCCATACAACCTGCATTACGGGATCGTATGGAAATCATTGAAGTAACGGGATATACAATAGACGAGAAAGTACAAATTGGATTGCGCTATTTATTACCAAAACAACTTAAAGAAAATGGACTAAAAAATTCAGCGGTTAAACTCCCTAAAGCAACCATGCAACATATCGTGGCTGGATACACTCGCGAGTCAGGAGTAAGAGGTCTTGAAAAACAAATTGCAAAGGTAGTACGTCACTTTGCAATTCTAGAGGCAAAGGAAACACCAAGAGCTTCCAAACTACCAACTGAGGAGCTTGAGTCAATAATGGGGCCTGCAAAGATGTTGCGAAACACCTATGAAAATAACAATGTAGCTGGAGTTGTCACCGGTCTTGCATGGACAAGTCTAGGAGGTGATATTTTATTCATTGAATCATCAATCAGCAAAGGCAAAGGGGTATTGTCTATTACCGGAAACTTGGGGAAGGTAATGAAAGAATCTGCGACCATAGCACTACAATATATTAAGGCACATGCTTCTGAGCTAGCTATTGAAGAAGACTTCTTTTCTAAGTATAATTTTCACATCCACGTGCCCGAAGGTGCAACCCCTAAAGACGGTCCCAGTGCAGGGATTACCATGATTACTTCTTTGGTTTCGAGTATACTTAAACGCAAGGTCAAAAACCGTATTGCTATGACAGGTGAAATTACCTTGCGGGGTAAGGTATTGCCAGTTGGCGGTATCAAGGAAAAGATACTTGCAGCCAAGCGTGCCAACATAAAAGAAATTATTTTAAGTGAGAAAAATCAAACTGATATAAATGAGATTAATGCACGTTACCTTAAAGGCTTACAGTTTCATTTTGTAACATCTATTGATGAAGTACTTGCCATCGCCATCACCAAACAACGTGCATCGGGTACGAAAAAGCAATAATTTGCGTTTTTTGAGGGATGAAGCAATTTGCTGTTTGTTGGTTGTTGGGCTGCTCAGCTTTTTTGAGCGCACAAATTGGGGGTGACGCTACATTTCGCTTTTTGGAACTTTCCAATTCCCCACGACAACTCGCATTAGGTGATCCCATAACCCTTCAAGATATGGATATCAGTACCGCCCTCGCAAACCCAGCGATGATTCGAGGTGAGCAAGGAGGTCAAGTTATGGTCAATTATGAGCCTTATTTTGATGGCATAAGTCGCGGAACTGCTGCCTACGCATATGCGTTCAACAGGCAAAAAGCGTTGGTCTTTGATGTCAATTATATTAATTATGGCAATTTTGATGGCGCCGACCCTTTAGGTAATCCAACAGGGAGTTTTACGGGGAGCGAGGTAGCTCTTGGTATTGCAAGTTCTCACTATTTTATCCGCCAAAACATATATCTCGGGGCGCGTTTGCGCTACACGCTGTCTAATTTAGAGACGTATACCTCAACTGCCCTTTCGGGCGATATAGGATTGTATTTTAGTGGTATTACTAAGGCTTGGCGAATTGCATTGGTCTATCAGCATATGGGAAGTCAATTGACGGCCTACGATGATGTGTTTGAACCTTTACCCGCTAATCTAAGCTTGGGTATTTCTAGTGCACTTAAATACTTGCCCTTACGCTGGCATCTAACATTTCATCACCTAAATAAATATCCCTTGTATTTTGATAATACCGAGGATGTAAGTCAAACTTTAGGGGGTGGTACCAACCAAAAACCTGCGGGTTTAACTAAGAAATTATTGCGTCATACGTCATTCGGCGTTGAGCTTTTTCCAGCGTCTTTGTTTTCCATTCGTTTGGGGTATCATGCCCAGCGAGCAGCAGAATTGCGTATTTTAGAGCTACGTAATTTTTCAGGTCTTTCGTTTGGCGTAGGTATGCAACTGCGAGGTTTGCGGTTCCAAATAAGTCATGCACGCTATAACATAGCTGGAAACCGTACGTTTTTGGGATTAACCTTAGAGCCAAAACGATGAAAAAACACTTTGTAATTGCCATAGATGGTGCATCTTCAACAGGTAAAAGTACCTTAGCTAAGGGACTTGCCAAGGCATTGGATCTTGCACATGTAGATTCAGGCGCCATGTACCGAGGAATTACCCTCTATGCTCAGCAAAACGGCCTTCTCGTAAATAATAAATTGAATACCAAAGCCCTATTGTCGCAATTGGACGACATTAATTTGTATTTTGAAGGCGATACTTTTAAGTTGAATGGAGTTGATGTAAGCACTCAAATACGCAGTATGCAGGTTTCTGAAGCCGTAAGCTTGGTGGCAACCATACCGGAAATACGATCCTTTTTGGTTGCACAACAACGTATTATTGGCACTAACCAATCTGTTGTAATGGATGGTCGTGACATAGGTACAGTTGTGTTTCCAAAAGCTGACTTAAAACTTTTTTTAGTTGCAGATGTCAATATTAGGGTGCAGCGTCGCTTTGATGAGCTTAATACTCAAAATACAACTACTTCTGTAAAGGAGGTATTTAACAATCTTGTGGAGCGTGATCATCTTGATAGTACTCGCGCTGATTCACCTCTTGTACAGGCAGATGACGCCATTCTACTCGATGCCACACAGTTCACGGTTGAAAGTATGCTAGACCATGTATTGGACTTGGTAGCCAAACGCCTGGGCTAGGTTTTGTACATTTGATGCCCCAATTGAAAACATATGTTCAAACAAATAATTTGTGTTCTTACCAATACGCTACTGCTTATTTCGTGCACCAATAAAACTAAGACTCAAGAAAATAAGACTATCCATAGCATTGCTGAGCAGTTTAACGTTAGCATACACGACGATGCAGCACGATCTCTAATAGATTCTAACGCTTCTTTTGAAATTCTGGCTACTGGATTTAAATGGAGTGAAGGCCCATTGTGGGTGCCAGACCTACAAGCATTGATCTTTTCCGATGTACCTACAAATAAGATCTACAAATGGAGTGAGCAGGATAGCCTAAGTATTTACCTCGAATATGCTGGACATACAGGTGAGAGAAACAAAGAGTCTGAAAGAGGCTCAAACGGCTTATTTTTGTTTAAGGAAAACAAGTTGTTGTTATGTCAGCATGGTGATAGGCGTATCGCTCTTCTCGATGCCGAAATAAACCAAGCAAAGCCCCGGTTTATAACTATAGCTGACTCATATGACAACAAACGCTTTAACAGTCCTAATGATTTGGATGTGGATATTGATGGGAATATTTATTTTACTGATCCACCATATGGTCAACCTGGTACTAAAACAGCAGAAATTGGTGTTAACGGTGTGTTTAAAGTTGGGCCAAGCGGCAAAGTTTCCATATTGATTGACAGTCTCAATCGACCAAATGGTATTGCCTTATCACTCGATTCAAAAACGCTGTATGTCAATCAGTCTGATAAAGAGAATCCCTTTTTATACAGTTACGAAATTGCAGCAGATGGGACACTCAAAAACGGGAAGATCTTATTTGATTTTAGGCCATTCACTGCTCAATACAAAGGCCTGCCTGACGGATTAAAAATTCACAAGAATGGTAACATATTTGCTACTGGTCCAGGAGGTGTGTATATCATAAGTCCAGTGGGGAAACACCTAGCCACCATTGAGACTGGGAAGCGTACAGCCAATTGTGCTTTTGATTCCGACCAAACATATTTATACACCACTACAACAGATATGCTCCTTCGGGTTAGGTTGAAATAGATTTTTATTCAACGGTTGTATTCTTACAACTCTAAAAAAATAGTTTGGACATCTTGGAGAAAGACATTACATTTGCCATCCTCTTGGGAAGCGCTTTAGAGTAATGCAAGAGTATAAAAAACAAATAATCCTTCTGTAAGGTTGCGCCTTTTACTCCACTAAACAGAATACAAATATTACCGCAGCATGGCTAACAAAAAACAAGCTGTAGAAGCGATAACTGAAGAAGTTGATGCTAAAACAGAAATCGCCACAGAGACTATAGAAGCTCAACCCGAGAATGAAGAGACAGCAACTCCTCAAAAACATTCCACACCAACCGTTTCACCTGAAGAATTCCTTTCCAATTTTAATTGGCAAAATTTCGAAGAGGGTATTGAAGCCGTTGAGGATGATAAATTAAAGGAGTTCGAACAACTCGTTTCTGAAAATTTTGTAGATACTCACGGCGCAGATGTTGTTGTTGGAAAAGTCATTCACATGACTGATCGCGAAGCCATTATTGATATAAACGCCAAATCAGAAGGAGTTATTTCACTTAATGAATTCCGTTACAATCCTGAACTTAAAGTTGGGGATACGGTCGAGGTAATGATCGACACACGTGAAGACAAAACAGGACAACTTGTATTATCACATCGTAAAGCACGTACGATAATGGCATGGGATCGTGTTAATTCTGCTCATGATAACCAAGAGGTTGTTACTGGCTTTGTTAAGTGCCGAACTAAAGGTGGAATGATTGTAGATGTATTTGGTATTGAAGCATTCTTGCCTGGTTCTCAAATTGATGTTAAACCAATTCGCGATTACGATCAGTACGTGAACAAAAACATGGAGTTCAAGATTGTCAAAATTAATCATGAATTCAAAAATGTTGTGGTATCCCATAAAGCACTGATTGAAGCTGATATTGAAGAGCAGAAAAAAGAGATTATTGCACAACTTGAAAAAGGACAAGTGCTAGAGGGAACTGTAAAAAACATAACTTCTTACGGAGTGTTTATAGATCTTGGAGGTGTTGATGGACTGGTACATATTACCGATTTATCTTGGAATCGCATTAGCCATCCAAGTGAAATTTTGGAGGTAGAGCAAAAACTCAATGTGGTCATTCTTGACTTTGATGACGATAAATCACGTATTCAACTTGGTGTGAAGCAATTATCGAAGCACCCATGGGAAGCTATTGACGAGAAAATGAATGAGGGCGAAAAAGTTAAAGGAAAAGTTACTGTAATCGCTGATTACGGAGCATTTGTTGAAGTAGCTCCGGGTGTTGAGGGTCTTGTTCATGTTTCTGAAATGTCTTGGAGTACGCACTTGCGTTCTGCACAAGACTTTGTTAAAGTTGGAGACGAGCTAGAGGCAGTAATCCTAAACCTTGATCGCGAAAATCGCAAAATGTCTTTGGGTATTAAACAACTTTCACAAGATCCTTGGACCGATATTACTATCAAATATCCATTGGGCTCTAAACATACAGGTATTGTTCGCAACTACACTAACTTCGGTGTGTTTGTTGAATTAGAAGAGGGTATTGACGGATTAATTTATATTTCTGACTTATCTTGGACAAAAAAAGTAAAACATCCTTCAGAAGTAGTTACTGTTGGACAAGAGCTTGAAGTAATTGTTCTAGAATTAGACGTTGAAGGTCGTAAGCTCAGTCTTGGACATAAACAAACAACGGACAACCCTTGGGAGAAATACGCTAAAACATATGGTGAAGGTTCTAATCATGAACTTGCTGTTACAGAAATCGTTGACAAAGGGGCTACAATTGTACTTAACGATGACATCACTGCATTTGTTCCAGGACGTCACTTAGAAAAGCAAGACGGCAGTAAACTTGTTAAAGGTGAATCAGCTAATTTCAAAGTTATTGAATTCAATAAAGACTTTAAGCGCGTTGTAATGTCCCACGCAGCAGTTTACAAAGGCATTGAGGCTGATAATGTGAAAAAATCTAAACGTAAAATGTCTGATAATACAGAAAAATCTACCCTTGGTGATTTAGATGCACTTGCAGATCTTAAGCGTAAATTAGATGGCAAACCATAACAAATTAAAAGAGAAGTAAATAAAGGGGGTCGATTATATGCACTCTTTTTAACTAATAATGTTGGCAATAAAATCGCCTACATCTGAAGTGGTATAATTGTTAAGTGGGAATATTTCCGGTGTGCAAACTCCTTTTTCAAGTGCCAATACCACTGCATTTCGAACGGCTGTAGATTCGTCATCCATACCAAAGTGCGTAAGCATCATAGAAGCAGATAAAATCATGGCAATGGGGTTAGCAATACCTTTTCCTGCTCCCTGTGGGAAAGAACCATGAATGGGCTCAAACAAAGCATGTGTTTCCCCAATAGAAGCGGAAGGTAGTAATCCAATAGATCCTCCAATAACGCTTCCTTCATCAGATATAATATCACCAAATAAGTTGCTAGTTAGCATTACGTCAAATTGGTTTGGCGCCAATATCATTTGCATTGCAGCGTTGTCAACAAACAAGTAGCGGAGTTCAACATCACTATAAGTCTCTTCATGCATTGCCGTTATAACACGACGCCACAAACGTGATGTCTCTAACACGTTCGCTTTATCAACTAGAGTTAGTATGTTGCGTCTTTTTCGTGCAGCAGCAAATGCTTTGTGTGCTATGCGTTCAATTTCGACCTTGCTATATTGACACAAATCGGAAGCCGTATTTTTATCAGCCGATAATTTCTTCTCTCCAAAGTAAATACCGCCCGTTAGTTCACGATACATTTCAAAGTCGGTGCCTTTGACTCGTTCTTCTTTTAGGGGGGACTGATGTAATAAGGCATCAAAAGTTTTTACAGGTCTGATGTTACAAAATAATCCTAAAGCTTTTCTAATAGTAAGCAAGCCTTGTTCTGGACGTACTTTTGCATTTGGATTGTTATCGTATTTGGGATCACCAATAGCTCCAAATAATACAGCATCACTTTCCAAACTTGTTTTGAGTGTAGGTTCGGGAAGTGGGGTACCAGTTTTGTCAATGGCAATAGCACCTACGTCTGCATAATTATAGTTAAACTCGTGATCGTAGGCTTTTGCCACGGCATCCAATACTTTGACAGCCTCTTGAACTATTTCAGGGCCAATACCATCTCCAGGAAGTACTGCTATATTTTTTTTCATGCTGGTTTATTAAATAGTAATTAAGCACGTTTTTGTTCAAATGCTTCAATAGCCTCTCTTTGACTTATCAAATAATCGATGTCGTCATAGCCGTTTATCAAGCACATTTTTTTGTAGTCATTTATTTCGAACGATACTGTAATGTCTGCTGCATCAATGATTAGCTTTTGGTTTTCTAAATCGACCGTGGCTTTAACAGCAGCATCTAGGTTTACAGCTGAAAATATGCTTTGTAAATTTTCCGGTGTAACCTGAATGGGGAGTATGCCGTTGTTGAGGGCATTTCCTTTAAAGATATCGGCAAAAAAGCTTGAAATTACCACCTTGAAACCATAATCGGCAAGAGCCCAAGCCGCGTGTTCTCTGCTTGATCCGCAGCCAAAATTATTCCCTGCTACTAAGATTGCCCCGCTGTATTTTGTTTGGTTTAAGGTGAAGTCCTCTTTGGTTTGTCCGTCAGTTGTAAAACGCCAATCCCGAAATAGGTTTTCACCAAATCCTTTTCGGTCTGTAGCTTTTAAGAAGCGTGCAGGAATGATTTGATCTGTGTCCACGTTTTCCACTGTTAGTGGAACCATGCTGCTTTTAAGAAGTGTAAACTTTTCCATTATGTTTGACTTACATCTACAATTTTTCCAGCTACTGCTGCCGCTGCTGCGGTAACAGGACTAGCCAATAAAGTTCGTGCACCCTGCCCTTGACGCCCTTCAAAGTTTCTGTTTGAGGTAGAAACGCAGTATGCACCAGCAGGAATTTTATCGTCATTCATTGCCAAACAAGCTGAACAGCCAGGTTGACGAAGCTTAAATCCAGCAGATTCAAATATTTTATCAAGACCTTCTGCTACAATCTGTTTTGCTACTTGTTGCGATCCAGGAACGATCAAAGCAGAAACGTCAGGTGATTTTTGCTTTCCTTTGATATGCGCTGCAGCAGCTCTAAAGTCTTCAATTCTCGAATTGGTACAACTTCCAATAAATACATGACTAATGGGCATATCGAGCAAATAGGTATCCGCTTCAAGCCCCATATATTCTAGTGATTTCACAAAACTAACATCGTTAGAAGAAGGAATTTTATCTACTATTTTTATACCCATCCCAGGATTTGTACCATACGTGATCATGGGGCCTATATCAGCTGCATCAAAATTGTACTCTGCATCAAAAGAAGCACCTTCGTCAGTTGGTAAGGTTTTCCAATGCGTTATTTTTGCTTTTAGCGCTTTTCCTTTAGGCGCAAATTCACGTCCGCTTACATAGTCAAAAGTAGTTTGGTCTGGTGCAATCATGCCACCTCGTGCGCCCATTTCAATGCTCATGTTACAGACCGTCATGCGCCCCTCCATGCTCATTTCTTCAAAAATATTTCCTGAAAACTCTACAAAGTATCCAGTACCAGCATCTGTTCCCAATTTGGCGATGACATAAAGCACTACATCTTTGGGTTCAACAGCTGGGTGTAGTTTACCTGAAACAACAATACGCATACTTTTAGGTTTGTCAACCAGTATACATTGACTCGCAAATACTTGCGCTACCTGGCTTGTTCCAATGCCAAAGGCAATGGCGCCAAAGGCGCCGTGTGTTGAGGAGTGACTGTCGCCACAAACCATGGTCATTCCTGGTTGGGTAACACCTAATTCCGGGCCTATAACATGAACAATTCCTTGAAAGGGATGTCCTAACCCAAACAGTTCAACACCGTATTCCTCACAGTTTTTGCTAAGCTGATTTACTTGCTTACGGGACAGTGCATCTTGGATGGGTAAATGTTGGTTTTCTGTGGGAACATTGTGATCGGCAGTGGCCACAACTTGTTGGGGCCTAAAGATCGAAATGCCTTTATCTTTTAGCATATTAAAAGCCTGTGGGCTAGTGACTTCGTGAATAAGGTGTTTGTCAATGTATAAAATGTCTGGACCATGCTTTACAGATGATATAACGTGAGTGTCCCAAACTTTATCAAAAAGTGTTTTTTTCATAGAGTTATAAACTTATTCCAGCGGTTTTTACTATTTCATTGATGTCGTTGTCGTTTATTTCTTTTTTCTCGTCTGCAAAGGTCAAAAACGCTGCATATGCAAGGTCTAATTCGTCTTTTGTGAGTTCAATGCCAATGTTTTTAGCTCGGTAGGCGAGTGCTGCACGGCCACTTCTTGCTGTCAAAACAATAGAAGAAGTATTTACACCTACATCATTTGGATTGATGATTTCATAAGTTTCTCTATTTTTTATCACACCGTCTTGGTGAATACCGGAACTATGCGCAAAGGCATTGGCACCAACAATAGCTTTGTTGGGCTGCACAATCATTCCCATGGCATCAGAAACCATTTGACTGGTTTCAGATAGCATTTTGGTTTGAATATTGGTATCAAGACCCAAATTGGGGTGCTGACGCATAATCATCACAACCTCTTCCAAAGAAGTATTACCTGCGCGTTCCCCTATACCATTAATGGTACACTCAATTTGTCTTGCTCCGTTAATGACACCTGTAATGGAGTTGGCTGTTGCAAGCCCAAGGTCGTTGTGGCAGTGACACGAAAGAATTGCTTTGTGTATGGATGGTACGTGTTCCATCAAGTATTTTATTTTTGCACCGTATTCTTCAGGTAAGCAATACCCCGTTGTATCTGGTATATTTAATACTGTGGCACCTGCCTTAATCATGGCTTCACAAACTTGTGCTAGAAAAGCATTATCTGTTCTTCCTGCGTCCTCTGAATAGAACTCAATATCTTCAACGTATTTTTTAGCGTACTTCACAGCTGCTATACCACGCTCTATAATCTTTTCACGTGTAGAACGAAACTTGTGTTGTATGTGTGAGTCAGAAGTACCAATTCCTGTATGTATGCGAGGACGTTTGGCAGGCTTTAACGCTTCTACTGCCACGTCAATATCTTTCTGAACAGCTCTGGTGAGTCCGCAAACTATGGCATTTTTTACCGTTTTGGCAACGTCACTAACGGCTTCAAAATCTCCTGGAGAAGAAATGGGAAATCCCGCCTCTATGATATCGACACCAAGATCATCAAGTCGTTTGGCCAACACGAGCTTCTCTGCTTTGTTAAGCTTACAGCCTGGAACTTGCTCTCCATCTCGTAATGTAGTGTCAAAAATTTGTACATAATCTTGTTCCATGCAAAAAGGCGTTAAAGACAAAAGTAACCAATTTTAACAATTACAAAAGCAGAAATTAAACACTTCCTTGAATTTATTTGTAACCTGGCTTTCGTGGGTAAATGCATGTTCCCACCTTGCATTGAGGATGACATAATCTTCACTATATTTTAATCATGTAATACTTATTTCCAATTAGTTATGTTGCGGGGTGCATTCTTTTTATTTTAAAATCAATCCACTACCGCATTCCACAAAGCATCCTTTGGAGGAGGAGCTGTAAAGCTTATCAGCTCTTTTGTGGTTGGATGCATAATGGCCAGTTTTCTGGCGTGCAAATGAATACTACTGTCTTTATTTGGGCGTTTTGCTCCGTATTTCAAATCACCTTTTATGGTAATTCCTTCCCTGCAAAGTTGTGCCCTTATCTGATGGTGTCTACCTGTAAGAAGTTCAATTTCTAATAGAGTGTAGCGTTCCAACTCCAATTTTACATAATAAATCAATTCGCTGAACTTGCTGTTAGGTACTTTTTTACGGTGAGCATAGGATTTGTTTTGGGATTGATTTCTAACTAGGAAATGCGATAATTTTGTTGGTGTATTAGTAACAACTCCACTTATAATTGCCCAATATATTTTAGAGGTAGTTTTTTGGATAAATTGTTTGTTGAGTCTGCTTAGGGCCTTTGAAGTTTTAGCCAAAACCATAACTCCGCTAGTGGGTCTGTCAAGCCTATGTACCAAGCCTAAATAAACCTTACCCGGTTTTTTATCCCTAGTTTTAATTGTGTTTTTTAATATTTCTAGAACAGACAAGTCTTTGGTATTGTCTCCTTGTGCCAACATGCCTGCAGGTTTGTTGATGACCAGTAAATGATTATCTTCAAAAAGTATTTGTGGCTGCAACTAGTATTGTTCGTCTTTATTTGGAAAATCTCTTGATTTTATGTCTTTTACATACTGTTTTATGGCAGTCGTCATTTGGTTATACAAGTCCATATAGCGTCGTAAAAAACGGGGGCTAAATTCGGTTGTTAGCCCTAGCATATCGTGCAAGACTAATACTTGTCCGTCTACACCTCCACCTGCGCCAATACCAATTATAGGTATTTTTACAGCTCCGGCTATTTTTTTAGCAAGCGCTGCGGGTATTTTTTCAAGTACCAATGCAAAACAGCCCAGTTGTTCAAGAATTTTGGCATCTTCTAATATTTTTTTTGCTTCAGCTTCTTCTCTTGCTCTAACCGTGTATGTACCAAATTTATAAATGGATTGAGGTGTGAGACCTAAGTGTCCCATCACTGGGATTCCTGCATTAAGGATTCGTATGATAGAATCCTTAATTTCTGCGCCTCCCTCAATTTTAACAGCGTGCGCACCGGCTTCCTTCATAATCCGTATAGAAGAACGCAAGGCCTCTTTTGGATCTGATTGGTAACTACCAAAAGGTAAATCAACTACAACCAGCGCACGTTTTACGGCATTGACAACAGCACTTGCATGATAAATCATCTGGTCCAAGGTTATGGGTAACGTAGTTTCGTGACCTGACATAACATTTGATGCAGAGTCTCCTACCAAAATCACATCAATATTAGCTGCATCAACAGCTTTGGCCATAGAGTAGTCATATGCTGTTAGCATAGATATCTTGTTTCCCGACGCTTTCATTTCAATAAGTGCATTTGTCGTTATGCGCTTATATACTTTTTCAGATGTAGCCATAAAAATTTTTTCAAAAATACATTATTGATATCAAATTTCCTTACACATGACACCCTGTCATGAATTTGTTATGGCACAAAGATTGAATTAGATCTTAAAAATATATTTAAATGAGTAAAATTATAGGTATTGATTTAGGAACAACAAATTCATGTGTTTCTGTGATGGAGGGTAACGAGCCTGTTGTTATTCCAAATGCTGAAGGAAAGCGAACAACCCCCTCAGTTATTGCTTTTGTTGAAGGTGGTGAGATTAAAGTAGGAGACCCTGCAAAAAGACAAGCTGTTACCAACCCCACAAAAACGATATCATCTATAAAACGTTTTATGGGTAACAAGTTCTCAGAATCTAAAAATGATGTCGAACGTGTACCCTATAAAGTAGTGAAAGGTGATAATAACACCCCACGTGTTGATATTGATGGTCGTTTGTATACCCCTCAGGAACTTTCAGCAATGGTGCTTCAAAAAATGAAAAAAACAGCTGAAGACTACCTTGGACAAAGTGTAACAGAAGCTGTAATTACTGTTCCTGCATACTTTAACGACGCACAACGCCAAGCGACAAAAGAAGCAGGCGAGATTTCAGGACTTAAAGTACAACGTATCATCAATGAACCAACTGCTGCAGCACTTGCCTATGGTTTGGATAAGAGTGGTTCTGATAGAAAAATTGCAGTTTATGATCTTGGAGGTGGAACATTTGACATATCTATACTTGAATTAGGCGATGGCGTATTTGAAGTGTTGTCAACCAATGGTGATACTCACCTTGGTGGTGATGATTTTGATGACGTGATCATTCACTGGTTGGCCTATGAATTTGAGGAAAACGAAGACATTAACTTACGTAAAGACCCAATGGCACTACAGCGTTTGAAAGAAGCTGCTGAAAAAGCCAAAATTGAATTGTCATCTTCTGCACAAACAGAAATTAACTTGCCTTATATTACAGCTACGGCATCTGGGCCTAAGCACTTGGTAAAAACACTAACTCGTGCTAAGTTTGAGCAACTTGCTGATGAGTTGGTTAAGCGTTCTATGAATCCTGTTAAAAGCGCTTTGGATGATGCTGGCCTATCTACAGGTGACATTGATGAAGTTATTTTGGTAGGTGGTTCTACGCGTATCCCTGTTATTCAAGACGAAGTTGAGAAATTCTTTGGCAAAAAGCCCTCAAAAGGTGTAAATCCTGATGAGGTAGTTGCCGTTGGTGCTGCTATACAAGGTGGTGTTTTAACTGGTGATGTTAAAGATGTTTTACTATTAGACGTAACGCCACTATCGTTAGGTATTGAAACCATGGGTGGTGTGATGACCAAGCTTATTGAGTCAAATACAACTATACCTTCAAAGAAATCACAAGTATTCTCCACAGCTGCTGACAACCAGCCTTCCGTTGAAATTCACGTTCTGCAAGGGGAGCGTTCTATGGCAGCTGACAACAATACCATTGGTCGCTTCCACTTAGACGGCATTCCTCCTGCTCAAAGAGGAGTTCCACAAATTGAAGTTACTTTTGATATTGACGCCAACGGACTGATTCAGGTTACGGCCTTAGACAAGGCTACCAACAAATCTCAAGACATTCGTATTGAAGCCTCCTCAGGACTTACTGAAGAAGAAATTGAGCGTATGCGAAAAGAAGCGGAAGCTAATGCAGACGCCGACAAAAAGGCTAAGGAAGAAGTTGACGTGCTAAACAATGCCGATCAAATGATTTTCCAAACGGAAAAGCAACTAAAAGAATTTGAAGACAAGCTTTCTGACGAGAAAAAAGCGCCTATTGAAACTGCGCTTGAAGCTTTAAAAAAGGCTTATGAGTCCAAAGATATGGAGTCCATCAAACCAGCACTTGACAATATAAACGAAGCATGGAAACAGGCTTCTGAAGAAATGTATAAAGCGCAGCAGGAAGCTGGCGCCACCGAAGCCCCTCCAACTGATGGAGCTGATGCATCCTCACCATCTGATGATGATGTTGAAGATGTTGATTTTGAAGAAGTGAAATAATTAAGTCTGCGCCCCTTAGATAGGGGCGCTTATTTTTTATGAAACAAGAATTAATCTTAGCGAAAATACAAGAACGTTGTGCAAATACGTTTGTCGATACCCTTGATATTAAATTTATAGAAGTAGGGGAAGATTATCTTGTTGCCAAAATGCCCGTCACCCCTGCAGTATTGCAGCTAGATGGAGTGTTACACGGTGGTGCTACGGCTGGTTTGGCCGAAACTGTTGGTAGTGCGGCCTGTGCTATATTTCGCGGTGCTGATGATATCATGATTCGTGGTATCGAAGTCTCTGCCAATCACGTGCGGGGTGTTCGTTCAGGAAATGTTTATGCCAAAGCAGTTGCTACGCACATGGGTAAGACCATGCAGCTATGGCAGATTTCCATTACTGACCGCGATGACAACCTGGTATCTTCTTGTAAGCTAACCACTCTTTCACTTAGCAGAAAAAAATAGATTTAATACCTTTAAAATTAAATTAAAGGACATGCATTTAGAGAAAATTAGAGAAAGTCAAGGTGGTCGTTTTGATTATTATGTAATTGGAACTTTCATTATCATATTAGCTTTTTTTGTTGCGCAAATTCCTCATACCTATGCCGTAATAAATGAAGTTGGTATTGATCAACTTGCTAAACTTGATGTTACTGGTGTGCTCCAAGCCCTACCGCCCAACACAACGATGATACTCATGCTTCTCCCTTTTGCAATTACAACCGCTTTGGTTTTGGTTTTAGTTCGAACAATCCATCATATATCTATTCGTAAATTCATAACATCACGTGCAAAAATTGATTGGAAACGTATTGGTTTTGCTTTTATGGGGATTGTCATGTTGAATACTTTTTTTTTTATTGTTTCGTATTACGAAAACCCAACAAACTTTCAATGGAATTTTGAACCAAAAGCATTTGCCACTTTATTTTTGATTGCAATTGTTTTAGTGCCTTTGCAAACTAGTGCAGAAGAACTGTTTTTTCGTGGCTATTTGATGCAAGGGTTCGGACAAATATTTAAGCACCGTATATTTCCATTACTCATTACCTCATTATTGTTTGGATTTATGCATTTTGGAAATCCAGAAATTGACAAACTTGGCCCCCTATTAATGGTTTCCTATGTTTCCATGGGTTTTTTCTTCGGTATTATAACGCTTATGGATGAAGGTCTTGAACTGGCTCTTGGATATCATGCGGGCAATAACCTTCTTATTTCCCTATTAGTTACTTCTGACTGGACGGCTTTTCAAACCAATTCCCTGTTCTTGGATGTTTCTACGCCAAATGTTTATATACTTGCATTTATGCAATTGCCTATGTTAATTATTTTGTTGGCTCTATTTAGTTGGAAGTATGGATGGAATCAATGGCGTCGTAGGCTGATTAGTAGCCCTAAAGCTTAAGTAACATTTTAATATTCCCACGTTCGTAGGGACTATTTGAAATTGGTACTTCCTTAAAACCAAACTTTCGATAGATGTAAATTGAATTTTCTAATTTTCTATTTGAATATAGTAGCATTTCTTTATTTCCTAGGGCAGCTGATGTACTGATGGCATGTTTTATTAGTTGTTGACCATATCCATTTCCTTGGTGTTCGGCTGTTATTGCCATTTTCCCGATCTCAACGCAACCATTTTTGGGAGCTAGAAGGGCATAAGTGCCAATAATCACTCCGTTAAGCTTACCAAAAAAAATGTGTCCCCCTTTATCTATTATTTCCTTTTCGCAGTTTTCTAGCAAGGCAGCGTCATAGGGCTCTACCACAAAATACTTATTCAACCATTCCTCATTGAGTTTTTTAAAAAAAGGGCGCAGCGTGGGGGAATAGGGGCAAATTTTCATTTTAGTCACGGCCTATCATATTCTTTGGCTGAACCCACTTATCAAAATCTGTTTCAGTGAGATATCCAGTTTGTAATGCAGCTTCTTTAAGCGTAAGTTTGTTTTGATGCGCCAAGTTGGCAATTTCAGCAGCCTTGTAATATCCGATTTTGGGATTTAGTGCCGTTACCAGCATCAAGGAGTTTTTAAGTAATTTGTCAATTTTTTCTGTATTTGGGACTATTCCCTTTGCACAGTTTAGATTAAAGCTTTGACAGGCATCTCCAATCAGTTGTGCAGATTCTAATACATTTAGTGCCATTACAGGTTTATATACGTTTAGTTCAAAGTGACCTTGCGAACCTGCAAATGCTACAGTAGTGTCGTTACCCATAACCTGTGTGCAAACCATGGTGAGTGCTTCGCATTGCGTCGGGTTTACTTTTCCCGGCATGATGGAGCTCCCTGGTTCATTAGCTGGAATTATCAATTCGCCTATACCAGAGCGCGGGCCACTGGCCATCATGCGAATATCATTTCCAATTTTAAATAATGAAACGGCCAATTGACGAAGTGCGCCGTGTGTTTCAACAAGTGCATCGTGAGCGGCAATAGCTTCAAACTTATTTTCGGCAGACACAAAGGGAAGACCCGTGAACTTTGCAATATACCCAGAAACTTTTTTTGAATATCCCTTTGGTGTATTGATACCAGTTCCGACAGCAGTGCCACCAAGTGCCAATTGTGATAAGTGTGGCAATGTGTTTTCTAATGCCTTAATTCCTTGGTTTAGTTGTGATACATAGCCAGAAAACTCTTGTCCCAAACTCAAAGGAGTAGCATCCATAAAGTGGGTACGTCCAATCTTTATAACGTCATCAAATTCTGCTGCTTTTTTGGCAAGTGTGTCTCTTAATTGACAAATACCAGGGAGTGTTACCTCAAAAATCTTTTTATAAATTGCAATATGCATGCCAGTCGGGAAAGTATCGTTTGAAGATTGTGATTTATTCACATCGTCGTTTGGAAGTAGGGTAGGTTCACCTTCACCCAAAACACCTCCTTGGATTACATGTGCTCTATTGGCAATAACCTCATTAACATTCATATTAGATTGGGTACCCGATCCTGTTTGCCAAGCTACTAACGGAAAATGTTCGTTGAGTTTTCCGGCTTCAATTTCATCACATACTTGCGCGATTAACTCCCTTTTTTCAGTACTTAGAATACCTAGTTCTGCATTGGTATAAGCAGCTGCCTTTTTTAGAATAGCAAAGCCATATATGATATCTAAAGGCATAGAACTGGGTTTTCCAATCTTAAAGTTATTCCTAGAGCGCTCCGTTTGTGCACCCCAGTATTTGTCGGCTGGCACTTTAACGCTTCCCATGGTGTCTTTTTCGTTCCTAAACTTCATGTGGATATTTTGTACAAAAATACAAAAGGATTAGCAATTTGATTGTTGCTCGTTATGCATGCAATATGTACATTTGTAAAAACTTTAATTAATGATTGAATTTGATCAATATCTTGGTTTTTTAGCATTCTTGACCATTCTTACCATAGGATTTTGGTTAATGATCTTCCTCATTACATTTGTCATTCCATTTTGGTTAACGGGAAATTTGATGCAATGGCTTAAAGAAAAACGCCAAAAATCAAGAGAGTAACTAAAATTCCATTCCCTCACTACCACTGTAGTCACCATTACCTCTTTTTTGTCGTTCTTTTTCCTGTCTAAATCTGTATGTAAATGTAATTTTGTAAAAAGGCTTGCGTCTCTGGTATTCTGCCTCAGTAAAAATGGTTTCTGTAAACGAACTCCATCTCCATATCCCAGTGTTGAATACATCATTAAAATTTAGGTTTATGGTAGCATCATTATTCAAGATATCTTTACTCAAACCTAAACTGGTACTGCTAAATCCTTTTCGACTTCCATAGGCCGACTCTTGAGGCGCCATGTAACGAATATTTATTTGCGTGTTTATGTCCCAAGGGAGCTTTAGATTGTTGCGTAAATTTCCAGACCAACTTTCATTTTCGTTATCTAGTACTAAATTTTCATATATACCTTTATCAATGGTTTTGTAGATGTTAAAACTTATGTTGGTGTTCCACATTGGTGACCATCGAATAGTACTGTTGGTTTCCAAACCAAAGCGATCCTGACTTCCAAAGTTAACTGGTAAACGTTTTATTACGGCAGTATTTTCACCATTAACTTCAACAAATTCTCCAGACTCCACAGTTATGCGTTGTGTTGGTTCATATGTGCGTCTAAAATATATAGAGCTATTCAATGTAAATTTTTTAAACTGCTTTAAATAACCTAAATCAAATCCATCTGAATAACTAGGTCTCAGATTTGGATTTCCTTGATAAAAACTGGTTTCACTAACCCTTGATCTGAAAGGGTTTAAACTTCTTGCACTAGGCCTAGTTAAACGGCGGTTGTAACCAAAGGTAAGGTTGGCAGTTTCAGAAAATTCAACACCAATATTAAGTGTTGGGAATAAGCCAACAAATATATTATTTCCCACTTCCGAGTTAGTTTTTTGAATAACCGTCCAATCTGTATGTTCGTATCTTAATCCAGCTAAGAATGAAAAGCTATTCCATTTTTTCCCAAACTGAGAATAAAAGGCGTGTATGGTTTGCTCGTAATCTAAGAAGTTGGTAAGGTCTTCATCAACAACCATAGTGCCGCCTGTAATTTCATTTAAGACCATAAAACTCGTATCTAGGTATTCGTTAGTGGTTCGATATCCTGCTTCAAATTGAGTATTTTTATCAATAGGTAATACATAGTCTACTTGGGCTAAAATCTGTTTTTTGCGCTCCTTTGTGTTATTTTCTTCCAAAAAACCAAGTGCTTTTATCGGTAAAAAAGTTTGTGTCTGTAAATCTGAAAATTCATCCTCAACAATACGCTCTGTTTGAAACGTGACATCAAGATTGTGTCCAACTTCGTTAAATTTATGGCTGAGTGAAAAACTCAATTGCTTACTAATATCTTTGTCTTTTTCAATTTCAGATCGCAGCGATAATGTCTTATTTTCTCTAATCAAGGTGTGGTTTTGTTGGTTCTCACTAATATCTTTACCGTCTCTGTCATTAATGACATAAGAAAAAGTAAATTTTGTTTTCTGCGCAAGGCTAATATCAACTCCCAAATTGACATTATTACCCACCCTTCTGCGGTCAAAGCTCCGTGTTTCATAGAATTTATCATAGTTGCCCACCCGGGTGTAAGTATTTTCTTGAAATGCACCTCCCATATCTGTATTATCTCCATAACCAGAATTGGTAAAGAAGTTGAATTTACCAACTTTGTAATTTAGACTGGCATTTGTACCATAACTATCAAATTTACCTCCTGAAATATTAAAGATACCGTTAAGTCCTTTTAGCGTATTTTTGACCAATATAATATTCACAATTCCAGATGAACCTTCTGCTTGATAGCGCGCAGATGGAGCTGTAATAACCTCTACGCGATCTATTGATTCTGCAGGTAGGTCTGCAAGCGCATCAATTCCATTAATACCAACTAAGCCAGATGGTTTACCATCAATTAATATACGAACATTCGCGCTGCCACGTAATTCTAAATTACCGTCTAAGTCCAGGGATAGTGATGGGATATTCTCTAACACATCCGACACATTAGTACCTTTGGCATTGAGATTCTGGCCTACATTATAAACTCGTTTGTCCAACCTGATTTCTACATCAGATCTTCGTCCTACCAAATCAATAGCCGCCAATTGGTTTTCCTTTGGGGTTAATTTAAGTAATCCTAAATCTGTTTTTTTTGTAAGAGTTTTAGTAAAAATTAGGGTTTCAAAACCAACGTAGTCTACCTGTATTTCTACATAGGAAACGCTGCTTTCAAGTTCTGCTTTTCCTCTTTCATCAGAAACTGCGCCACCAATCAGTTTATTGTTGGACGCATCGCGCAATGTAACAGTTGCAAATGGTAGTAAATCACCCGAACTCTTATCTTGAATGCTTACGCTAATATTATAGCGCAGTTGTGCAAATGTGAAAGTGCTACAAAGCAATAACAAGGGTAAAATCCCTATTTTTTTCATGCTTTTTTTTGTAAAAGTAGTCTATTAAACAGTTTATTAAAAAATTTTTGTGAATTTGTCTAAAGCCAAGCTTTTGATTTTACTCCCAGTCGTAAATGGTATTCAAAAAGTAGCTCATTTCATCTTGATTACTTCTCAATTGTTAAAAAGACATGGGCGGGACTACAATCAATAAGGATGTTCCCAAAATGAATAATTTTGGTGTTAATTTTAATCATAAAGATTGGTTTTTAAGCTGGTTATGCGACATTAAAAAAGCTTTTAAGAAACGGTCTATGTTTCCGTTAAGTATATCCTCAACAGCCACTGTTTCCTCTTGCGTTCGGACATCTTTTATTAGTTTATAGGGGTGTAGTACATAGTTTCTGATTTGCGAACCCCATTCAATTTTCATTTTACCTGCCTCAATGTCTTCTCTTGCAGCCATACGTTTTTTTAATTCAATTTCATATAATTGGGAGCGAAGCATTTGCAAGGCACGATCGCGGTTATCGTGTTGTGACCTTGTTTCTGAACAAGATATTTGTATACCCGAAGGTTTGTGTACAAGCTGTACCTTGGTTTCAACTTTATTGACATTTTGACCACCTGCACCACTAGACCGCGCTGTCGTAATTTCAATATCAGCACTTTTGATTTCTATTTCAATGGAATCATCGACCAATGGGTAAACATAAATTGATGCAAAGCTAGTATGACGTTTTGCATTGCTGTCAAAAGGGGAGATGCGCACCAGTCTGTGCACGCCGTTTTCCCCTTTGAGCCAGCCAAATGCATAATCACCCTCTATTTCTAGAGTGACTGTTTTAATACCAGCCACATCGCCCTCTTGGTGATTTAGCTCTCTCATTTTAAACCCTTTTCTGTCGGCCCACATTTGATACATACGCATCAGCATGGCCGCCCAATCACAACTTTCAGTTCCTCCAGCTCCCGCGGTAACTTGTATTACAGCACTTAGGTTGTCTCCTTCTTCAGATAGCATATTTTTGAATTCCAGTTCCTCAAAATGGTTGATGGTGACTTCAAAATGACGTTTGAGTTCTGCCTCATCGATTTCATTTGATTTAAAGAATTCAAGCAATACCTCAAACTCTTCAACGAGTAGGTTGGCCTTTTCAAAGTCAGTAATCCATTGCTTAGCACTTCTCAACTCACGCATGAATTGTTCCGCCTTTTTGGAGTCATTCCAAAAGTTTGGATCTAAAGTTTTTTCTTCATTATTGGCAATATCAATGTTTCGCGCATCAATGTCAAAGATACCTCCTTAGCGCACCCAGGCGCTCTATCAGACTTTTAAGCTGGTCTTGATTCAAATTTTTATACTTTAGAATATAAAAATACATTATTATGGACTCAAAATTTATTTTAGCAGCGTATTTTTGTTTATAATTTAGTTGCACCCACATGACACATACCCCACCAGATGCTAACCCCAAGGTCAAAGAACTGTCTATTCACGGCGATACGCGTCTTGATCCATACTATTGGCTTAAAGACCGAGAGGATCCAGAAGTAATCCAATATTTAAAAGATGAGAACAGCTATACAAAGGCTGTGCTTGAATCGACAGAAAAGATGCAAACGCAGCTTTTTGAAGAAATGAAAGGGCGTATTGAGGAAGACGATAGCTCTGTGCCTTATTTCCTGAACGATTATTGGTACATCCGCAAATATGTAAAAGGTAAGGATTACCCTATATTTACCCGCAAACACAAAACATTAGATGCTACGGAAGAAATACTCCTCGATGTAAATAAATTGGCTAAAGGCTTATCTTATTGTCAGGTTTCAGGACTCAGTGTAAGCCCTGACAACACTAAATTATCTTACGGCATTGACACCTTGTCTAGGCGGATTTTCACCATAAAGATTAAAGATTTGACTAGCGGTAAAATGCTTAAAGACAAAATTCATGGGGTGAGTTCATTTGCAGCTTGGGCAGCAGATAGCGAAAGTTTCTTTTACACCTCAAAAGATGAAGAAACCCTTCGCACTGATAAGATTTTTCGTCACGAAATTGGCAGTACCCAAGCTGATGATATCATGGTCTTTGAAGAAAAAGACGAAACTTTTTACACTTTTGTTTATCCTTCAAAATCTCGTGAATATATCATGATTGGTTCCACAAGTACCATGACTTCAGAATACCAGTTTTTACCCAGTAATAAGCCTAAAGACAAGTTTAAATTCATACAAAAACGACAACGTGGTCTAGAATATGATGTTGCTCACTTTGAAGATATGTTCTACATATCTACAAATGCGGGCAATAGCACCAATTTCAAATTAGTAAAAGCACCAGTTACATCGCCAAGTAAAAATTATTGGATTGATGTGCTTCCGCACCGTAATAATGTACTATTGGAAGGCGTTGAGCTTTTCCGTGACTTTATGGTGGTTTCTGAGCGCATCAATGGTTTGCTTCAGCTACGAATAGTAAAATGGGATGCTAGCGAGGATTATTATATAGATTTTGAAAGTGAGACCTATTCCGCTTCTTTGGGAACGAATGTCGACTTTGATGCCCAAACCTTTAGGTATATTTTCACCTCCCTTACAACCCCTTCCAGCGTCATTGATTATGATACTATTACCAAAACCAAAGAAGTTAAGAAAGAGCAAGAAATACTGGGTGGTTCTTTTGATAAATCTAATTATATCGCTGAACGTCTATGGGCCACGGCTAATGACGGAACACAAATTCCGATCTCATTTGTGCGACACATTGATACCGCATTGAGCCCAAAAACTCCCTTACTCCAATACGGATACGGTTCGTATGGTAACACCATTGACCCTTATTTTTCTTCAGTGCGATTGAGTTTGTTGGATAGGGGATTTGTTTTTGCTATTGCCCACGTCAGGGGAGGAGAGTACTTGGGGAGAACTTGGTACGAAAACGGACGTCAGCTTGCTAAAAAGAATACATTTACAGATTTTATAGCTTGTTCAAAATTTTTAATTGATGAGTCATACACCTCATCAAAACATCTTTATGCTATGGGTGGTTCTGCTGGTGGATTATTAATGGGGGCTATCATGAATATGGCGCCAGAACTTTATAAAGGAATTGTAGCCGCTGTTCCTTTTGTTGATGTACTAACGACAATGTTAGATGAATCTATTCCACTCACAACTGGTGAATATGACGAATGGGGTAATCCAAACGATGAAATTTATTACCATTATATTAAATCTTATTCACCATATGACAATGTAAAGCCTACGTCATATCCCAATACATTGATAACAACTGGTCTGTACGATTCACAGGTACAATATTGGGAGCCTGCGAAATGGGTAGCTAAACTTCGTGACGTAAAACAAGGGGATAATCTGATTCTTTTGCATACCAACATGGATGCTGGTCATGGTGGTGCTTCTGGTCGATTTGAAGCATTAAAGGAAATTGCAATGGAATATGCTTTTATTCTGTATCTAGAAAGGAATTAGAGAAAAGGATATTAAGTTGATTTTTATTAAATTTGTTCACCAATATTTTTGCACTTACAGTGCTGCGATATGACAACCAATAAAATAATTGCACATAATAGCGCTTTAGAGCTGATTGGAAATACACCACTTGTTCGGTTGAATCAAATCGCCAAAGATTTAAAAGGTGACTTTTATGCCAAAGTCGAAGCCTTTAATCCCGGTCATTCCAATAAAGATAGAATTGCCCTTCATATTATAGAACAGGCTGAGGAAAAAGGCATTTTAAAGCCCGGCAATACTATTATCGAAACTACATCTGGAAATACAGGATACAGTTTGGCAATGGTTAGCATCATTAAGGGTTATGATTGCATATTGGCAGTGACTTCTAAATCCTCTCCAGACAAAATAGATATGTTAAGGTCCATGGGCGCCAAGGTATACGTTTGTCCAGGACATGTAAGTGCCGACGACCCACGTTCTTACTACCAAGTGGCCAAACGATTGAGTGATGAAATTGAGGGGTCTATTTATATAAACCAATATTTTAATGAACTCAATACTGAAGCACACTACCTAACTACTGGTCCAGAAATATGGAATCAAACAGGTGGCAAGATTACTCACTTAATTGCCAGCAGTGGTACGGGTGGTACTATTTCTGGAATTGGACGTTATTTAAAAGAACAAAACAAGGATGTTCAAATCATAGGCGTAGATGCATATGGTTCGGTTTTAAAGAAATTTCACGAGACACAAGAATTCGATTCAAACGAAATCTATCCCTATCGCATAGAAGGTCTTGGCAAAAATCTGATTCCTTCTGCTACAGATTTTGACGTTATTGATTTTTTCGAAAAAGTAACAGACGAGGAAAGTGCCCATGCAGCACGTGATATAGCTAAAAAAGAAGGTTTATTTGTGGGATATACATCCGGGGCAGCCCTTCAAGCTGCTCGTCAGTTGGATAAAGCTGGCACATTTTTTAATGAAAATAGTGTTATAGTTGTAATTTTTTGTGATCATGGCTCTCGTTATATGAGTAAAATTTATAGCGATAAATGGATGCGAGAACAAGGTTTTTTCGATGCCAAAAATATCGAAAAGGAAAAACCAATAGAGTTTATACGTTAAATCCATAATAGCTCATATCAGCTTTATAACTATATTTGTAACAACTTTAAAACCAATACATTGACTAACGACTTATTCGCAAAAATCCGCAATAACAAAGGTCCACTTGGAAAGTGGGCATCTGTTGCCGAAGGTTATTTCGCATTTCCTAAACTTGAAGGGCAAATAGGTAACCGCATGTATTTTCAAGGGAAAGAAGTAATCACGTGGAGTGTTAATGATTATCTAGGTCTTGCCAATCATCCACAAGTTCGTGAGATTGATGCTAAAGCCGCTACCGAACACGGCTCTGCTTATCCAATGGGTGCGCGACTTATGTCAGGTCACACCTCATTTCACGAGCAGTTACAAGATGAGTTGGCTGAATTTGTTGGTAAGGAAGCAGCTTATGTGCTAAACTTTGGTTACCAGGGTATACTTTCTACCATTGATACGTTGGTTTCTAAAAACGATGTTATTGTTTATGATGTTGATTCCCATGCATGTATTGTTGATGGTGTTCGCTTACACTTAGGCAAACGCTTTACATTTCGTCACAACGACATTGAGAGTCTTGAAAAAAACTTACAACGTGCCACACGTGTAGTAAGTGAAACTGGCGGTGGTATTTTGGTTATTTCTGAAGGTGTATTTGGTATGCGTGGTGAACAAGGACGTTTACGCGAAATCGCTGCCCTTAAAGAAAAATATGGGTTCCGCTTTTTGGTTGATGATGCGCACGGCTTCGGAACGCTTGGTGCTACTGGCGCTGGCGCAGGCGAGGAGCAAGGAGTTATGGACGATATTGATGTTTACTTTGCCACATTTGCCAAGTCTATGGCAAGCACAGGAGCTTTTATAGCTGGTGACAAGGAAATTATGGACTTTATGAAATACAATATGCGTTCACAAGTATTTGCGAAGTCGTTGCAAATGGTATTAGTTAAAGGTGCATTAAAAAGATTGGCTATGTTGCGTACCATGCCAGAGTTAAAAGCCAAGCTTTGGGAAAACGTGAACGCGCTTCAATCAGGTTTGAAAGAACGTGGATTTGATATTGGTACCACGCAAAGTTGTGTTACGCCAGTCTATTTAAAAGGCAGTGTTTTAGAAGCGATGGTGTTGGTAAGAGACCTTCGTGAAAACTACGGCATATTTTGTTCTATAGTGGTTTACCCTGTGATTCCTAAAGGATTGATTTTATTACGACTTATACCAACTTCTTCACATACACTTGAAGACGTAAGTGAAACATTAGAAGCCTTTTCTTCGATTCGTGAAAAGCTAATTTCGGGTGTATATAAACGCTTGTCGGAAAACCTAGCAGCTGCAGTAGATATTTAGTCTTCGGCATACATGGCTACTACAGGACTGCCATCTAAAGAAATATAACCTCTGAACATTCCAGGTGTATTAAAAGGCATGACTACATGACCTTGACTATCAAGTCCAATAACACCTCCTGCACCCCCTTTTTCTTTCAGCTCAGAAATAACTTCTCTTGCTGCTTTTTCTATAGAGTGGGATGCATATTTTATTCGAGCGGCTATGTCGTGTGCCACCACATTTCGAATAAAAAATTCTCCATGTCCAGTAGCTGAAATACCACAAACACCGTTTTCTGCATAGGTACCTGCCCCAATAACGGGTACGTCACCAATACGGCCATAGCGCTTATTAGTCATACCGCCTGTTGATGTACCAGCAGCTAAATTTCCATTTTTATCTATTGCTACAGCTCCTACTGTACCTAATTTTTCTTGAGTCGGCATAGTTGTCGAAACCTTAACCTCTTTGAGCCTGTCGTAGTTTTTTTGTGTAAAAAAGTAAGAAGGGTCAACTTCTTCAAGACCTTGCTCTATTGCAAACTCCTCTGCACCAAGGCCACTCAAAAACACATGAACGGAATGGTCTAGCACTGCACGTGCAACTTGAATGGGATTCTTAATTGTAGTAATCCCGCTAGCTGCACCTGCGCTGCCAGAGGCTCCATCCATGATGGCGCTATCCATTTCATTGGTTTCATTATACGTAAATACCGAGCCTTTTCCTGCATTGAATAATGGAGAGTCTTCAAGATGCTCAATAGTAAGTTGTACTGCATCAAGGCTGCTCCCTCCTTGTTTAATAACTGCCCTTCCTTTTATTAATGCTTCACCAAGCGTTTCAGTATACTTCTTTTCCATACTATCAGAGACACTTTCCTTTGAAATCCATCCTGCTCCACCGTGTATAACAAGCACAGCTTTAGTTGTTTCATGGGTTGGGTTAAAGCAACTCAAGGTAATTAGAAATAAAAAAAGGGATAAAGGACGTACTATCATAACGATTAATTTTTACTAAAGTAAAAAAAATCAACCTAGCAATGTAATTGTTAAAAATAGTATGTTAAATTAAAAATAGGAATACAATTTTCAGGAATATATCTGCCAATGCAGACTCAAGGATGATGCTTAAGATTATGAGTTGTATATAACTTCTGGAAAATAACGGAAAGATAGTTTAGAACAATTATAAGACTGAGGTAAATAAAATTACATATTTTTCATAAAAATCAAGAAAGGCTTAAAAACCATCTATTTTTTCTATTTTTGTAAAAATATTTTGGATGAGCCAAAAGCAACTACTTAGTGCCGAAGATCTGCGCATCATCCTTTTTCGTTTAGCTTGCCAACTTAAAGAGACACACGGAAATTTCTCCAAAACAGTTCTAGTTGGATTACAGCCCCGCGGTGTTCGATTGGCTGAAAGACTATTGCATATTTTACAACATTATTATAAGGTCACTGATGTAAAGCTCAGTCAGCTTGATATTACTTTTTTTAGAGATGACTTTAGACGAAATGATAAGTTATTAAATGCTAATGTCAATGACATGGAATTTGGTGTTGAGAACAAGCGCATTGTTCTAATAGATGATGTATTGTACACAGGTCGAAGTATTCGTGCCGCACTGACAGCCATTGACTCATACGGACGTCCAGAAGAAGTGCAACTTTTAACTCTAGTTGATCGTAGATTTTCAAGACACCTTCCCATACAACCTGATTTCTGTGGCCGACAAGTTGATGCAATTCAAAATGAGCGTGTTGTGGTTTGTTGGGAAGAAGAAGATAATGAGGACGCAGTGTATCTGGTAAACAAATGATATGAGTGAATTAAGTGTAAAACATTTATTGGGCATCAAATATCTCACAGAAGCAGATATACAACTTATTTTTGATACAGCTACACAATTTAAAGAAGTGATCAACCGTCCAATTAAGAAAGTTCCTTCATTACGCGACATTACCATAGCCAATCTTTTCTTTGAAAATAGTACACGAACAAAGTTGTCTTTTGAGTTGGCACAGAAAAGATTATCTGCAGATGTGATAAACTTTGCTTCTTCGTTATCCTCCCTAAAGAAAGGGGAGACCTTAATAGATACCGTAAATAATATTTTGTCCATGAAAGTTGACATTGTGGTCGTGCGTCATTCCAGTCCAGGTACTGCCAGCTTTCTAGCAAAACATGTTGATGCTACCATCATTAATGCTGGCGATGGTGCACATGAGCACCCCACACAAGCATTACTCGATACGTTTTCCATAAATGAACGCCTTGGTAGTGTAGCAGGAAAAAAAGTAGTTATTATAGGCGATATCCTTCATTCAAGAGTTGCTCTGTCCAATATTTTTGCCTTACAAAAATTAGGTGCTGAAGTTTGTGTATGCGGCCCAAAAACATTGATACCAAAGCATATCACTAGCTTGGGTGTTAAGGTGGAAACGGATGTGAATAAAGCCTTAAAATGGTGTGATGTGGCTAATGTTTTAAGAGTGCAATTTGAACGTATGTCTGCAAGCTATTTTCCTTCTAATAGAGAGTATTCTACTTTTTATGGCATTACCAAACCCATGCTGGATGCTTTAGAAAAAGAAATTATTATTATGCATCCAGGGCCAATCAACAGAGGAGTAGAATTATCAAGTGAAGTAGTTGATTCAAATCAGGCAATTATTTTAGATCAGGTTGAAAATGGTGTTGCAATTCGAATGGCTATTTTGTATTTACTTGCCTCAAAGAATTAATCATGAAAATTAGTCAACACCATAATACTACTGTTTTTTCATGGGACGACACGGACCCAACAGGTATTGATTTTATAAAACTTATTCAGGCACAATTCAAAAAAATGCATCATGATAACATTGTAATTGATTTATCTGCGATCAAATCATTGAAGCTAAAACACGTTTTAGAATTTTCTGAACTCAATACGTATAACAAAGAACAGGTGTTAAAATCATTTGTTGTAGTTATTGGGACGATGTCTGTGAGTCAACTTCCCGGGGATATCGCTACTGCACCAACACTGCAAGAGGCTCTTGATATTGTTGAAATGGAGGAGATTGAACGAGATTTAGGATATTGATGAAGCTAACTATATTGGGCTGCCATTCGGCTACCCCCCACCAGAACAAAAATCCCACTGCCCAATTGTTAGAAATTAATGGGCATCGCTTTCTTATTGACTGCGGCGAAGGAACCCAAGTGCAATTGCGTAAAGCAAAGGTTTCTTTTGTCCATATTAGGCATATCTTTATTTCTCACTTACATGGAGATCATTTTTATGGTCTTCCAGGACTGGTATCCTCTTTTCGTTTATTGGGTCGCGAAGCACCACTTCATATTTATGGCCCGAAGGGCATTAAGGAAGCCCTGCTTTTGCTGCTGAAATTATCCAAATCAAATATGAATTACCCCCTTCATTTTCACGAATTATCCTCTGAACAATCTGAATGTATTTTTGAAGACGACAATGTTTTGGTACGCACGATCCCATTAAAGCATCGAGTTTATACTAACGGTTTTTTGTTTGAGGAAAAAACAGGGTTCAGAAGAATTAACATAGATGCTGTCCAAGCAGCAGGTATTGATAAAAGTTACTATCGCTTGCTGCAGCAAGGAAAAGATGTGGAAAGCAACGATGGCACTTTGGTCGAAAATAAAAAAGTCACGTTTGCTCCTTATCCTGTTATGAAGTATGCATATTGCAGTGACACGGCTTACCACCCTGCTATAATTGACATCATTCACAAAGCAGATTGGTTGTACCATGAGGCCACTTTTTTAAATCAACATGCTGCACTCGCTGAGCAAACCAAGCATAGCACTGCCCAACAGGCAGCTGAGATTGCCAAAAAAGCCGAAGTAGGCCGCCTAATTTTAGGTCATTACTCCTCAAGATATAAAGACTTAAAACTGTTTGTTGATGAGGCAAAAGTTGTATTTCCAAATGTGATTTTAGCGGCAGATGGTGCTCTGATTTCCTAACGTATTTTTGTATATTTATAAAATGGAAAGAGACTTTGGGCATCTTCGTAAAAACTATGAGGCAAACGTACTTGACGAAGCACAACTTCCCAATTCGCCTACTGTTCTGTTCAACCAATGGTTTGATGAGGCAACACAAGCTGGAGGCGTTGCGGAAGTAAACGCCATGACCCTAAGCTCTATTGATGACACCGGAAAAATCAAGGCTCGTATTGTGTTATTGAAAGAGTTAACTGCGGAAGGTTTTGTTTTTTATACAAATTACAATAGTGATAAATGTAGTGCGCTCTTTGTCAACCCCAAAGTAAGCTTATCTTTTTTTTGGCCAAACCTAGAAAGACAAGTCATTATTTCAGGAACAGCTTCGAAAGTAGCACCTGATGTGTCAGACGCTTATTTTGCTTCAAGACCAAAAGGCAGTCAAATTGGGGCTCATGTATCCCCACAAAGTGATATCATCGCTTCAAGGGAGGTTTTAGAAGCACGTCAAGCAGCATTGGAGAAATATTTTGCAGGTAAGGATATTCCACGTCCTTCACACTGGGGCGGTATTGTAGTTGCTCCTTTTGAAATGGAGTTTTGGCAGGGTAGGCCAAATAGATTACACGACCGTCTTGTTTACTTAAAGCAAGATGATACTTGGTCGAAACAGCGTAAAGCTCCCTAGCTAATATTAACGCCCCACAACTATTTAAAGATGAAAACATGGATTATGATGCGTCATGGAAAGTCTTCTTGGGAACTAAATGTTTCTGATAAAGACCGTCCCCTTAACCAACGGGGGATTGGTGATTCCCACAACATGGGTGCCTTTTTAGAAGAACAAAAATGTTCTATTGACGCCGTTTTTTCAAGTCCTGCTATACGCGCTGCCCATACTGCATTGATCGTATCCAGAGAAATGAATGTGCCTATGCAAAAGATTTTTTTAAGTGAATCTTTATATGATTTTTCTGGTGAAGATGTATTAGAGTTTATTCGCTGTCTTGATGATACTATAAATACGGTCATGACTTTTGGTCATAATAACGCCTGCACTTCTTTGGCGTATTCTTTAGCTGATTATACTGGTGATAACATTCCAACGGCTGGTGCTGTCCTTTTTTGCTTTGATGTATCTTTATGGTCAAAGATTACAAAAGCAAATGCTGTATATTTTTTTCCAAAAACCATAGCCAAGCCGTGACACTTCCATTTGTAAATCGTGAATTGAGCTGGTTAGACTTTAACCGCCGTGTTTTGCAAGAGGCGCAAGACGAAAGCGTGCCTTTGATTGAGCGTGTTCGTTTTATTGGGATTTTTTCAAATAATTTAGATGAATTTTTTAAGGTGCGTTATGCTACTGTAAAACGTATTGCACAGGGAGAGGCTACTTCTAATTCGTCCGAAACCACCAATGCAGAGGCGCTCCTACAAGATATTACCCAAAAGACCATTGCGCTTCAAGATGAAAGCTTTAAAACCATACAGCAACTAACTGCTGCTTTGGCCGACGATAACATCTTTATTTTGGATGAAACTGCTCTCGATGAAGAGCAAAGTGAATTTGTTCATGCATTTTTCATTAAAAAAGTAAGTCCAAATCTACTTACCATACTAATTAACGATAACAGCTTGTTGCCTAGCAATAGGGGAAATAACGCTTTTTTAGCTGTTCGTATTGAGCAAGAAGACGGTGGTTCACAATTTGCATTAATTCAGATGCCAACAGACCTTGAACGAATTGTAGTCCTGCCTTCACGTGATGGAAAACAGTTTGTGATGTTGTTAGACGATCTTATCCGTCACCAAATGCAGTACATTTTTCAAATACTTTCACCTACTAAAATCAAGGCGCATATGGTAAAATTTACTCGAGATGCCGAGCTTGATTTTGACGATGATATCAATAAAAGTTATGTTGAAAAAGTAGCTTCAAGTGTCCGAGATAGAGTAGAGGGCGATCCTGTTCGGTTTGTTTATGATAAAAATATTGATAACGATACGCTTGAGATTTTATTGGAAAAATTTCAAATTGGCTCTCGAGATAGTATAATTCCTGGAGGTCGTTACCACAACAGAAGGGACTATATCAAGTTTCCTAGTTTAGGGCGCAATGACTTACTCTACGACAAAAAGCCACCACTACCTATTGTAGGATTTTCACTCCAAAAAAGTATTTTATCTCAAATAAGCCAACGCGACTTTTTACAGTTCGCTCCTTACCACAGCTATGCTTATGTTGTAGGCTTTTTAAGAGAAGCTTCATTAGATCCAAAAGTAAAGAGTATTTCCATTACGATTTATCGGTTGTCAAGTGAATCTCATATAGCAAATGCACTTATTCAGGCAGCACGGAATGGGAAGCAAGTAACCGTTCAAATTGAGTTACAGGCACGTTTTGATGAGGCAGCTAATATTAGATATGCTGAGATACTTAAAAATGAAGGCGTACGTCTTATTTTTGGGATACCAAGCCTTAAAGTGCACTCCAAAACTTGTTTGGTACAACGCCATGAAGGGGATAAGCTCATGCGCTATGGGTTTATAAGTACTGGTAATTTTAACGAGTCAACGGCACGACTTTACACCGATTACACGCTTTTTACTGCCAATCAGCAAATTTTAAAAGAAGTCAACAGGGTTTTTACCTTTTTAGAAAAAAGCTATAAAATTCCTGTCCACAAACACCTGCTGATTTCTCCATTTTCTACTTCAACTGGATTTAAAGAACGTATTGTACGTGAAATGGCATTGGCACAAGCAGGTAAGAATGCACTTATACGCATTAAAATTAATAACATCACCAATTACGAAATGGTTGCTGCCCTTTACGAAGCCAGTCAGGCAGGTGTACAAATACGGATGATTGTTCGTGGAATTTGTTGTTTAGTTCCTGGTGTCTTAGGTATAAGTGAAAATATTGAAGTCATCAGCGTAGTAGATCGTTATTTAGAGCATCCACGAATGGTTATTTTTGAAAACAGTGGTGATAGAGAAATATTCATTTCTTCAGCCGATTGGATGACTCGTAACCTAGATAATCGTGTCGAAGTGACCTGTCCTATTTATGATAAAGACGTACAGCAAGAACTTGTAGATACTTTTGAGTTGAGTTGGAATGACAACGTAAAGGCACGTTGGGTTAATGATTCCGCTAAACCTGTTTACCGCAATAATGGCGCTGCCCCGCTACGCTCACAGCAAGCGATATATTCATATTATGAAAATAAACTAAACACACTTTGAGAATATCTAAATATGCTGCAATTGATATTGGCTCAAATGCGGTACGTTTGTTGGTCAGCAACATCATTGAACGAAAAAATAAGCCAACGCTTTTCACTAAAAATGCTATGGTTCGCGTTCCCATTCGCTTGGGTGAGGACACTTTTACCCATAATTCCATAGGAATTCCTAATCAACAGCGAATGATTGATACTATGCTATCTTTTAAGAAGTTAATGGGAGTTCACGGCGTTTCACATTATATGGCTTGTGCGACTTCAGCACTTAGAGAGTCTAAAAATGGTTTGGAACTGGTGGAGCGTATTTTAAAAGAAACTGGAGTAGCCGTTGAAATTATTGACGGAAAGCGCGAAGCAGAAATTATTGCTATGACTGATTTATATGATATTATAAAACCTCATAAATCCTACCTCCTCGTTGATGTTGGAGGCGGTAGCACCGAACTTACTGTAATTGATCGAGGTAAAACAATTGCATCAAAGTCCTTTAAAATTGGTACGGTTCGTTTGCTTAACAAAATGGTCACAGATAATGAAATGGATTCCTACCAAAAATGGATTGAAAAACAAACTCATAAACTCGAACGTCTCTCCGTTGTGGGTTCGGGCGGTACTATAAACAAGGTTTTCAAACTGTCTGGTGTAAGTATAGGCAAGCCGCTTACTTACATACTGCTATCGGAATATTATGATTATTTAAAAAAACTTACAAACAAGGAATTAATCATCGATCTGAGGCTAAATCAAGATCGTGCAGATGTAATTGTACCAGCAGTTCATGTATATCTTTTAGCTATGAAACTGTCGGGTGCCAATAAGATTTATGTTCCAAAAGTTGGTTTGGCAGACGGGATGATCAAGCTTCTATATAAAGAGCTTCATTAAAAGGTTTTATTTTAGTCAAAATTCTAAGTTAAATTTTTTTTTGAACTGTTCCAAGTTTGGGTTTTTTTCCAAAAGTGTTTTATACTTTTCTTCGTTGGTGTAGATAAATTTCTTTTTTTCATTCAATTCCAAATATAATTTTAGAGTAAGAGCATCATTTGAAAGTTGATCGCGTAAATAACCCATCAATTCATTACTGTTTTTTTCAAGCTCAACCTTATTGGTGTCGTTTGGAACTGCGTAGTGAATTTCAACTTTGTTCTTGAGTCTGGGAAGGCCAAGCTGTAATAGCGCTACCATATTCCTCTCACCATTATCTGTAATAATTTCTGTGAACTTTTTCCAATGCTTTTCAATACTTTCTTGATTTACATCTTTGTCACGTACTTCTTTGTCCTCGGAAGCAGAAATGACCTTATTTTTGTGCTCTTTTTTAACTTTTAGACTTGATAGTGACAAGCCTGAAACGCCTTGTGAAGATAAGTCTAACTGTATTGTTTCCTCTTTTTCAGGGATGTCAGTAGGTATTTCTGTCTGTTGGTTTTTCTCACCGGCTTTTTCTGTAGGATTTTCTGCTGTTTCGCTAGGCTGAATAATGGCTTCGGGTGCAGGGGTTAAAAAGGCTTCAGCTGAATTTTCTTCTGACGTTGAAGATGCTTCTATCTGTTTTTGTGCCGCTGTTTTTGGAGCAACAACACCATCAAAAGGCTTTATGTAGTGTTTACTGTTTTTTTTTTCGTCTTCGTTTAGTGAAGCTACTTGCATCAAGCACAACTCCACTTGTAAATGTGGGTGAAGGCTGTTTTTGTATTGAAGTGCGTATTTATTGGTTAAATCAAGGGCATCTAGCAAAAAAGTTTTGGAGACTTGTTTTGCTTGGGCCTTAAAGGCAGCTTCTGTTTCTGTATCTACTTCCAATAATTGTGTTGTACCTTCATTTTGACACATCATCAAATCCCGGAAGTGTTTTGATAAGCCGTTAATGAAATGATAGCCATCAAAGCCTAGTGCTAACAATTGATTGAATCTTAGAATACTGTTGTGTAAATCGCCATTATGTAGCAATTCGGTAATGTCCAAATAGCTATCATAGTCCAAAATATTTAAGTTTAGCGAAACATGTTTGGCTGTAAGTTTTTCACCAACGTAGCTGATCATTCTGTCAAATATGGAGAGTGCATCTCGCATGGCGCCGTCTGCCTTCTGGGCAATGAGGTGTAAGGCTTTATCTTCTGCATCTACCTCTTCACGATCTGCAATCACTTTCAAATAATCTTGCGCGTCTTTTGTAGATATACGTTTAAAATCAAAGATTTGACATCTCGACAGTATCGTTGGAATGATTTTTTGTTTTTCTGTAGTGGCAAGTATGAAAAGGGCATGTTGTGGCGGTTCCTCTAGAGTCTTTAGAAAGGCATTAAAGGCAGCCGTACTTAGCATGTGCACTTCATCAATTATATAAACTTTATAACTTCCTTTTTGAGGGGGAATTTGAACTTTTTCAATAAGGCTTCTTATATCCTCGACAGAGTTGTTTGATGCTGCATCAAGTTCAAATACATTGAAAGCAAAATCTTCATTTGGGTCAATATCAGCACCAAGACTGTTTATTTTTTTAGCAAAAATACGAGCACAAGTGGTTTTGCCTACGCCTCTAGGTCCACAGAACAGCATTGCCTTTGCAATTTTGCCTAAATCAATGGCATTTTGCAAGGTTTTTGTGATGGCTTGTTGCCCAACAACATCTGTAAAAGCCTGTGGTCTATATTTTAATGCCGAGACTATGAATTCACTCATGAGGTAAATATAAACAAACTCACCTTTTGTCCTATGATAAATTAGAGACAAATGGTGGAATAGTGTATTTTTGCATTGCAGGCCTTCTTATCGCTCCGCTTCAGCGGAGAGGAAAGTCCGGACACCATAGCGCGGCATAGCGGGTAACTCCCGTCGCTCCGATTTATCAGAGTAGGACCAGTGCAACAGAAAGCAAGTACAGTTCGGCTGTAGTGAAACCAGGCAAACTCTATGCGGTGAAACGCCATGTAAACCAACGTTTAGGACAGCGCGTCCAAGTTGGAGGGTAGGCGGATTGAGCGTTGCAGTAATGCATCGCCTAGATTAATGATAAGGCACGACAGAATCCGGCTTATGGCCTGCTTTTTATTTTTTAACAAGTCTTCAATTACTTGAAAACGTTAACTAATCATAAAGTCCTTTTGGGAAGTCTCAAAGTATTTAGGCCGTTAGAAAAATATTTAAGTATTTATTTTCCTGTTATTTTAGATTCTTTCATTGTTTGCGGCTTAGGTTTAAAATGTTGTTTTTATTAACTAAAGTCCCACTCTTAAAAGTGTTAAAGTATTTGGCCCTTCATTAAACAGTAAATCTATTATGGATAAATTTGGGATAAATCCATTTTTATTTTCAAATACTTGGGTGTATTTAATCCCCAAATAGGTATCGCTTTTCTTTTGCTCTATTTGTGCTCTAATGTCTGTAGCAGCGGGTTTGGCTTTATAGCTTTCGGAATACTGTACGTTAGGTTCAAAACCCAATAACTTTAGTAATAGCTCAAAATAGGCTTTATTAAAACTGTATAGCGATGTAAATTTGATTTTATAAAGAAAAGCTAAATTATCTTCATAAAACTCGAAATAAGGAGACGATCTATAGGCCGATTGTATGGATTTCCAATGCTGTTTTTGCCAATTAAAGTTATTTTCTATTTCAACGGTTTGGTAGTATTGGTGCCCTATTTCTCCAAGGTGTTTAACAGGAATAGTAAGCAATAACTTACCGTTCGCTCCGTGTATATATGTTCTGTTTCGAAAAGTTTGCTTTTGATAATAATCGTGTTGCTCAATGATAAGTGTTTTAGCAGTTGTCATAAAGCTCCACAAGTTAATAGAACCCATGTACGGTAATGTCGCAACAACAGTACTCATTTATTTTTCTTTAGAACGCCTTATGTACCATGCGGCGCACTGCCAAATAATAATAAAGGCCACAAAATACCATCGGTAAGAAACAGGTTCCCCTGAGCCACCAACCGTTGTAAATACCCGTTCCCAACGTATGCTCCAATTGCGAAATCCATCCATAAAACCATCAATGCTCATCCATATAAAGACTGGTTTTCCAACAATGTGATCTTCTGGTACAAACCCCCAAAAGCGACTGTCTTCTGAGCGGTGACGGTTGTCACCCATCATCCAATAATACCCTTGCTTAAAGGTATAGCTGTCTGCGGGCGATCCATTAATCATTATAGTATCACCATTAATCTCTAATTCATTAAATTCATAATCTGAAATAATCTTTTTATAGAGCGCTACATTTTTTGGGTTTAAGCTAACAGTAACCCCTTTCTCAGGCATGACAAGAGGTCCAAATTGATCTTCGTTCCAGTTATAGCGTAAATTGTTTGGAAAATAAGTATCGTTGTAGGTTCGCCTGCTATTGATGTTTCGTTTCAGGCTGTCTAATAGCAACTGATTTGGCAACTCCTCTGCTTCTTTTAGTGTTAGAAATAAGCTTTTCTCTTTTTCCAACAACTCCTTGGCCTGAATACGGTATTGCTGAACAATGTTAAGGGGTAAACCTCTAGCTTCAGTAAGCACCTGATAATTATTCGGATCTGGATTGGCGATCATTAATAAATGGGGTCTTAACGCATCAAGAATGGGCTGGGTAATGTTTGTGATTAAGAACTTTCGTGTAAGGTCGTTATAACCTGCATTGATGAGCCTTCTGGCAGAGATTCCCTTTGAGTTGTAAGCCTTGAAGCCGAAAATGGGCTTTGCTCGGTCTGGCATATTAGATTTCGCTCCATTAATTTGTATGATGCCATCTCGAATGGTGAGTGTATCCCCGGGAATGGCAACACAACGTTTTACATAATTGGATTTTTTGTCAATGGGCTTTACAACACCTGCTTCTTTCTTAAAAAATTGCCTTACCGTATCTGCAGGCCAACTAAATACGACAATATCATTACGCTTTATTCGCTGTAGTCCCGGAATTCTCATGTAGGGGAGTTGTGGCTTTTTTAAATACGATCTTGTTCTTAACAATGGAATGGTATCGTGAACCATAGGAAATGAAACCACCGTTTGTGGTGCTCGCGCGCCATAATGGAATTTACTAACCAACAAAAAATCTCCTACTAATAGTGATTTCTCCAAAGAACCTGTAGGGATTATATATGGCTGCATAAAATAAGCATGAACTATAGTTGCAATAACCACAGCATAAACGGTTGAGCCAATAAATTGACCAAATTTAGTTTTTGGTGCAACGGATTGTTCTGGATTATATTTAACATCAGTTGCGTAGTTTATGTAAAATCCATAAAGCCCTAGGGTTGCCCAAGCCAAAAAGTTATCTGTAATTGAATTTTTACCAAACTTTCGTGCTGTTTCCACCCATATCACTGGGAGCATTAATAGGTTAACAATAGGAAAATACAACAAAATAACCCACCAAGATGGTCGTCCAATAATGCGAAGTAATATAACAGAGTTGTAAATGGGAACTGCAGCAAAGTAAGGTGCATAACCCGCTTTTTTATACAATTTCCACAGCTTAACAAACATGAGGATTTGACAAAGCAAAACAAACAGAGCCCATTGGGATAAAGTCATGATTTGGAAATTAGGTTATATTTAAAACGTCTTTCATTGTAAAAATACCGCTTTTGCCAATAACCCATTCTGAAGCAACAATCGCTCCTAAGGCAAAACCATCGCGATTGTGTGAAACATGCTTAATACTGATTTTGTCTGTTTCAGAGTTATAATCAACGGTATGCGTACCCGGAACATCTGGTAAGCGCTCAGCCTTTATAGGTAAATCCATTCCTTTTGCCTGTCTTTCCAGCGCCCAACTGTTTTTATCTATATGTGGTAAAATACCTTCTGCAAGTGTGATGGCTGTACCACTAGGTGTATCTAACTTTTGTGTATGGTGAATTTCAGTAAGGCTTGCATCATATTGTTTATACTTACCCATAATTTGTGCTAGTTTATAGTTGAGAGCAAAAAAAATATTTACTCCTAAGCTAAAGTTTGAAGCATATAAAAAGGCCCCTTTTTTAGTAGTACACAATGATTCAATATCCGCTCGATTTTCAAGCCAGCCTGTTGTACCGCAAACAACAGCCACACCACGGTTTAAGGCATGAGTGATGTTTGCTACTGCTGCAGACGGAACACTAAAGTTGATGGCTACTTCAGCTCCATTAAGTGAGTCTTTTGGGTTGTCCTTGTCTATAATGGAAACTATTTCGTGTCCTCTTGACTTTGCAATGCTTTCAATTGCCTTACCCATTCTTCCATAACCTAAAATGGCTATCTTCATATTAAAAAGTTAATGCGACCTGCATTCCTGCTACCAGTTGTGCACTAATTGGCGCAACATTTAAGTAGGGTTTTACAGTTAAATCGCTGTTTACATTGTATTGTTTTAAGTGTGCATCAATATTGGCGTCCAAGATATTAAGAAAATAAAAGCCTAAAATAAAAATCATCGACCGATCTCTATTTCGTTTATAAAATTCTTGACCATCTATTAGACGGTCCGTGCTTGCTATAAGGTTTATAAATTCGTCATCATTATATCCAGCAATTCTTCTTTTATATGCATTCCGGTATCGCAAATAGTTTTTGTGATTTTGATCGTATGTATATATTGAAGTACCTATAGCTCCATAAACAAGCGGAATTTTCCAATATCGTTTGTTATATACTTGTCCCAAGCCAGGAAGTACGGCGGAATAAAAAGCTGCTTTTGCAGGTCTAAGTGGATCTTCGTTTTCTATTTTTTGTATGTCATCAACTATAATTTGCTGTCCAAAGACAAGAAGAATGTGACATAATATAAAAACGGATAAAAGGAAATACTTCACTAGTTTAATTTTTTACGAATATTTTCAAATTCCATTTTAGAAGCAAAAGAAATTATGATTTTACCTGCACCGTTTTTGTCAACTGTGGTTTGCACCGTTGCATCGAAAAAGTTTTTAAATAAATCCAAATGTGGTGATGTATAATCTTCGACTGCAGTGGTTCTATATTTTATTGGTTTTGTGGCTTTTTCAGTAGCCCTAACTGACATACCAGTTGCAACAATTTTTTTATACAATCTTAATTGCTCTTGTTTTTCTAATACACTCAGTAATGCACGTCCATGCCCCATGCTGATGAATCCGTCTCGAATACCTGACTGAATTATTGGGTCAAGGTTAAGTAAACGCAAGTAATTAGTGATTGTTGATCTCTTTTTTCCAACACGTTTACTCATTTGCTCTTGCGTTAGTTCAATCTCGTTAATAAGCCTATCGTAGCTCAACGCAATTTCAATAGGATCTAAATCATCTCTTTGGATATTTTCAACCAATGCCATTTCTAATGACTCTTGATCGTTTGCAATGCGTATGTAGGCAGGAATGTATTTTAGATTGATAGATTGTGAAGCCCTGAAGCGTCGCTCACCAGAAACTAATTGATACCTGTTTTCTTTGAGTTTACGTACCGTTATAGGCTGGATAACACCAAGTTCAGAGATGGACGAAGCCAGTTCTGCCAAAGTATCTGGATTAAACTGTGTTCGTGGCTGAAAAGGATTGGTTTCAATTTGATTTAGAGGAAGTTTGATAACCTTTCCTTCAACACTTTCTTGAACAAGATTTGTTTCCGTTGGGAGTAGTGCTGATAGCCCACGTCCCATGGCTTGACGTTTTTTTGCTTTTGCCATATTACTTTTTTTTGCTGATTAGTTCTTGTGCCAACTTTAAATAGCTAGAAGCACCTTTGCTGGTTGCATCGTAATCAATAATTGTTTCTCCAAAGCTGGGTGCTTCACCTAGCTTTACATTTCTTTGAATAATAGTATTAAAAACCATATTTCCAAAATGTTTTTTTACTTCACCGACTACTTGGTTCGAGAGACGTAGTCTGGAGTCGTACATTGTTAACAACATACCCTCAATACCGAGATCCTTGTTATGAATTTTTTGAATGCTTTTTATGGTATTCAATAGTTTTCCTAATCCTTCGAGTGCAAAGTATTCGCATTGAATGGGAATGATTGCTGAATGAGCAGCTGTAAGCGCATTTAATGTGATTAGACCAAGCGAAGGAGCACAGTCAATAAAAATATAATCGTAATCGCCTTTGATGGGTTCCAATGCTTTACGAAGCATCATTTCCCTATTTGTCTTGTCAATCAATTCTATTTCGATGGCAACTAGATCAATATGTGCAGGGATTAAATCAAGATTTGGTGAATTTGTTGCAACAATGGCTTCTTTAGCAGTGACTATGTGTTCTAACACTTGGTAGGATCCTATTTCAACTGTATTAACTTCAATGCCTAGTCCAGATGTTGCATTGGCTTGAGGGTCGGCATCAACAAGCAGGACCTTTTTTTCAAGGACGCCAAGCGAAGCCGCAAGATTCACAGATGTGGTTGTTTTCCCAACACCCCCTTTCTGATTCGCTATTGCAATAATTTTCCCCATCTAAAATAATCAAATGTAAAAATACTACTAAAATTCAGTAGTTTCTGCCAAATTTGTGTTAACTATTTTTCCTCCTAATAGCAAGCTCAAGTAAGTCCCACATGGTTTTTTTAACCTGCTCTAAATTATTAAATTGACCAGCACCTTTGAGCCATTCGCCTCCATCAATTGTAATTACTTCGCCGTTAAGGTAAGCGCCAAAATCAGAAATTATGTAGGCAACTAGATTTGATAACTCTTGATGTTCACCTACTCTTCCAATTGGTATACGTTTTTTAGGATCAAATTTCCTTTTTATTGGCGCGGGCAACAATCGATCCCAAGCACCTTTAGTAGGGAATGGTCCAGGCGCAACAGCATTAAAGCGCATGCCATATTTTGCCCATTCAACAGCCAATGAGCGCGTCATGGCTAAGACTCCAGCTTTGGCACAGGCAGAGGGAACTACATAGCCCGAACCCGTGAATGCATACGTAGTTACGACATTAAGTACGTTTGTTTTTTTTTGTTTGGTTTTAATCCAATGCTTCCCAAATGTTAGCGTACAGTTTTTTGTTCCCTTGAGAACAATATCCAAAATGGTATCAAACGCATTTGACGACAGTCTTTCTGTAGGTGCTATAAAATTACCAGCCGCATTATTTACCAACACATCTACAGCCCCATAATTTTCTAGTACTTGAATGTGCATGGCTTCAACCTCGTCAATGTTGCGAACATCACAAGCAACTGCATAACAATCACCCCCTGTTTCTTGCATTAGTTCCTGCGCGGTGGTTTCTAGTTTTTTGAGGTTACGTGAAGTTATGGCAACCCTAGCTCCAAGTTTTAGAAAATAACTTGTCATTGATTTTCCCAGTCCGCTTCCGCCGCCAGTGACGACTATAACTTTTCCTGCTAAGGCATCATCTCGCAACATTTGTTCTGCGTGTTTCATGTTGTTTTATTTAGTTAATTTATGGTATCTGCGTACTCAATAAGGTACACATCTTCATTACTTTTTTTCATCAGATAGCGCTCTCTTGCATATCGTTCCATTTCTGTAGAGTCGCTTAATTGTAACAGTGTTTGTCTATCTAAATCGATATTTTCTTCCAAAGTACTTTTCTGCCTTTTAAGTTCTGTTAACTTGTTTTCAAGGTTAAAGTATATGAGTAGTGAATTGGAATCTAGAAAAACCATCCATACAATAAAAAATATTCCAATTAAAGCATAAAGGTTTGTGGCTAACTTAAACCATGGATTTTTAAAAAGCTTTTTCATTTAATCAAGGTTTCAATCCATTCTTGTATTTGATTCTTTGCAAACTTCAAGTCATTATTTATAATAATTATATCAGCTGAGTTCATATGGGGCGATATAAACTTTTTGTGCATGTCTTGAAGTGTATTTTGAAAACGCACAGTAACTTCTTCTTTTGTTCTACCTCTAGTCTTTAGATCACGTTCCATGCGCCGTTTAATGCGATTGTTAATATCAGCTTCAATATACACCTTATGGTTAAATAAATTAAGAAGTGGCGCATGAGCAAAGACCAAAATACCTTCAATTAAAATATATTTTTTTGGATGCAAAACTTCAATTTCATCTTTACGTAAATGCTGTTCAAACGAATATAAAGGACTTTGTATTGATTTGCCTTCCTGAAGTTGCAAAACATGACTCAAGAGTAAATCAAAATCAAGTGCATCAGGGTGATCAAAGTTGATTAGACAACGTTCTTCAAAAGATAGCTCCGGTAAGTGTTTGTAATAACGATCTTGTGATATTATAAGCGTTTGGTCTTTGCCTAATATTTCTGCAAAATAATTGACAAGGGTGGTTTTACCCGCACCTGTGCCGCCACTAATTCCAATTATCACCAATTACTGTTTTTTACAAAGATAAGCTTCAATATTTGACAGTCTGTTTGATTAATTGATAAATATTAACAGAAAAATAAACGGCTTAACATCAATTTAATTTAAACATTGTCGGGATGTATTTCCAGGCTTACCTTATTATTGATAAGAATTGGTAAAATTATATTCAAGCAATGTAATTAGGACATTGAATTTTGAAAGAAAAAGTCGGGATGACAGGATTTGAACCTGCGACCCCACGCACCCCATGCGTGTGCGCTACCAGGCTGCGCCACATCCCGAATCATATCAAATAAAATTATTGGGACGTGAAAAGATGTAATATACATCCCAATTAAATTTTGTCGGGGTGGCAGGATTCGAACCTGCGACCTCCTGCTCCCAAAGCAGGCGCGATGACCGGGCTACGCTACACCCCGTTAGACGGATTGCAAATATAGAACATATCGTAAGGTTGCCAAAACATAATTTCTTATCATTTTAGACAATAGATTGATAATAACTTTTGATATTAAAAATGTCAATCTATCATCTTAATCCTTTAATTTTGGATTTAAAATATATGTCATGAGTGAGGCACCTGAAAATATTAAAACACTTATTATTGGGTCTGGACCTGCGGGTTATACCGCTGCTATCTATGCTGCTCGTGCAGACCTAAAACCTGTTGTATACACAGGTTTAGAGCCAGGCGGACAACTTACAACTACCACAGAGGTCGATAATTTCCCTGGATATCCAGAGGGTGTTGATGGGCCAACTATGATGGTACATCTACAACAACAAGCCGAACGTTTTGGTACAGATGTCCGTATTGGAATGGCTACTGCAGTTGATTTTTCCAAAGAACCAGGCGGAATGCACCGTGTTACTATTGATGATAATAAGGAAGTATTAGCTGAAACAGTCATCATTTCCACTGGAGCAACTGCCAAATATTTAGGCTTACCAAGTGAGCAACGTTTACGAGGTGGAGGTGTTTCGGCCTGTGCTGTATGTGATGGTTTCTTTTATAAAGATCAGGATGTTGCCATTGTAGGTGGTGGAGATACCGCGGCCGAAGAAGCTACATATTTAGCCAATATTTGTAACAAGGTTACAATGTTGGTTCGTAAAGATAAAATGAGAGCTTCAAAAGCTATGCAACACCGCGTTACTTCTACACCAAATATTGATTTACTTTACAATACTGAAATTGACGAAGTGTTAGGCGATATGGTTGTCAAAGGACTTCGAATGGTTAACAATCAAACAGGTGAAAAAGAAGAGATTGCCATAACAGGACTTTTTATTGCGATTGGACACAAACCAAACACAGATATTTTCATTGGGCAGATTGAAATGGATGATTCAGGCTATCTTATTACTGAAGGCAAATCTACTAAAACAAACATCCCTGGCGTTTTTGCTTCGGGAGATGTTCAGGATAAAGAATACCGTCAGGCGGTAACTGCTGCTGGAACTGGTTGTATGGCTGCTTTAGATGCTGAACGCTATTTGGCTACCATTGAAACACTGGTCTAGACAATGCGTATAACACCTTTATCTATTAAATATTACACTCTTTTTAAGCTGCCAGCAGCGTATTTTACCGGAGTACGCGTAAAAAGTATAGATGAAAAGCAATGTACTGTTCGTGTACGTTTAAACTTTATGAATAAAAATCCTTTTCGTTCTATGTTTTGGGCAGTTCAAGGGATGGCTGCAGAACTAAGCACGGGTGCTTTAATAATGCATGCATTACACGCTTTAAATACAAAAGCTTCTATGTTGGTTATCGAAAACAAGGCTACGTTTTCAAAAAAGGCAGTTGGACGCATAAACTTTACTTGTATCCAAGGTGAAGCAGTTTTGAACGCCATTCGAGTAGCCAAAAAATCAAATGCGTCCCAGCAGGTTTTGCTACATGCTAATGGACTTGATGACGCAGGAAAAGAGGTTTCTTCCTTTTCTTTTTTGTGGACAATAAAAGTCAAAAATTAACATTTTTGCAACACTTTTATCGGCTGGGATTTACGTATTTCGTTATAAATAGTAACTATGTCTCCAAAACCAACAGTAACGTATTTTAAAAAGATTTTAATGAATGTTTATGAATACCCTACAATCTTCTATAAAGAGCTAAAAAAGGCCAAAAATCAGCTCGATGCATATGATTATCTACGTTTAAAAAAATGGGTGTCTAAACTTGAGAAATTTCGTGTTACTTTGGACCGATGATTTTTATGTCATCATAAATAATAGCACCTCTAATTATAGCTCTAATTTTATCATGTAATGCCTCAATTATGTGTAGCTTTAGTTTTCGTTGATGGTAAATCATGCTCACCTCTCGTGCAGGCTCAGGTGATTCAAACGATTTTAGATTGACTTGCTGCCGGTCACTTAATTTACGTGCGTATAAATAAGGTAATAAGGTTATGCCCAAACCTTCTTCAGACAATTGAACTAAGGTTTCAAAGTTACCACTTTTAATCTCAAATGGAAGCGGTACTTCGTGTATTATTTTACAAATATTTAATGCTGAATTTCTAAAACAATGCCCATCTTTTAAGATTAAAACCTTTTCATTCTTTAACATACTAGCGTTTATCTTTTTTTCTTTATTTAGTTCAGAATGCTTAGGTGCGAAGACTATAAAAGGTTCGTAATAGAGAGGTTTTTCCATTATGTGATCATAATCAAGTGGCGTAGCTGCAATACCCGCGTCAAGAGATCCTTTTTCTAAATTCTCAATTATTTGCTGGGTAGCCATTTCTTCAATTTCTAAAATAAGTTTGGGATAAGCCTTTAAAATAGTTTGTAAAAATAGGGGCAGTAGGGTAGACATAACTGTAGGTATAATACCGAGTTTAAAACTGCCACCAATCACCCCTTTTTCTTGTTGTATGACGTCTTGTATTCTTTCTGATTCTGCTACAATAAGGTGTGCTTGTTGTATGATTTTTTCACCCACTGCAGTAAGGGCAATTGGTTTTTGCGTACGGTCAAATATTTTTAAATCAAGTTCTTGCTCTAACTTTTGAATTTGCATGCTCAAAGTTGGTTGGGTTACATAAACGTGTTTAGCTGCACTTGTGAAATTTCGGAATTCTGCTACTGCGATACAATATTTAAGTTGGGTTATGGTCATTTTATTTGGTTAAAACGGTTACATACATGCGTATATTTTTTAGTGGCCACTCTCGTTTGTCCGTGGGGAGTGCATTAATTTCATCTATTACGTCCATGCCACGAATGACTTTTCCAAACACTGTGTACTCACCGTCCAAATGGTACGCGCCTGGAGATTGTTGTACAATAAAAAACTCATATGGGGAAGCCATTTTGTGTGGGTTGTTAATTTCGCTGCTAGGCATAGATATGACACCGCGTTTATGTTTGTAGCCTTTGTTAGTGTCGGGGGGTAATAAGTATTTACCAATTTTTCTTCTCTTTTGTCCAGTATCTGCATTATCAGAATTGCCACCTTGAATAATAAAACCTGGTACTACCCTGTGAAAATAAGTATTGTTAAAATATCCCTGTTTTGTTAAAAAAATAAAATTTGCCCGGTGATAAGGTGTATTTTCAAAAAGTAACACATCGAAACTTCCCAGCGAGGTTTCAATTCTAACTTTATTTTCTTTATGCTTATCACCATATGCTTTTAAAAATGGAATGGCAGTTTTAACATTTAAAGGTTTATCGCTCTTTTTTTTTGGTAAATCCTCTTTCAGTATTGTTGGTTCAGAAGTTTTTATGCCAATTTTATTGTTTTGCTTTGGAGCTTTTGGATTAGTGCAAGACAACATGGTACTTGAAAAAATCAAGATAAATGACGAAAAAAAAATATTATTCATACTTTGTAAAGTTAATATTTTTCCTTTCTATTAAAGAGTTATTTTTATTTGTTGATGCTTTTGTATTTTTGCCAAACAAATCTAATTCGTGTTTAAGCGCAACCCATTCGGACATTATCTGTTTATTAAACTTTGGCTAATTCGTCTACTAGGTTTTTTTACGCGTCGACGCTTTAATGGTTTTAATAATTTAAGAATTAGTGGATCAGAAATTATTAGAGATCTTCCTGATAAAAATGTCCTTTTTATTTCAAATCATCAAACCTATTTCGCTGATGTAACAGCCATGTTTCATGTTTTTTTTGCCAGTCTTGCGGGTCGCGATGATAATTTAAACTATTTAAGATATATCTGGCGTCCAAAGTTGAATGTATATTATATCGCTGCTAAAGAAACCATGAAGGCTGGTTTTTTGCCACGTATTTTGGCTTACACTGGTTCTATTTCTATAGAACGTACTTGGCGTGAAAAAGGTAAGTCCGTCAATCGGCAGGTGAAGATGAGTGATATTTCAAATATTGGTAAAGCTTTAAATGACGGTTGGGTAATTACTTTTCCACAGGGTACTATCAAACCATTTGCCCCTGTTCGTAAGGGAACATTACACATAATCAAAACTTATAACCCAATAGTTGTACCCATACAAATTGATGGTTTTCGTCGTTCCTTTGATAAAAAAGGAATCTTTATTAAAAAAAAGGGAATCAAGCAGACAATGCGTATAAAGCCGCCAATAAAATTTAATCTTGAAAAGTCAACGGAAGAGCTTGTATTACAGATCTCTAAGGCTATTGGACAAGTACCTAATAAATAGTTATTCTACAATACCACCACAGCTAATGCGTGCACCTGCGGCACCAGAGGGTTGAGAGGTAAAATCATCAGCACCTTGATGAACAATAATTGCTTTTCCTAAAATATTTCTTGTGTCATCTTCACAGCCAATACACCATTCGTCTGTCTCAAAATATACCCTGCCTATTCCATTTTCACCAACCTCAAAATTTCCAATATCCCCCTTATGAAAGCCATTTTTATCACCCCAAGCTCCGTGTGGTGCAAAAGTTGGGTTCCAGTGACCACCCGTTGATTTGCCATCATCGGATGAACAATCTGATTTTTCATGAAGGTGTATAGCATGTGTTCCAGGTGAAAGCCCGCGTATGGTAGCACTTAAGCTAACGACCCCATCATATTCACTAAATAGTGCAAATCCAGCTGCGTTTGATTCGCTTTTTGCATCTAGGTCTACCTGAAGCTGACTGTGTTTACAAGAAGTTATTGTGATTAAAAAAACAAGAACTAATGCCCAATTATTCATTTCACCAAAATACACAATTTTTAATATAAACTTATTTTAAAAATGGGACGAGTTTGTTGAAATAGCGTTATGCAATGAACTCGGCAGCTGATGATATTCAAAATATCACATGAATAATAGAGTAAATATTAAAAAAACTATTTTAATCATAAAAGGACAAAGGCTTGAATAAAAATAAAATATGCAATTTTCGTAATCCAATAAAAATACAATTCATTTTACAAGCAATTGTTTATAAATACAGATATTTGAAAAAAGAGTTCTTTATGCAAAAGCTTTCATCTTACATCTTCATTGTGTTTTTCTTAAATGCATGCAATGTAACATACCCCATTGCTTCTTTTACAACTAATACTAATGTGATTGATTACTCGGACACTAATCATTGGGCAGTATATGACGCTATTTCATCCAATGGGGAGACGATAGGTACTATTTCTGAATCTACTGCAGCAGATGTTTTTTATGTTTACCCAACTCTTTTTATTGATAAAAAAAATACCAATTGGAATGCAGCTATAGATGATAATAATGTAAATACAGACGTAATAAAATGGATTTTACCTTATCAAGCGGCAGCATGGGCTGATGCGGGGCGTTTATTTATACCTTTTTATCGTCAGAATCATTACCGTGCTTTTTTTGAACCCTATAGAAATCAAGGGGGTGTTGAAGCAATAGCCTTAGCTTATTCAGATGTAAAGGCTGCATTTGACCACTATATGGCGCATGAAAATAATGGCCGTCCCATTATTTTAGCTGGTCATAGCCAAGGTGCATTACACTTAAAGAAATTATTGCAAGAATATTTTGATGGTAAATTCCTTCAAAATCAGTTGGTAGCTGCGTATTTGATTGGCACCCGTGTTATGGAAGACGATTTTAAATTTTTAAAACCCCTTATTTCACCCGAACAGATTGGAGGTTATGTCAGCTGGAACAGTTATAAAAAAGGGAAATACCCCAAATATTATTCATGGTATAATAATGCTGTTACTACAAACCCCGTTAATTGGGACGATAGTAAAAAAAGTCTTATGTTAGAACATAAGGGATTATTTTATTACGACAATATAATCTATGATAAATGCTTGGAAGTAGAAAAGATCAATGGCATGTTGTGGGTGAGTTTACCAAAAGTACCCAAGCGATTTTGGATGTCTTTTGTCAATGACTACCACCGCTTTGATGTCACTTTGTTCTGGGAAGATATAAGGCAAAATGCTTTGCAACGGGTTAAAGCTTTTTATCAATAAAAGCTTAAAGTTCTTCAGGGGCAATTTTCACATTTAGTCCATCTAAGTCCGCAGTGATGGGTATCTGACAGCCCAATCGTGAGTTTTCTTCAACATGGTAGGCTTCGTCAAGCATTGCTTGTTCATCATCGTTTCTTTCTCCAAAATGTTCCTCAGTGAGTATGTAAACTTGACAGGACGCACACATGGCCATACCCCCGCAAATTCCAGCCACTTGAAGGTCATAGCCTTTACAAACCTCCATTAGGTTAAGGTTCATGTCTACAGGAACAGCAAAGTCGTGTTCTGTACCTTCACGGTCAATAACTGTAATGTTGATATCCTGACTCAAGATTTAATAGTCTCTTTTGGTTGTTCGTCTTAAAACCCTTGCACACCTTGCACAGTGGTGTATTTGAGTGTAAATTTCTTCTCTGGATTGATAATTTTATATGCCGTTTGAACCGCAAGTGTTGCTTCATGAAAGCCGCACAAAATGAGTTTTAGTTTGCCAGCGTATGTGTTTACATCGCCAATGGCAAATATGCCTGGGCGATTGGTTTGATAATCATAGGTATCGACGACTATTGCGTTTTTCTCAATTTCAAGCCCCCAGTCACCAATAGGTCCAATTTTTGGTGACAAACCAAAAAGCGGGAACCATAAGTCAGTATAAACTGTGTTTTTAGATAATTTGGTATGAATTACTACGGATCTTAATTCCTGATCTCCATTAAGTTCTTTTACTTCTGCGAAAGTATGTAGTTTCATTTTACCAGCAGAGGCTAGCTCTTGTGCTCGTGAAACAGAGTCTTTATGTGCTCTAAAGCGGTCACTTCTATGAACAAGGTGTACAAAACTACCTTTTTCTGCAAAATAGATAGCCCAGTCAAGGGCAGAATCACCACCACCAGATATGACCATATCTTTTCCTTCAAACTGGTCAGGATCCTTAACAATGTATCGCACGCCTTTTTCTTCAAAGTCTCCAATATTACTGATTAGGGGTTTTCTTGGCTCAAAACTTCCCAAGCCACCAGCTATCATTACAACTAGTGCTTGATGTTGAGTGCCTTTACTTGTTGTTACTATAAAGGATCCATCCGTTTGTTTTTCGATGATATCGGCACGCTCACCAAGTGTAAATCCAGGTTTGAATGGAGCAGCTTGCTCCATCAGCTTGTCTACCAATTCTCCCGCTAATACGGAGGGATATCCAGGGATATCATAAATAGGTTTTTTCGGATAAATTTCACATAATTGTCCACCAGGTTGCGGAATTACATCGATTAAATGACAACGCAACTTCATTAGACCTGCTTCAAATACAGTAAATAAGCCGACGGGTCCTGCACCAATAATAATAATATCTGTTTTAATCATTTACTATAGTAATGTTATTGTTAATTTATTAATTGATAAAGTTTTTTCCACAAAATATCTTCTAAACTTGTTTCAATAGATATAAAGCCAAAAGAGTAATGCATCAGTTTTTTAGTAAAATGTTTCTAACCACTTTTGTAAACGTTCTGCTAAAATAGTTGATTTTCTGTTTGTAGAAATGGCAATTTTAAGGATTCCCTGGGTTGCGATAAAATCCTTAACTTTGTGATAATAAATATCTGTTTATGAAAGGCCGTTTTGCCCTTTTATTTGCTTTATTCACACTGTTTCTTTCTACAGAAAGTAGCTTTATGCTGCATTTTTGCCACAATCAATTCGTCGCTGCTGCATTTAACAAGGAAATTTCTACTTGTTGTAAGAAAAAAGCTCACCCAGGACCAGTTGTTACGAGCATTTGTTGTGAACTGTCATCATTTGATATCCGATTAAATGACACGGTTGTAAATAACAACAGTAAAACTATTATTTTACCATCATTTTATACAGTTGTTTATGAAAAAGTGGTAGTTAGTATTTTTCTAAATGATCGTTTGCAGGAACATATCAACAGACCACCACCCAAGCGCCCAAATCGTGACTTACATATAATTTATGCACAATATTTGATTTGATGTTATAAACAATTCCTATGAACTGTTTCTCTCGTTAAATTATATATCATGTTTAAATCTTATTTATTGACCATTTATATCTGTCTTTTAGGTGCAGCTCATGCCCAGCACCAGGTTTCAGGTTATATTTATAAACAAGACAACAGCATTCAATCCCCATTAGCTGGAGCTAGTGTTTATTGGCAGAATTCAACTTCGGGTACAGTTAGTAACGAATATGGCTACTTTACTTTGGTCAACAAGCCAGAAAATACGGTTTTAGTAGTTTCCTACTTGGGCTTTAAAACAATTAAGTTAACCTCGGGTTTTAACAAGCCCATAGAATTAATTTTAATTCCAGACGATGCCGTTTCTCTAAATGAGGTAACGGTTTTACAACGCAGAAAAGTACTCCAACGTGCTGTTTTCACACCTAGAAACGTAAGCACTATTGGAAGTGCCGAATTGCTTAAAGCAGCCTGTTGCAATCTTTCAGAGAGTTTTGAGACCAATCCCTCAATTGATGTTAATTATGCCGACGCTTTGACAGGAACCAAACAAATTCAAATGTTGGGTCTTACTAGTCCATATATTTTATTTACTCAAGAGAACATTCCAAACTTGAGGGGCAGTAACCAAACTTTTGGACTAAGCTTTACGCCCGGTACTTGGGTGGAAAGCATTCAAATTACAAAAGGAGCTGGTGCGGTAAGTAATGGCTATGAGAGTATTTCAGGTCAGATTAACTCTGAACTTATTAAGCCTTTAACCGCTTTACCTTTATTTATTAATGGTTTTCATTCTTTGAGCGGTAAAACAGAAGTTAACTTACAGGGCAAATACGATTTATCTTCTAAATTATCAACTTCGCTTTTTGTTCATGCGAATAAACTTTCGCAGCCTAACGATAATAATAATGACGGATTCCTGGATTTGCCACTTTCAAAACAACTCAATGTGTTGACTCGTTTGCAATATATCGATTCTAAAAAGGGTTGGGTTGGTTTTGCCAGTTTTAAGGCTTTAACTGATACTAAGCAAATAGGTCAATTTTCCTATATACCAGCTTTACATAAATTTAAAAGTCAATATTGGGGTGGAGAGCTTGACAATGATAAATGGGAGTTTAGTCTTAAAACAGGCTATGTTGATCCTGAAATCCCGTATAGGAGTATTGGTTTTCAATCGGCTATTAGCCGCCACAAGCAATCAGCTTATTTTGGCAATAAAAACTACAACGTTAGCTATACCAGTTATTTTCATCATTTAGTGTATCAGTCTGTTTTAGGGAATACACTTCATAAATTTAAGGCCGGTTTGCAACATATGGTAGATGTTTATGACGAAACAATTTTAACCATACATATGAAAAGAAACGAAACTAATTTGGGAGTTTTTTTTGAGTACAATTACGATGGCATAGAAAGTTTTAATGCGATTATTGGTGCAAGAGTTGACCATCACAATGTAATGGGTACTTTTTTTACGCCTCGTATTCACTTGCGACATGCTTTCTTTGACAACAAATCTATTATACGTCTGTCAGCAGGTGAGGGAAGACGTATAGCTAGCATATTTTCTGAAAATCAAAAGTTTTTAGGCAGTCAACGAACATTATTTTTAGCACAGCCAACTGAACCAATGTATGGCTTGCTGCCAGAGCGTGCTTGGAATTATGGACTTAGTTGGATTCAAAAAGCTATGCTTTTAAATAGACCTTTTGATTTTATCTTAGATTTTTATCGAACACAGTTCACAAATAGGGTAGTGGTAGATTGGGAAACGCCCGGTGTGATTTCTTTTTATAACCTTGATGGCAAAAGTCACGCCCAAAGTATGCAGCTCAGCGTTAACACCTCTTTGAATGACCGAATTGAACTGCGTTTTGCCTACAAAAACCTTGACATCAAAACGGATTATAGATCTGGGCTTAAACGGGTTCCTTTGCAAGCTGAAAATCGTTGGTTTGCCTTTGTGGGATATGGATCTGTTATAGAGGACAGTAAGCAATGGCGTGCTGATGCAACGCTTCACCATATTGGTAGACAACGACGAGTAGCATCTTTTACTACACCTTCTGATTTCGCACCAGGATTTTCTCTTCTAAGCATGCAATTAACGCGTCAATTCTCAAATCAAATTTCTGTATATGCTGGAAGCGAAAACTTACTTGATGTCAAACAGACAGATGCTGTTTTGTCTTCTGACAATCCATTTGGTGCAGCTTTTGATAGTAGTCAGCTGTATGCTCCTGTCTTTGGCAGGATGTTTTATGCAGGATTTCGTTTTAATCTTTAAATTAGTAACATGAAAATTAAATTAATAATAATTTTATTATTTGCTACAGTGTCTGTAGCTCAAACTCAAAAAGAGTATATAGAAGTTCGTGGCAATTGTGATATGTGTAAGAAGCGTATTGAAAAAGCAGCTTTGAACACAAAAGGTGTGAAGTATGCCAGTTGGACAGCTAAAACCCAACAGCTAACACTCATTTATAATCCTAAGAAAACCAGTGCTATAAGCGCAGCAAAAAATATAGCTGCTGTAGGACATGAGGCTGATAGCATTGTTGCCACTGAAGAAGCCTATAATATGTTACCCGCTTGTTGTATGTATAGATCAGTTTCGCCGCACGGAGGTTAGTTTTATATATTATGCCTGTTTAATTTTATTGCATTGTAATTCATTAGCGCTACATGAAAGTTTGGATTTTTTTACTTTCTTTATAGAAATTAAAATCTTAATAATCATGAAAAAAATAGTAATTATTATGTTGGCATGCATGGCAATCTCCTCATGCCAAATTACAACTACCGAATCTAAGTTAGCACCTGGTTACCTAAACGCTGGTGGTGAAAAAGTAAATGCATACGATGGTGATCCTGCAAACCTAGCCTTAGTAGATGCTTTTATTGAGGCACACAACGCTAGAGATTATGAAGCCATAGCATCAATGGAAATAGACTCTACGGAGTTGTTTGGAACTTTCAAGATTATTAATCATGAAGGTGAAGTTTTTGAAGGAAAAGAAACTCATAAAAATACATTAGTAGCTTGGGTTGAAGCTGAAAACCCTCAATGGAATACTAATTTTGCTTATTCAATGAAGGTTGATGGTCAACCTGGAGAATGGGTAATTACTGGCCATAAGCTAACACGTACTGTTAACGGTGTAGAAACCTCCTCTTATGACATTCTAGATATCTATATAGAAAGGGGTAAGATCGGAGGTTTTTGGGTATATAGCCGAAAAGACAATTAATGGCTTTTATAAGAGGTTATCTCCCTTAACTTTTGCATAATGTAAATTAGGACAAGTTCTTGTCTGTTTTTTAGTCAGGTTTAAACAAGTTTCCTATTTACAATAATAATTAGTGAACTCAAAACAAACATAATACCTGCTGGTAAGAATTTGATTATTTCATCACCAACTTTGAAGTGCATTACAATAGCTCCGACCATTAGCATGGCCATAAGCCCAGCTGCAGGAGTAATGGTTTTTTTGTTGTAGAAACCAATTAACAAACCTATGGCTGCTAATATTTTTAGACCTCCAACAAGGTAGACCATGGTTTCGTTAAGACCATATACTGCAAATTCTTCTATCATGTTGGTGGCATCTCCTCCGCGGTATATAGTTGCTTTTCCAAATCTAAATAGCCATACGTTTAGTACAACTGCAGCAACTGTAATCATTGAAATTCTTTTTAAAATTTTCATTTTCTAAGATTTTAGTAAATTAAATATATACAAATTTAAAATAAGGTACATTACAGCAGGTGCAGATTGTGATACATCGTCCCCAATATATATCCTTGTACATAATGCTCCACCCATGAGTAGCGATAATAATAAAGCAGCATATTTTCCAATTTTGGTATAATAGAAGCTTAGAAGAACACCTATTCCCAATAAAGACTGAAAAATTGCAATAGGAAGCCTATAATCTCCAAAACCATATCTCTCAAACTCTGTTACATAAAATGGATGAGTGAGTGCAATTATTCCATAGAATAAGTGAGAAAAGCCGCTAAAGAAAATTATGGTTCTTTTAATCATTGCGCTAAGGTAGGCTATTATATATTGCTATATGTTAGCCCAATCCGCTACGCGGCTTATTTTTTAATTTCATTCATTTTGCGATAGTACACTATCGACATTATTGAAATCAAAAAACCCACAACTAAAGTTGTGGGTTTCTTTTTGCGGAGAAAGAGGGAAACGAACATTTGTCCGCTAATGTCTAGGCAATAGGACAAAATATGGTTAAAAACAACTGACAAACCTCTTTTTTTAATTTTGGCTTGTCCAGTTAATTAGGCATTAAATGACAATTTACTTGTCGCTATCCTTGTCGCTACCTATATTTGAGGCATGTATTTTAATTATAAGAATACACTATTTATAATTCATTCTACTTGAGCTAATTATAATATATAAAAATCTTGATGTAATATTTGTAAAAAACTATCTTACACTCTAATCATGCCAACTAATTTTTGTTCTTTTGACAAAAAGTAAAAATTTTTAAATTATATGTTATTTACTCAATAAGGATTTTAACTCATCAATTTGATTTTGTTGTTCTTTAATTTGATTTTGTTGTTCTTTAATAGCATTGATAAGTACTGGTATTAGTCCTTGATAGTTCAGACGCAATGTGCCGTCTTTGTCATTACCTTGTTTTACAAGCTCTGGAAAAACTTCCTCTATGTCTTGAGCCAGTAATCCAATCTGATTTACTTTCTCGTTAGACTTCATCGTATAGCTCTTCCCATCTATTTTCATAAGCTTTGCAAGCGTGCTTCCAAGTGACATAATATTAGATTTTAATCTAGCATCTGAGGCCTGCGTTATATTACCACTAACTTCAAAATCACCCGTTACGATTGCATGACCATTTAGTATTGTATTACCAAATACGGTTACATTACCAGTTAGGGTTGTTTCTCCTCCAGTTACTGATAATGTACCAGAAATAGCTGTGTTACCAGCATAAACCTTAGCATCTGAATTCTCTCCCATGTAAATAGCAGTTACATCGGAGTTTCCTAGGGTAACAGTGTTATCACCTTTGCCAGTTGTATTTGAACCAATAACAATTTGGTTAGTAGAAGTACCGTTATTGCTAAGTACATCTGCATCATAACCTATAATTACATTATAATTTCCGGAGGTCATATAACGTCCTGCTCTCCATCCCATTGCTGTATTACCATTACCAGTAGTACCGTATAAACTATAAAATCCGTCTGATGTATTTTGATTACCTGTAGCAAAAATTTGACTCTGAAAACCAGATGCCGTATTTTGATAGCCTGTAGTTATACCACGCAAAGCATTTCTTCCCATTGCTGTATTATGATAACCCGTGGTGTTTTGAAATAAAGCACCAACTCCAAGTGCTACATTGTTATCCCCTGTTGTATTTGCTTTTAATGCACTCTCACCAACTGCGGTATTAGCAGTCCCAGTGATATTTCCATACATACTGTAAGCCCCTACTGCTGTATTATACTCACTGGTGGTATTATTATGTAAACTAAAAAACCCAACTGCAGTATTTTTTGAACCTGAGGTATTAGAAGACATACTTTTAATCCCAACAGCTGTATTTACACGCCCAGAAAGATTTTCAGTTAATGCATCGTAACCAACCGCAACATTATTATCACCAGTTGTTATTGCGTCTAAAGCCGTTGCTCCTACTGCTACATTGTATTGAGCTGAATCTGATGTTCCCGAGGGATCATTTCCTATGTACAAAGAACTGGACTCAGTAAGCACATCAGTAAGATCATTCAAACTTGTTGTATTTGTTGAAGAACTGATAGCATTTATTTGAGTCTGAATGTTTGATGTTACACCATCTACATAATTTAACTCTGTAGCAGTTGGTGTAACAACAATACCTGCAAGGGATAATACAGCACCAACATCAAGATCACCCGTTACGTTTGCATGACCATTTAGCATTGTATTACCAAATACGGTTGCATTACCAGTTAGGGTTGTATCTCCTCCAGTTACTGATAATGTCCCAGCCGTTACAGCACCAGAAGCATTTATAGCGGTTGCACCACTTAAAGCTCCACCGGCAAGTGTAGCAATACCATCAGTAACAGATCCAGCCG
>PAAD01000011.1 GCA_002698745.1 Flavobacteriaceae bacterium
GATACCAACGCAGACCCACGTGACGTGGACTATGTGATTCCAGCGAATGACGATGCGTCAAAATCTATTGAAAAAATTATGACTTTGGTTACTGAGGCTGTTGACAAAGGGCTAAAAGAACGTCAAAAAGACAAAGCAGATGCTGATGCCGCCGCTACTGAAGGTGAAGTTGTTGCACCGTCTGCATCTGCTAAAGCAGATAAACCTACTGAAGTAACAACTTCTGATGAAGAAGTGGAAGAAGCGAAAGTGGATGAAGTTGCTGAGGAAGAAGTTGTTGCTAAGAAAGTTGCATCTGCTAAAGCAGATAAACCTACTGAAGTAACTGCTGAGGAAGTAGTGGAAGAAGTTGTTGCTGAGAAAGTTGCATCTGCTAAAGCAGACAAACCTGCTAAAAAGAAAAAGGCAGTCAAAAAAGAAGCTGCTCCTGCTAAAGCAGATAAACCTATTAAAGTTAAAGAAAAAAAATAAAAGAGACTATGTCAAAAATTACTGCTACTGAAGTAAACAAACTCCGCAAAAGCACTGGTGCAGGCATGATGGACTGTAAAAAAGCACTTGTAGAAGCTGGTGGCGACTTTGAAGCTGCCATTGAGTTGCTACGTAAAAAAGGACAAAAGGTTGCTGCAAACCGTGCAGACCGCGACTCCTCTGAAGGTGCTGTAATCGCACGTGTAAATGACGATGCAACCGCAGGTGTTGTGGTGTCGATTAACTGCGAAACAGATTTTGTAGCCAAAAACGATAGCTACCTAGCCCTTGCCAACAAACTTGCAGACATTGCCCTAACCCAAGACAACAGAGCTGCCTTTTTAGCAACAACCTTTGAAGGTGACCTTAGCGTTTCTGACAAGCTAACTGAGCAGACAGGTGTTATCGGTGAGAAAATTGAAATTGGTGGTTTTGAACGCTTGGACGCGCCTTTCATAGGTTCATACATCCACGCTGGGAATAAGATTGCCACGCTAGTTAGTCTTTCTGCTGCGGTGGCAGGTGCTGCTGAAGCGGCTAAAAATGTTGCCATGCAAGCTGCTGCCATGAATCCCATCGCACTTAACGAAGATGGCGTTGATGCTGCGGTTATCGAAAAGGAAATCGAAATTGCCAAAGACCAATTACGCCAAGAAGGTAAACCTGAAGCTATGCTCGATAATATTGCTAAAGGAAAAATGAAGCGTTTCTTTAAAGATAATACGCTGGTTAATCAAACCTATATCAAAGACAGCAAACAAAGCGTTTCAGCTTACGTAAAGTCCGTGCACGCTGACCTTAGCGTAACTGGATTTAAGCGATTGGCATTAGGCTAATTCATAAACTTTGCGAAAAATAAACTAAGACCTCCGTTATAGGGGTCTTTTTTTTATATTGGTAATATCTAAATTCGCTTGTGCATTGAAAATCTTTGTTCCTCTACTGCTTTTTAGCTTTTCAACAGCTGTTTATACCCAACACATCACTGTGTTGGATAGCATTTCCCAAGAACCCATTCCATTTGTACACATTTACGATGGCAATAAAGGGGTTATTAGCAGTAGCTTGGGAGCTTTTTATTGGCAAAGCAATGCAGCAGATTCCATTTCCTTTTCTTGTATGGGTTATGGAACTAAAAAAATTGGAGTTGATCAACTCAAAGACACCCTTTTTTTAATTCCCAAAGCCTGGACGCTTGCACCCATAGTGGTATCCAATAGAACCTTAGCGGCAAAAGAAATCATGGCACGCGCACTTGAAAACACCGAAAAAAATATGGGCTTTGGACTTTATTCGAGTGAGGTATATGTGGTCACAAAAAACAAGAGCGTGATTCAAAAAATGAATATCGAAATTAAAAAATCTACTATCCTGGAATTAGATCAAACATTTGTTGATGAAATCATCCAAGAAATACCTAGAAATCAGAAAAGTAATTATTATGTGCAAAGTATGTGGCTTCGGGATAGCGGCGGACTAAAAAACCACAAGTTAGAAGTTACAAAAGCGGCTAGCCTTCAAGATTCCCTAGCTGTAGCAAACTATACCTCCATGGAGGAAACCATTCAAGGTGTCCTTAAAGAACGTGTTAAAAATGACTCCTATTTTACAGTTAAGTCAGGGCCGCTAATATCTGTAAAGATTGATAACGACAACGCAAAAGAAGCAGATTCGACTACTCAAGACAGTTTGGGAATAACTTCCGAAGCTTACGCAAACAAACAACTTGGGGTACTAAAAAGAAAGGTAAACTCCTTACTTTTTAAAGAAAAAAAGTGGGCACTTCCCTTTTTGGACAAACCAAATAAATATAAACTTACCAATGAGGGAGTTGTCTATGACCAGCGCGTGCCCACCTATAAATTGCGTTTTACATCAAAAAAGAAAAAAGACTACAGTGGTTACATACTGGTTGATGTGGTTGATTTTGGCATTCATAAAATATCCTACCAAAACAACAAACACGCAATTAGAATTAAATTATTTGGATTATTTTTTGAAGAGCGGCTTGACAAAAGAACCTATGTGTTTATCAAAAATCAATTGGACAAATATACTCTCTATAATATGTCAGAAAACTATACACGAAAAATGGGAATAAAAAGACCTTTTAAAATTATTGAAAAAAACAAGTTTGTAAAAGGGCGTAATAGACAAAATATATTGTCAATGGACATCAATTATAGCGGAATAAGTTCCACCAAAAGAGATATCTATTTTAATTCCTTTAAGACCATTTCAAAGAGAACATTTGATGCGTTTAAAGCAACGCATACCGTAACGCCTACCGATTATTATTCACTAGATGAAATTGGTGAGATTATGCCAGGATTACCTATTCAATAGTTGTTTTGTTGGCTTAGGCCTTAGACAAACTCGGAGTATCCCCCCGAACTTCTTATATTTGCATAAATATACTCCATGCCATACAAACGAATACTTTTAAAGCTAAGCGGCGAAGCACTAATGGGAGAACGTACGCATGGTATTGACCCTAAGCGACTAAGCGAGTATGCCTACGACATCAAAGAGATTGTAGCACTAGGTGCAGAAGTTGCTGTTGTTATAGGTGGAGGAAATATATTTCGAGGTGTTGCAGCTGCCAGCAATGGTATGGATCGCGTACAAGGTGATTATATGGGCATGTTAGCGACCTGTATCAACGGTATGGCACTACAAAGTGCTCTGGAAGATGCCGAAGTACCTACGAGATTACAAACCGCTATCAAAATTGAAGCAATTGCAGAACCCTATATCAAGCGTCGTGCTGTTCGCCACTTAGAAAAAGGGCGTGTAGTAATATTTGGCGCAGGTACTGGAAATCCATTTTTTACCACAGACTCAGCAGCAGTATTACGCGCTATCGAAGTAAATGCTGACGTTATACTCAAAGGAACACGTGTTGATGGCATTTATACTGCCGATCCAGAAAAAGACAAGACTGCCGAAAAGTTTGACAATATTTCCTTTGAAGACGTACTAAGTAAGGGCTTAAAGGTTATGGACTCTACTGCGTTTACATTAAGTCAAGAAAACGCGCTACCCATTGTTGTTTTTGATATGAATAAACCTGGTAACCTCAAAAAAGTAGTTATGGGGGAATCCATTGGAACATTGGTAAATCTTTAAATCATGGAAGAATTAAATCTCATTTTAGAAATGGCTGAAGAAGCTATGAATAAAGCAGTTGACCACTTAGATAAGTCGTTTATAAATATTCGTGCTGGCAAGGCAAACCCTGTGATGCTATCAACAGTAAAAGTAGATTATTACGGTTCGCAAACACCGCTTAGTCAAGTAGCGAATATCAACACTCCTGATGGACAAACGCTTTCAGTTCAACCTTGGGAAAAACCCCTTATTCCAGAAATTGAAAAAGCCATTTTAGTGGCGAATTTAGGTTTTAACCCTATGAATAATGGAGAGTCGATTATTATAAGTATTCCACCACTAACCGAAGAACGCCGACGTGAATTGGTAAAGCTTGCCAAGTCAGAGGCGGAACACGCTAAAGTCGGGGTGCGAAATGCTCGAAAAGACTCAAATGCAGAACTGAAAAAAATTGAACTTTCTGAGGATGAACTTAAAAATGCTGAAGTTGATGTTCAGGAAGCTACTGATAAATTTATCACTTTGATAAATGATAAATATATGACCAAAGAAAAAGAAATCATGACTGTGTAAGCAGCTCATGAACATATAGTTGCTATGATAAAATGGATTAATACACGCTTTTGGGAAAGCGTGGCGCGACTTATCCTCCGCAATCGTATTGTTTTTTTGTTGGCTATTTTGAGCACAACATTTTTACTTTCCACACAATGGAGCAACATTCGTTTTAGCTTTACTGAAGCAAATCTACTGCCCGATAATCATCCTTTTAATGCCTTTTATGAGGAATTCCTAGACCGTTTTGGCGAAGAAGGAAACATGATTGTACTTGCTGTAAGGGACGATGCCTTTTTTGAACCAGAAAAATTAGCCGCATGGGCTGCTCTGGGTGATAGTTTGGCTGCATCCCCCAGCGTTGAAAATGTGGTTGATATAAGCAGACTTACCCAACTCAGACGCAACGACAGAAAAAAAGTTTTTGAAATTACTCCATTAACATACCAACGCCCCAAAACTCAGGCTGAGGCAACTGCCCTTAAAGAATGGCTCTATAAACAACAACCCCTTTACGACGGGCTACTCTTCAACCAAGAAACGAGTGTTATTCAAACAGCAGTATACCTAAAAGCAGAAGTAGTCAACAGTGGTGCGCGTCAGCAATTTGTAGACAAGTTGCTTGCAAATAAAGTTGGTGCATTTGAAAACGAAACGGGCCTTGATATCCGTGTGTCTGGTATGCCATACATCCGTACTCTAAATGCGAAAATGATACTAGATGAAATAGGTTTATTTGTACTTATGGCTACCCTAGTGACAACGCTTATTTTCTTCTTTTTCTTTAGGTCATACAGGGCGACATTTATCTCGATGTCTATCGTGGTGATTGGAGTTATGTGGGCATTTGGTATTATCGGACTATTGGGCTTTGAGATTACCGTACTTACGGCTCTTATTCCTCCTATAATAATTGTCATTGGCGTACCCAATTGTATTTTCTTAATCAATAAATACCAAAACGAAATTAAGAAACATGGAAATCAGGCGCGTTCGCTTCAGCGTGTTATCTCTAAAGTTGGTAATGCAACGCTGATGACTAATATGACAACTGCATGTGGCTTTGCAACTTTTACGCTTACCAACAGCAGTTTATTACGTGAATTTGGTATTGTAGCTTCCATAAATATAATGATGATATTCCTTCTTTCATTGTTGATGATTCCCATTATTTACAGCTTTATGTCCATCCCAAATAAAAAACATTTAGAACACCTTAACAGACTCTGGATTTCTGGTTTTATCGAATGGATGGAGCGTATGGTAAAGCATCGTAGGGTGTCTATTTATTTTATTTCAGTTCTTACACTTATGCTTAGTATTATCGGCATATATGAGATTCGATTGTCTGGAACAATTATTGACGATATGCCCAAAAAATCGGATTTCTACCAAGACATTCGATTCTTTGAAACCCATTTTAAAGGAGTCATGCCCATTGAAATCATGATAGATACAAAGCGGGCAAATGGAGCAACACGACTAAGTACACTGAATCGCATGAACCGTCTAGAAAATGATTTGCTAGAAATATCAGAACTCTCAAATCCTGTTTCAGCTGTTTCAATAGCAAAGTATTTAAAGCAGTCTTATTTCAATGGAAATCCCAAATACTTTCAACTGCCAACAAAACAGCAAGACAATTTTATAAGGGCCCATTCAAAGAACCTTGATGGAGAGGTAAATTTCCTCAAAAGCTTGGTAGACCCAACGGGACAGTTTGCGCGTATGACAGTTATGCTGCAAGACGTTACTACAGAGCGCATGGAAGCCATAGAAATGGAAATAAAAAAGAGCATAGATAAGCATTTTTCAACTGACCGATTTAATGTTTCAATCACAGGAAAAGCTTTAGGCTATCTCAAGGGGACACGGTTCTTAGTACGTAATTTAGTTGTTTCATTAGGGCTTGCCATTCTGTTGATTGCACTGTTTATGGCCTATATGTTCCGTTCGTTCCGTATGATTATTATTTCGCTGTTACCCAATGTTATACCATTAATTCTTACTGCTGGTATGATGGGTTTCCTTGGCATTGCCATAAAACCATCAACCATTTTAGTATTTAGTGTTGCTTTTGGTATATCGGTTGATGACACCATCCATTATTTGGTAAAGTACCGCCAAGAACTCAAAGCGAACCACTGGAACATTAAAAAATCCGTTTACAGTGCCTTACGAGAAACAGGTGTAAGTATGTTTTACACCTCTATAGTATTGTTCTTTGGCTTTTCTGTTTTTATGATTTCCAGTTACGGCGGTACAGTAGCATTAGGCGGATTAGTTTCGGCTACGCTGTTGTTTGCGATGTTGGCCAATCTTATCCTATTACCATCATTGTTGCTTTCGCTAGAAAAGCAGATTGCAAACGAGAACACATTGAAAGAACCTAAATTTCAAATTTTGCCCGAGAAAGAAGCAGAATAATTGCGCTATATTTGTTACTGTTTTAAAATGCAATATGGATATTCGCCAGCTTTTTTTAGGAGATCAACTTAATCAAGAAGTATGTATTCGTGGTTGGGTTCGCACCTTTCGCGCCAATAGATTTATTGCCATCAACGATGGCTCTTGTCTAGCCAATATGCAATGTATTGTGGATTTTGAACAAGTATCTGAAGAGGTACTTGCCGAAATAAACACGGGTGCTGCAGTTGAAATTACAGGCACCTTTGTCGAAAGTCAGGGAAAAGGTCAAAAATATGAGATTCAAGCAAGTAACATAAACATTCTAGGTGTTTCCAATGCTGATGATTATCCCATACAACCCAAAAAGCACTCACTTGAGTTCTTAAGAGAAAAAGCGCATTTAAGAGTTCGTACTAACACTTTTGGTGCGGTCATGCGTGTACGTGCTGCCTTATCGTTTGCCGTACATCAATATTTTACCCAGTCTGGTTTTTATCAAGTGCACACACCTATCATAACTGGAAGTGATGCTGAAGGTGCAGGCGAAATGTTTCGGGTAACCACCAAAGATCCAGAGCAAAATGATGACAAGCCTGATTTTTTTGGCAAAGAAACCAACCTAACTGTTTCAGGTCAGCTCGAGGCAGAAACATATGCTATGGGGCTAGGAAAAGTATATACTTTTGGCCCTACTTTCCGGGCAGAAAACTCCAATACCTCACGCCATTTGGCTGAATTTTGGATGATTGAACCTGAAGTGGCTTTTAACGATTTAGAAGACAATATGGATTTAGCCGAGGACTTTATCAAATCGGTTTTGGGGTATGTTCTTGAAAACTGCAAAGAAGACCTGGGCTTTTTAGATCAAAGGTTTGCAAAAGAAGAAGCCATAAAGCCAGAAATAAAGCGCAGTCCAATGGGACTCTTGGAAAGACTCCAGTTTGTAACACAAAACCAATTCAAAAGAGTATCTTATACCGAGGCTATAGACATTCTAAGAAACTCCAAACCCAACAAAAAGAAGAAATTTAAGTATAACGTAGACGGTTGGGGCATAGACTTACAAAGTGAACACGAACGTTATTTGGTAGAAAAACATTTTACTAGTCCTGTAATAATCTTTGACTACCCAGCTGAAATAAAAGCCTTTTATATGCGCATGAACGAAGACGGTAAAACTGTTCGTGCTATGGACGTACTCTTCCCTGGCGTCGGGGAAATGGTAGGTGGCTCACAGCGTGAAGAACGTCTAGATAGGCTTGTTGAGCGTATGAAATCAAAGGACGTCGACCTAAAAGAACTTTGGTGGTATTTAGACTTACGCCGTTTTGGAACTGCGAAACACGCCGGATTTGGGCTTGGATTTGAACGATTGGTACTTTACACAACAGGTATGAGTAACATTAGAGATGTGATCCCTTATCCAAGAACTCCCTTAAGTGCTGAGTTTTAGATAGCAATGCGTGGGTTTTTTGTACATTTAAATACCCGAACATAATACATGCTGAAACAACAACTTAAATTTAAGCTTTCGCAAAAGCTATCGCCACAACAAATTCAACTCATGAAGTTGATACAACTGCCCATACAGTCTTTTGAACAGCAGATACTTCGTGAAATTGAAGAAAACCCAGCATTGGCATCAGGAAAAGAAAAAGAAGATAACCTAGACGAGTTTGGTAATTCCGAAGAAAGTGCTAACGATGTGATCGAAACCGATGATATTGACATTGATGCTTATTTAAGTGATGATGAAATACCAGAATACCGTCTACGTAGTCAAAACTACAGTCCAGATGACGAAGAAAAACATATGCCTTATGCTGCAGGCATCAGTTTTCACCAACAGCTTATGGCGCAGCTAGATACGTTTACTTTTAATGAAGAAGAATACCGCATTGCTGCTTTTTTGGTTGGCAGTATTGACAATAGTGGTTACATAAGGCGTGAACTAATCGATATTGTTGATGATTTGGCTTTTACCGAAAATATTTACGCCCAAGAAGAAGAAGTCAGAAAAATCTTGAATGATGTAAAGCAGTTAGACCCGCCTGGTGTGGGCGCGCTTAACTTACAAGATTGCCTACTGATTCAGTTAAACCGAAAAGCACAAAGCAAAGCGGTTGACCATGCCATCATTCTTATCAAAGATCTTTTTGAGGCCTTTAGTAAAAAACACTTTATCAAAATAAAGCAGCGTTTAAATATTGACGACGACGAGCTTAAGGCAGCCATGTTAGAAATAGAAAAGCTAAACCCCAAGCCTGGAGCTGCCTACGGCAGTAATACCAAAATAAATACGCACATAGTCCCTGATTTTACTATTCAGCTTATCGACGGTCAACTAAACTTAATACTAAATGGACGAAATGCTCCTGATCTCCATGTTTCTTCTGAATACCGCGATATGCTATCTGGATATAAAGAAACTACACAAAAAAACCAGGAGCAGCAAAAAGCCATACAGTTTATAAAGCAAAAACTAGACTCAGCACGTTGGTTTATTGACGCAATAAAACAGCGCCAAAACACACTTCACCAAACCATGAAAACCATCATGGATTTCCAAAAAGAGTACTTCCTAACAGGAGATGAGCAAAAGCTCAAGCCCATGATATTGAAGGATATTGCAGACCGAATTAGTATGGACATCTCTACCGTGTCAAGAGTTGCTAACAGTAAATATGTCGACACTCCTTATGGCACAAAATTAGTAAAGTGGTTTTTCTCTGAGGGTATAACCAATTCAGATGGAGAAGATATTTCTACTATTGAAGTGAAAAAAGTATTGAAAGACGTTATTGATGCTGAAGAAAAATCAAGCCCGCTTACAGATGAACAGTTGATGAAAATCATGAATGATAAAGGCTATCCCATAGCTAGACGGACCGTTGCTAAATACCGTGAAATGATCGGTGCCCCTGTAGCTAGACTTCGAAAAGAGCTGTAACGATATTTTTGAGCACTAATTAATCTCCGTATAGAAAATCTCCAGCTGCAATTTCAAGTTTGATAGTTCTGGATTGGAGGGGTTGGGGCCAATAAAAACACCCGATTTTGGAGTTGCAACAGTTCCCGTTGGTATTTTAGCAACATTTGAGTTATTGACCTTAGCCATTATAACTTGGGTTTGGTTAGGAAGGACATTGGTTAATGCAACCCGGAGGGGTGAATTAATCGAATCGTTAATAATAATATTTCTTAGATAGTTGGTTATCCTAACTTTATAATACTGCTTATCTCCTTCTTCCTCTTCGATCAAAAAACCACCGTAAACCACTTTTGCTAAGTTGGAAGTTGCTACAGCATCCTGAGCAAAATCAATAATAGGTGCAAGGGTATTGGAATTATAAACATACAAACGATCTGGAAGTGTGTGGCCATAAGCACCTACAACTTGTTTATCCAAATGAAATGTAAGGTTAGCTTCGTTTAATAACCATGGTTTGTCTTTAAGATCTTCTAAAACATCGTTGTCTTCAAACAATTGGATATCAACAATCGTAGCCAACCCACCGCTTAGGGCAATTTGCGCAGGTGTATTAGTGCTAATAATATCATTTAATTCAGAATTAGCCGTAGTAGTTTTTGCAAGTGTATTAAAACGTATGCTGCCTAATGTATTTATTAAAAACTCATCTGTTACTTCTACATTTTCAACTGGATCAGAATCTGCAACTTTCGAAATGTAATTGTAATTAATACGAATAACCATACTGTTGGTGTCCAATAACATCAATAATGGGCTACTAAAATTACTTGTTTCGATTGAAATGGAGCGGAAAAAATCACGCCAATTATTTGAGTTTGCAAGCTCTGAATCGCCTTCTTTGTCCAAGATAAGCTGTTGGAAAATTTGCTTATTTAGCGGAACACGTATACGTGGTGATAGATTATCGGCGTCATCTTTTACGATTTCACTAAAGTCAAGAGTAATTCTTTCACTTGCCAATAGCTGATCTTTATGTAGACTTGGAGAAAAATCAGAGTAATATATTTGCCCTTGTTCAAAGTTTTGATTTGGATCCAATTGTCGAAGGAAATAATTGAGCTTGTTTATTTCAACATCAAATGACGCATTCTGGTCTCCAAATAAAGAATCTATTTCATATAGTTTTTTATCTGGATTTGGGTTGACTGTTTCGGAATCTTCTCCATCTAAAATACCATCTCCATCAGTATCGGGGTTGGTCGGGTCTGTTCCGTTGATTTGCTCATTAATATCGTTTACACCGTCTCCATCGGAATCACTATTTGGATCAGTATCGTCAATATCATATATATCAATCAAACCATCCCTATCTGCATCATTCTGGTTGGTAAAAAAGGGGATTTCTAGCCAGACATCATTCACAGTTTCTAACTCATTAAAACTGCTATCAATTTCTCTTTGAGCTGAATACGCTCCGAAATTTGGGGCGTATTGGCTTAAATTTAATTGGCTGACAATAGTTGCGGCTGTATTTCCAAATAGTTTGTCTTCTCGTTCTCCTAGCTGCATTAGGCCGATGTTATTGGTTTGAACAACATCTACTAAAGCGTGTTTTACAACAACAGGATAATAGGCCCTTTTTCCAACGAATGGATTTGTGGGTAGGACTTCTGCGCCTATGTCATTAAATTTTTTGTCACATGAGGCAATAACTAGCACAATAGTGAATAGTAGGGTAATTTTTTTTATCATGGTATGATTAAAAATCAGTCTGGTAAAAGGTTTCGTGGGCGGTTAGAGGGTCGGATTCTTTGGTTAAATCTAGGATAGGTTTTGTACTGTTGTGTGCCGCTTTTTTAACCGCATCACTTACTGATTCACTTGCAAGAATGATAGCATCAGAGTGCTGGGCGGCATTAGCAAACATATTGTCTAGGGTTCCTTTTTTTAAAATTTCTATGTGTTCGTCATCAATGCTGTCAAAAGCTATCTTAGAAAACACATCACCACTGAGATCGTTGCTAAACGGTGGCTCATAAAAAGAAGTCACGATTTTTGTGTTGGCCAGCAATGGCTCGTCTTTGTAATAGTATTTACAATATAAGGGTACAAGAGCAGCTATCCAGCCTTGGACGTGAATAATATCCGGTGACCAATTTAATTTTTTCACAGTTTCTATTACACCTTTTGCAAAGAAAATAGCACGTTCATCGTTATCATTATACAAACTACCATCGTCTTCTGAATATAAACCACGACCTTTAAAATAATCGTCGTTATCAATAAAGTAAACCTGCATGCGTTCTTTTGGAATTGAGGCAACTTTAATGATTAACGGCATATCTATATCATTGACAACCAAGTTCATTCCGGAGAGGCGAATAACTTCATGTAACTGATGACGTCTTTCGTTAATAAGTCCATATTTAGGGATGAAAATGCGAGTGTGCCCACCAAGATCATTTACCATTTTTGGAATTTCAAAACCTAAATTCGATAATTCGCTATGAGGTAAATAGGGAACGACTTCAGATGATATGTACAATATCTTTTTGTCTTTCATGAGGGCAATAAACGTTTTTCATGTTAAGTCACAAAATTACTAAAATTTAACCGACTTTTGTGGCAATTCATAAGGATACCTAAGCATATGCCGCTATACCGTAAGTTAGATGCGTTGAAATCAGCGAGAAGTAGTTACAAAGGCAACGCGCTAGGCATGGTACCCACTATGGGTGCATTACATCAAGGTCACCTGTCGCTTATCTCGAGAGCAAAGCGCGAGAGCGATGTGGTGTGGGTAACCATTTTTGTAAACCCTACTCAATTTGAAAAAAAAGATGACCTGGATAAATACCCTGAAAGTCTTGAGGCTGACATAGCTGCCATACATGAAATAAAAGCTGATATCAATATTTTTGCGCCAACAGCTAAAGAAATGTATCCGGAAGGTTTAGAGGCCAAAGTGCAAACACTTGGTGGACTTGGAAACTTGATGGAAGGAGCTGATCGGCCTGGACATTATAACGGCGTCATCACAATAGTTGCCAAACTTTTTGAAGCTCTGCAACCCAATCAGGCTTATTTTGGAGAAAAGGACTTTCAGCAACTGCAAGTAATAAAAAAATGGGGCAAAGATCGCCATATTCAAACACGCATTATAGCCTGTCCCATTGTGCGTGAAGCCAACGGCTTAGCCATGAGTTCTAGAAATACGCAACTATCTACAGAAGACAGAAATGAAGCCGGGTTTATTTATCAAACTATGCTCAAGTGTAAAAATAAATTGTTAGATAAAGCTGCTGTTTACACAACCATTAAGGAGGCGTTTTCAGCACATCCGAATTTTGATTTACTCTATGTACTTTGTGCTGAAGAAGACAACCTAAAAGAAGTTGATGATTTGGTTTCTGCAAACAAGCCAAGGCTGTTTATCGCTACATCTGTAGCTGGGGTAAGACTTATTGATAATATCGCATTAAAATAATTACATTTGCTGCATGACAATTGAGGTTTTAAAATCTAAAATTCACCGTGTAACAGTAACGGGTGCCGAACTTGATTATATAGGCAGCATTGCTATTGACCGCACATTAATGGATGCAGCAAATATTGTGGTAGGCGAAAAGGTGCAAGTTGTCAACGTCAATAACGGAGAGCGGTTAGAAACCTATGTCATTGAAGGTGTTAAAAACGCTGGCGAGATAACGCTTAATGGCCCTGCTGCACGCAGGGTTCAAAAAGGTGATATCATCATCATTATTAGCTATGCCAGTATGAGTATTGATAAAGCCAAAGACTTTTGTCCTAAGCTAATATTCCCTGACACAGCGACCAATTCTCTTGTTTAGCTGTCATGTCCAAATTTTTAAAGTTTCTTAAAAACGTTGTCCCTTTAGGATTGGGGTTATACCTTGTCTACTTCTCTTTTGCCAATACTTCTGAAGAAGATCGCGCACAAATTATTGCAGCCATCAAACAGGCCGATTTGCGTTTTGTATTTTTGTCGTTGTTATTTGGTGTATTTAGCCACCTTTCACGTGCTTATCGCTGGAATTATTTACTCTACCCTTTGGGATATCAACCAAAATTTATTATTAGCATACTCACGGTGATGATATCGTATTTTTCAAATCTAGGTATTCCGCGCTCTGGAGAAGTGTTACGTGCAACTGCTCTAGCTACCTATGCCGATGTCCCTTTTGAAAAAAGCTTTGGCACCATCATTACCGAACGCATTATCGACTTTGTTTTACTATTTTCACTCATTGGACTGGGGTTTATTTTGCATGGAGAATTTTTATTGGAAGTTATTGGCAACCCCTCGCTTGACGAAATGCCGCTTATTTGGATGGCGTTTGCCGCCACGGTATTTTTCTTAGGTATTCGTCAGCTTAAACGTTCGAAGCGCCCTCTGGCTGTGAAAATTATAGGTTTTTTTAGAGGCTTCTTGCAAGGCATACTTTCCATTCGGCAAATGAAGCATAAATGGGCCTTTATAGTTCACACACTTTTTATTTGGTTGATGTATTTGATGATGTTTTGGGTGGTTACCCTAGCCCTTCCCGAAACAAGTGGTTTGTCATTTTCAACAGTAATACCTGCATTTGTAGCTGGCGGTTTTGCCATGTCTGCCACCAATGGCGGTATTGGTTTATATCCCATAGCTGTAGCGGCGGTGCTTCAAGCTTTTGATATCCCGTATAACCAAGCGCTTGCTTTTGGCTGGGTGGTTTGGACCGGACAAACTGTAATGGTTGTGATCTTTGGTAGTCTATCTTTTTTGTTACTGCCTGTTTTGTCCAAAAAATAATAATTAGCTTCGCCTTATGGCAAAAGTCAAAAAAGCTTTTTTCTGTACCAACTGTGGTCATCAACATGCGCAATGGCAAGGACAATGTAGCTCTTGCAAGGCATGGAACACCCTTCAAGAAGAGGTGCTCGAAAAACCCAAAACTACGGCTACATGGCAAGACAGCGGTACCGCTCAAAAGTCAAAACCTGTGCGTATCCAAGATGTTGCCGTTGATGCTATCGCGCGGATGTCGTCTGGAGATGTAGAGCTTAACCGTGTGCTTGGTGGGGGAATCGTTCCAGGATCAATGGTACTTGTTGGTGGAGAACCCGGCATTGGAAAATCTACCCTGCTGCTGCAAGTAGCCCATGCCATAAAAGGGAAAGTTGTGTATGTTTCTGGGGAAGAAAGCGAACAACAAATTAAGCTACGCAGCGCACGAGTAACTGAAGAGTCTAGTGAATGTTTTTTGCTGACAGAAACCAATACCCAATCTCTCTTACATCACTTAGGAACGCTAAAACCCGCCTTGGTGGTAATTGACTCCATACAAACCCTGCATTCCAGTATGCTGGATAGTACCGCAGGGAGTGTCCCACAAATACGTGCCTGTACAGCCGAGTTGATACAATTTGCCAAAAATACCCATACACCCGTTTTTTTAGTAGGGCATATTACTAAAGACGGCGCTATTGCAGGTCCAAAAGTATTGGAACATATGGTAGACACGGTTTTACATTTTGAAGGGGATCGTAACCATGTGTATCGCATATTACGTGCACACAAAAACCGTTTTGGAACTACTGCCGAACTGGGAATTTATACCATGGCTCAAGAAGGACTAATGGCAGTTACCAACCCCAGTGCCTTACTGATATCAAATGAAAGTGCTGGCCTTAGCGGTCATGCTATAGGCGCAACGGTTGAGGGTATACGACCTATGCTAATTGAAGTGCAAGCTTTGGTCAGCTCTGCCGTATATGGTACACCTCAGCGAAGTAGTACGGGCTTTGATAACAAACGCTTGAATATGCTACTGGCAGTACTCGAAAAACGCGCTGGTTTTCAATTGGGCGCTAAGGATGTTTTCCTAAACCTCGCAGGTGGTATTCGCCTAGATGATCCGTCACTGGACCTTGCTGTGATGGTCGCGATTTTGTCAAGCAGTTTGGATGTGGCCATTCCAAAAGGCTATACGTTTGCTGCCGAAGTAGGCCTTTCTGGTGAGTTACGCAATGTTCCCAAAATGGAACAGCGAATGCAAGAAGCTACCAAGCTAGGCTTTGAGCGAATGGTGGTAGCCCAAGCCGTAAAAACGGTTCCCCAAGGCTTAGAAGTTATTCGCCTAGCAACCATTCAAGATTTGGTGACGCATTTGTTTTAAGGCGCAGGACTGGGTATGCGTTCGTGCACCGCATCTATTTCTTTTAAAATTTCTGTTGAAAGGGTAATGTCTGCCGTAGCTATGTTCTCCTGAAGCTGTGCCATGGTGGTTGCACCAATAATATTCGACGTAACAAAAGGACGATCAGTAACAAATGCCAATGAAAGTTGGGTAAGCGTTAGGTTGTGCTTAGCGGCAATCGCTGCATAGGCCTCTGTGGCTTCACATGATTGATCGCTATTGTAACGTGCCATACGAGGGAATAGTTTTAGTCGGCTGTTGTCAGGTAATTGTCCGTTTCTGTATTTGCCTGAAAGCACACCAAAGGCCAAAGGTGAATATGCTAAAAGTCCTAACTGCTCACGATGCGCTACCTCTGCATTGCCTACTTCAAAAGTACGGTTAAGTAAGGAGTAGGGGTTTTGAATAGTTTTCATACGCGGTAATCCCTTTTGTTCCGATAGAGATATGTACTTCATCGATGCCCAAGGCGTTTCGTTAGATAAACCAATATGTCTGATTTTTCCCTCCTGTACAAAACCCTCAAGTGTTTCCAAAATCTCTTGAAAATTTTCCTCCCATTGCTCCGATGTTTCAGGAAAATAGTCACGTTTACCAAAGAAGTTGGTATTTCGCTCTGGCCAGTGTAATTGATAAAGATCAATATAATCCGTCTTTAGACGAGTGAGGGTGTTTTCCAGTGCTGTACGAATGCTACTAGGAGTAAAGCCAGTAGTACGTATGTGTGCTGTATAAGACCCAGGGCCAGCTATTTTAGTGGCCAATACCACTTGGTCACGATTACTGTGCGCTGCAAACCAATTGCCCATAATACGTTCAGTATTTCCATATGTGTCGGGGCTAGCGGGAACAGGGTAGAGTTCCGCAGTGTCAAAAAAGTTAATTCCGGACTCTAAGGCATAATCCATTTGCTCAAAGCCCTCTGCTGGGGTATTTTGGTTCCCCCAAGTCATGGTGCCTAGGCAAATTTTACTAACCTGAAGATCGGTATGAGGAATGTTGGTATATTTCATTAATGCGTCGCTTATAAATCTAGGGTTACGCCTACAGGACAGTGGTCGGAATGGATCGCTTGGGAAAGTATGTATGCTCTTGATATTTTTGTGGCAAGTGGCTCGCTTACCATTGTGTAGTCAATACGCCAGCCTTTATTATTGGCCCTAGAATTAGCACGGTAACTCCACCAACTGTAGTTATGTGGTTCTGTGTTTAGGTATCTAAAAGAATCCACAAAGCCACTTTGTATAAATCCGTCCAGCCAGCTTCGCTCCTTGGGCAAAAAACCTGAAACCTTAGCATTGCGTACTGGGTCGTGAATATCAATAGCCTTATGACAAATATTGTAATCTCCACATATGACCAAATTGGGTAATTCTTTTTTAGGTTATTGATGTAGGCTTGGAAATCATCCATATAGTTAAACTTATAATCCAATCGGGCAGGGTTAGTCCCAGAAGGTAAGTATAGGCTCATGACAGAAATATCTTCAAAATCTACCCGCAAATTTCGCCCTTCAAAATCCATATAATCTATCCCCGTACCGTAGGTGACTTGCTTGGGTTCATCTTTGCATAAAAGAGCAACAGAGCTATACCCTTTTTTTTGTGCTGAAAACCAGTAGTGATAGGGATAACCCGCATCTTCAAATATATCAAGATCTAATTGTTCGGGCTGTGCTTTGGTTTCTTGCAGGCAAAGCACATCTGGGTTGGCTTGCTGCAACCAATCTAAAAATCCTTTTTTCAGGGCAGCACGAATACCGTTTACGTTATAGGAAATAATGTTCATATATGCTAAAATACAAACTAATCAAAATAAAATGTTTATGTTTAAATAATCAATAATGATATATAAATGATGAAAAAAATATTTTTGTTTTCAATTCTATTGTGTTTTGGCCATATTGTTCATGGACAAGAAGAAAGTGTTCAAAAGGTTCAAATTGTAAAAGATTCATCTCTAGAAGCCGCATTTCCAGAGGGTAAAAATGAAATCAGGATAAATGCATTAAGTTTTTTAGTTGAGGAGGACTTAAATATATTTTATGAAAGAATATTGAACAAGTCGAGTAGCCTTGGCCTGTCAATGTTTATAAATGCAGGTAACGAGGGAAATTTAACACACAGGAAATTTGCTATAAATCCTTACTATAGGTTTTACTTTTACAATTCTAAAGAATACGGAGCAAAAGGTTTTTTTGGTGAGGTCTTTAGTTCTTTTGCATCTGTCAAAAATGAATCTCTTCAAGTTTCCCTTGGTTTGACTATTGGTCAAAAATGGGTTACCACTAGTGGTTTTTCTTTTGAATTATTTGTAGGTACAGCTCGTTACATAACAGATACTGATCTGGAAATACATGCACCTGTAGGGATTGCAATTGGAAAGCGTTTCTAAAGCTCACCCAACCAATTTTGAAACGAAACTGCTTCGTTAATTTGAGCTTTGGCTTGGGCTAATGTCAAGCGCTCTTGTTCCATGCTATCTCGTTGGCGTAGGGTTACCATTTTATCTTCTAAGGTTTGGTGATCTACGGTAATACAGAATGGCGTACCTAAAGCATCTTGCCTTCTGTAACGACGGCCAACGGCATCTTTCTCATCATAGGCAACTGTCATGTCCCATTTAATGTCTTCCACAAAGGATTTGGCAATGTCGGGTAAGCCATCTTTTTTAACCAATGGCAATACTGCAACCTTGGTAGGTGCCACTACGGCAGGCAAGCGCAATACTGTTCTGCTAGATCCGTCTTCAAGCGTTTCATATTGTAAGGAGTTTGAAAATACCGCCAAGAACAATCGGTCTAACCCAATAGAAGTTTCCAGTACGTAAGGCACGTAATTTTCTTGAAGCTCAGAGTCAAAATACTGTAGTTTTTTACCTGAATATTCTTCGTGGCTGCTCAAGTCAAAGTCTGTTCTGGAATGTATCCCCTCCAACTCCTTAAATCCAAATGGAAACTTAAACTCAATATCACATGCGGCATCTGCGTAGTGTGCTAATTTTTCATGGTCGTGAAAGCGGTAGTTTTCTTTACCTAAACCTAACGAATGGTGCCATCTCAGACGGATCTCTTTCCAATGGTCATACCACTTCTTTTGAGTACCTGGTGGAATAAAAAACTGCATTTCCATTTGTTCAAATTCTCGCATTCGAAAAATAAACTGTCGAGCAACAATCTCGTTGCGAAAAGCCTTTCCCGTTTGAGCAATCCCAAAAGGCAATTTCATCCGGCCTGTTTTTTGCACATTCAAAAAGTTTACAAAAATTCCTTGTGCCGTTTCAGGACGTAAATAAAGCTCTGTTGCGCTTTCAGCAGACGCCCCCAGCTTTGTGCCAAACATTAGATTAAATTGCTTTACTTCGGTCCAGCTTTTAGAGCCCGAAACAGGGCATACAATTTCTAGTTCTTCAATGAGTGACTTTACATCTACGAAGTCTTCTTTTTCCAAAGACTGGCCCAACCGCTTAAGTATAGCATCTCCTTTTTCTTTATAGCCAACTACCTTTGGGTTTGTGCTTAAAAATTGTGCTTTATCAAAAGCATCGCCATAACGTTTTGCTGCTTTATTTACTTCTTTTTCAATTTTGTTATCCAGCTTACCAACATAGTCCTCCACCAATACATCTGCACGATATCGTTTTTTTGAGTCCTTGTTATCAATGAGTGGGTCGTTAAAGGCATCCACGTGACCAGAAGCTTTCCATATTGTAGGGTGCATCAAAATCGCTGCATCTAAGCCCACAATATTATCATTGAGTTGTACCATTGCTTTCCACCAATAATCGCGAAGATTATTTTTTAGCGCTACGCCCTGTTGGCCATAATCATACACAGCACTGAGGCCATCGTAAATTTCACTTGAGGGGAAAATAAACCCATACTCCTTGGCGTGAGACAATACCTTTTTGAATAATTCTTGATTAGCCATAGGACAAAAATAGGATAAGTTTCCTAATTTAAACATTCCGAATAGCTTAACCTTTTACGATGCTTAAAGATCTGATTGCAATATAGTTTCCAAAGTGCTACTAGGGATGTGGCAAAACCCTCAAAAAAATTTCTGTACACGGAATGGCCTATGCATAAAACATTCTTCCATAAGCAAGAAAATAGTCGTTATTTTGCACCATGCTTAAACGTATTTTTGTTGTACTATTCATTTGCGCATTATTTGTACAATGTGCCCGTCGTGGTTCCCCAACTGGTGGTCCAAAAGACGAAACACCTCCAGTGCTGCTGCGTGCCGAACCTGCACAAGAAACCGTAAACTTCAAAGAAGATAAGATTCGCATCTACTTTGACGAGTATATTAAGCTTAACCAATTAAGAGAACAATTGGTAATTTCTCCGCCGCTTGACCAAAGTACCTTCATTATTTCACCACAAAGCATAGCGTCCAAATACATTAATATTGAGTTTATGGACTCCCTTGCTCCCAATACAACCTATACATTCAATTTTGGAGAAAGCATTGTGGACAACAATGAAGGCAATCCCTTATCCTTTTTTTCATATGTTTTTTCAACTGGATCAGTCATCGACTCTTTAACACTAAATGGGCGTATTTCCGATGCCTTGTTACGCAACCCAGAAAACTTTGTTTCAGTAATGTTATACCCTATCGACAGCACTTTCACAGATTCTGTGATTTTTAAAAACAAACCCTTGTATTACACCAATACACTTGACAGCTTGGTCGATTTTATCATACCCAATTTGAAAGCTGGACAATATTTATTAGGTGCTGTAAAAGACGTTTCTAAAAATTATGTGTTTGATCCATCAGTAGATAAAATTGATGTTATTTCTAACCCCATAACATTACCAAACGACAGCTTATTTTCCCTGTCTTTGTTTAAAGAAGAACCTGATTTTGCTTTTGGTCGTGCTTATCAAGCTGGAGAACAACGTATAGGATTCGGCTATAAAGGGAGCCCTGATTTTGAGATTGTTTTAGATGGAGATTTTCCGGAGTCTTTCGTTTCTGTCATTTCCCAAGATCGTGAAACCGATACTCTGTATTGTTGGTATAAAGGCTTTGAAACAGACTCATTAAAGTTTACACTCAAACACGACACCATAACAAAGTCATATGAATACCGCGTCAGAAAAGCAGAGCCCGATACACTTATGATTACTTTTGTGCAAAGTGGCACGCTAGACCTAACTGATACACTAAAAATAAGAACCAATACACCTTTACAAAGTTACAGTTCTGATGCTATTTTATTAATAGACAAAGACTCTGTTGAAGTTCCCTTTAAAATGGCGCAATACAACAAGCACGAACTACAACTGCTATTTGATATTTTCCCAAACGAAAAGTATAAATTACAACTTTTGCCTGGAGCAATCACAGATTTTTTTGATACAATAAACGATACTCTAGACGTTAAGTTCAGTACCAAAAGCCGTGTCGACTATGGTAATTTATCCTTGCGATTAGGTAACGTGCCCGAATTGCCGATTTTCATTGATATTTTAGATGAAAAAGAGGAGATAAAACGCTCTATTTATGTAACTGAACCCCAGGGGTTGTACCGCTTTGCTTATTTACAACCGAATAAATATTATATAAGGGTCCGTATTGATGAAAACGCGAACGGAAAATGGGATACGGGTAATTATCTAAAAAAACAAAAACCAGAACCCGTTTATCATTTCGAATCGCTACTAGATGTTCGGGCCAACTGGGAATTGCAAGAGCAGTTTATTTTAAAGTAAAATTGTCACGATCCTTCAAAAAAGGGAGCTTATTTCGTGTTTTATTTAAGGTTTCGAGATCAATTATAAAGCTAGCGGTTGTTTCATTTTCGTTCATAAAAATCAATTCGTCTCCCAAAGCATTATAAGCTGCAGATGATCCTAAATAATTCAAATGATAGGCATCTTTTCCTGTTCTATTTACTCCAATACTATAGGCCATATTTTCAATGGCGCGTGCGCGCAAAAGAGCATTCCAGGCCTGAATACGCGCTGAAGGCCAGTTGGCAACGCAAATCAATAGATCATAATTGTCCGTGTTTCGATTAAATACAGGAAAGCGCAAGTCATAACACACCAAAGGACGAATACGAAAACCTGCATATTCAATTAGTACTGACCCTTTTCCGGCACGATAAACTTTTGATTCTCCTGATGGGGTGTAAGGATGTGCTTTATTGTAAGTGTCTACTCTCTGGTCAGGATGCACAAAAATAAAGCGGTTATAAAAGTGTTTTCCTTCTTGAATGGCTAGGCTACCACAAATAGCTGTTTGGTGTATTTTTGCCATTTCTTTCATCCAGCGTATTGAAGGTCCCTCCATGGTCTCGGCCACTTGGTCAGGTTCCATGGTAAAACCAGTTGCCCACATTTCGGGCAAAACAATGAGATTTACTGGTTTTGCCAGCTTATTAAGCAACTTTTCAAATTTTTTTTGATTAGCAATAGTATTGTGCCAAACAATGTTGCCTTGTAATATTGCAGTATGTAAGGAATTCATTCAAATAAGTTAATATTTTTTGTAGTTTCAAGAAACACAATTAATAAAGCAAAATTGCATACAAATCTTAAAATTAATATTGGTTATGAATATCCCCCTATATTTTAATAATTTTAGTAGTTGCTATTTTAATAGTTTTATTAAATAATTATCAAAACAATCAGAAAAGGTAATTTCCCTTTTTAGCCTTTCAAATTTGCCGTTAAATACTCGCGATTCATACGGGCAATATTTTCAAGAGAAATCCCTTTGGGACATTCGACTTCGCAAGCGCCAGTGTTGGTACAGTTTCCAAAGCCTTCTTCGTCCATTTGCTTAACCATATTCAATACCCGATCGGTAGCTTCAACTTGCCCTTGTGGCAGCAGCGCATATTGAGATACTTTTGCAGAAACAAACAGCATCGCCGAAGCATTTTTACAACTTGCAACACAAGCCCCACAACCAATACATGCTGCAGCATCAAATGCTTTGTCCGCTGATTCTTTTTCAATAGGCAGTGCATTGGCATCTTGCGTATTACCAGATGTATTGACAGAAACAAATCCTCCTGCGTGTTGAATGCGATCAAAAGCAGTGCGGTCTACAACCAAATCTTTTATAACAGGAAAAGGCTTGGCACGAAAAGGCTCAATATGAATAGTGTCCCCGTCTTTAAACTTACGCATATGTAATTGACAAGTTGTAATCAGGCGGTCTGGACCATGAGCCTCGCCGTTAATAAACATGGAGCAAGACCCACAAATCCCCTCGCGACAATCGTGGTCAAAAGCTACAGGGTCTATACCATTTTCCATCAATTGCTCATTGAGTACGTCCATCATTTCCAAAAAAGACATATCAGGAGAAACACCGTCTAGTGAATACGTTTGCATACTCCCCTTTACAGTCGCATTTTCTTGTCGCCAAATTTTTAATGTCAGTTTCATGTCTATTTGTATGATCGTGTTTTAAGTTCAATATTTTCGTAATTCAATACTTCTTTGTGAAGTTTTGCCTCACTTGGTTCGCCTTTGTATTCCCATGCAGAGACAAATGTAAAATTAGCATCATCTCTCAAGGCTTCTCCTTCAGGGGTTTGGGATTCCTCACGGAAATGCCCACCACAAGATTCAGAGCGCTCAAGCGCATCTTTAGCAAACAACTCCCCTAATTCCAAAAAGTCGGCCACACGAAGTGCTTTGGCTAATGGTTCGTTGAACGAGTTGGCTGTGCCTGGCACATAAACATCTTTGTAGAATTCCTCTCTTAATGATTTTACACCTTTGATGGCTTCTTTTAATTGCTTTTCGTTGCGTGACATTCCACATTTGTCCCAAATGATTTTACCTAATTTGCGGTGGAAATAATCTACTGTTTTAGAACCTTTATTATTAATAAAATTATTTATTTGAGTACGTACACTTTCTTCAGCAGCGTCAAATTCAGGACCATCGGTGGTTATTGGACCTGTACGAATATCATCAGCCAAATAATCCCCAATAGTGTATGGTAATACAAAATAGCCATCAGCTAATCCTTGCATAAGGGCTGAAGCACCCAGACGGTTAGCCCCGTGATCAGAGAAGTTGGCTTCCCCTATTGCAAAACACCCAGGAACAGTTGTCATCAAATTATAATCTACCCAAACGCCTCCCATGGTATAATGCACCGCCGGGTATATCATCATAGGGGTTTCATAAGGATTTTGATCTACAATTTTCTCATACATCTGGAATAGGTTCCCATACTTCGCTTTTATGATTTTTTTACCCAATTTTTGGACAAGAGTCATATCGCTTTCATCCAAGCCTTTAACGTGGGCTTTTTCTTTTCCGTAGCGCACAATAGCATCTGCAAAATCCAAATAAACGGCTTCGCCAGTTTTATTAACTCCATAGCCTTCATCGCAACGTTCTTTTGCAGCACGTGAAGCGACATCTCTTGGCACTAAGTTTCCAAAGGCAGGATAGCGTCTTTCTAGATAGTAATCGCGGTCTTGCTCAGCAAGATCAGTAGGTTTAAGCTTCCCTTCACGAATCGCTGCGGCGGCCTCTTTTTTCTTGGGCACCCAAATACGTCCATCATTTCGTAAAGACTCTGACATCAAAGTCAATTTAGACTGATGTTCACCCGAAACAGGGATACAAGTAGGATGAATTTGTGTAAAACACGGATTGGCAAAATAAGCACCTTTTTTATGAATTTTCCAAGACGCAGTAACGTTACTGCCCATGGCATTTGTAGAGAGGTAAAACAAGTTGCCATAGCCTCCTGATGCAATTACCACTGCATGAGCTGCGTGGCGTTCAATTTCCCCAGTTACCAAATTTCTGGTGATAATACCCCTCGCCTTGCCATCTACTTTTACAAGATCCAGCATTTCATGGCGATTGTACATCTTGATTTTGCCACGACCAATTTGGCGGTTCATGGCCGAATAGGCGCCAAGCAACAATTGCTGACCAGTTTGTCCTTTAGCATAGAACGTTCTTGATACCAAGACCCCACCAAAAGAGCGGTTATCTAAGAGTCCGCCGTAGTCACGAGCAAAGGGAACGCCCTGTGCAACACATTGATCAATAATATTAGTAGAAACTTCCGCCAATCGGTAAACATTTGCTTCTCTTGAACGATAATCACCACCCTTGACGGTATCGTAGAACAAGCGATAAATAGAGTCACCATCGCCCTGATAATTTTTAGCAGCATTGATTCCGCCCTGTGCAGCAATGGAGTGTGCACGTCTTGGTGAATCTTGAAAACAAAATGCCTTTACATTATAGCCCAATTCAGCGAGAGTAGCGGAGGCCGAGCCACCAGCTAAGCCGGTTCCAACAACAATTATATCAATCCTCCTTTTGTTAGATGGGCTCACAAGTTGAATATTATTTTTGTGAGTGGTCCATTTTTTTTCGATCGGGCCAGGTGGAACCTTAGCTTCCAGGTTTGATTGAATAATTTTATTTTCTGAAGTGTGGTCTTTTAATGGAGATGATTTATTAGCAGTCTCATTATGCCCATTGGGTTTTAACAAATTGAAAATCCTGGCATGAAATTCAATCGATTTATCTTTTAACAATCTATTTTTTTCAAGGAAGTTGATATCAGAAGATTTTATCGGGTTCCTTGCAGAAGATTTATGCCAGTCTGAATCCCAATCACGAAGTTTACATTTAATGCCAGTACTTTTTTTTATTACTTTAAATTTGCCATTTTGTAATTTTTGATAAGAGCGCAAACAAACCGTCAATTCATCATCTTGTTTATATGATTTTTTTGGTTTTCTGTAATTTAATGAATACGTAATTTTTTTCACCTTATTATATTTATTTTGTCACACATTGTGATCTGTAATAATTATTTTTTGTAACACTATTATTATGGAAGTATTTGATGTAAGTTTCATAGATAATGGTGATTTATGTGATGAAAAACTGCAATAAAAGCAAAGCCGAATGGGATTCCAATTGAATAAAGCTTACCAATTGATTTAACTATTACGGTATACTTGTTATTAAATCCCATTGTCTGAAATGCGGAGGCAAAACCATGAGATAAATGAAGGGCTAAGAAAAAAAATGAAACAACATAGATTACAACTCGTGTTAAATTATCAAATTTGAGAATCAACTCCTCATAATATCGGTGTGGATCATCAGGTAAAACCTTAATATACTTATAGTCAATTTCAGGAATCCAAAAATCATAAAAATGAAGAACTAAAAAAGAAAGAACTGTACTGCCAGAAATAATCATGTTTCTAGAAACCCAACTCGCATTACTATTTCCTTTAAAAACTTTATATCTAATGCCTCTAGCTTTTTTATTTTGTAAGTCTAAAATAAACCCCATAACAAAATGAAAAATTACACCAGCAATAAGAATAGGTTGTAAAATAAATTGAACCAATGGGTTTGTTCCCATAAAGTGAGATAACCAATTAAATACACTTCCATCAAAAACCGAAGTGATGTTTATAATAAAATGTTGTAGCAGAAATATTATTAAAAATAATCCTGAAAGTGCCATTGACACTTTTCTTAAGATAGTTGAATTCTTCAATACAGTTAAATGTGTTACAAAGTTAATCTATAGAAATGTATATAGCAAAGATTTATTTTATTTATACTGATTCTAATGTGTTACAAAGTTTTGTTTAATCTATTTCCATAATATGTCCGGGAAGATGAAACAAAACTACTCCAAAACGAGTTTTGTATACTCCTCATCGTTCCAGAAAAAAGTATATGTCCCTTTAGGCATGTATACATTACCATCACCAGCGGGCTTTAAATCCGTTTTATGCTTGCGATTAAATTGTTTGATAACTGTATTATCTATGGTTAAATTGTAAGGTAATTGTTGAAGCCCTTTATGCAAGCTAATCGCTTGCTCAAATACAACAACTCCTTTGTCAGAAACCAAAGTCCAAACACCTTCAGATGGCTCTTGAGAGAAAAAAGTCCAATTAAATGAAGGCGAAAAGGCGTCATACCATACTCTTGTCTTATTGCCCCAACGCTTATTATAGTTTTGTATTTTTGGAGGCATTACTGCAAATTTTTTATCGTACACTTTGGGTAACTGCTGTACGGCATCCAACTCAAGCATGTAAATGGAGCGCCCATGTGTACCCACTAATAAATGGTTTGCTTTTTCTTGAATAAATAAATCATGGACAGCTACACGCGGCAAGTTTTTATTAAAAATATGCCAGTTTTTTCCTCCGTCTATACTCACAAAAAGTCCGTTGTCAGTTCCAACATACAACAGGTTTTTATTAGTTGCATCTTCACGGATTACATTCACAGGGGACCTGGGCAAGTTGCTACTGATATCAGTCCAGCTTACGCCCAAATCATTTGAAACATAGACATAGGGACTAAAATCGTCCCAACGGTAACCATTTAGCGTAGCATATATGCGGTCTGGGTCGTGCTTGGAGAATTGCACCCTACTTACCCACAAATCTTGAGGTAAATTATTACTGATACAACGCCAAGTTGTTCCACTGTTTTGGGTAAGGTGAATAAGCCCATCATCTGAACCCACCACTAGCATTCCAAAAACATCTCGAGACTCATCAATAGCCGTCAGGGTTCCATAAGGTACATTTCCTTTTTTAGCGCCTTTTGTAAGGTCATCAGAAATGGCTTTCCAATCATCACCTTGGTTCAAAGATCGGTGTAGTTTGTTGCTGCCTAGATATATAATATCGTTGTTATGAGCAGATAACTGGATGGGCGTTTGCCAATTAAATCGAAAAGGAGCCTCCCCAAGCTTGTGCTTGGGCTGTATGTATTTACGTTTGTCAGAATCGCGGTCAATCCGAAAATAGTTGCCAAATTGATAGCCTGTGTATACAATATTGGCATTACGACTATCAACTTGGATTTGCATACCATCTCCCCCCATAATTGCCGTCCAAGGGTTATGCCCGCTTTGGTGCCAACGCACACTTTCTTTTGCAGTATGAACGGCCTCCCATACACCGTTATCTTGCAAGCCCCCATATACGTGATAAGGCTCTTGTTCATCGGCATAGACTGTATAAAACTGCCCAACCGTGGGTTGATTTGCTTTTATCCAATTTTGACCACCATCATAACTGATATTAACCCCACCATCATTCCCATTCACAAGATGCTTTGGGTTTTTGGGGTTGATCCATAAGGCATGGTGATCAGCATGCAGATTGGCAGCATCCAGTGTTTTAAACGATTTACCCCCGTCTTTAGATGACAAAATTGGTACGCCATATATGTAAATGTGATTTTTATCCGAAGGTGATACGTGTACCATGCCAAAATAATAGCCGTAGCTGTAATAAATGTCATCTAGATATCCGGAATGTGTTTTGCTCCATGTCTGCCCGCCATCGTCGCTGCGGTATACCTCTGGCCCCACGACTGGTGTGTCAAATAAATCATCATTGGCATTGTACAAAAAGAGGGCTAAATCAGACGGTTTTAAGTTGCCATTACGCACCTCCTCACGAATACGATTAGCTGTGTATACTTTTGGAAAACCATTGTCACTTAAAAATGTTTGTAGTAGTTTATTATCAATAGCCATAAAAGCTTCTAGTGATATCCCTTCAAAATCATACTTGTTGAGTTTCGCTTGAAGGGCATCAGAACGAGGTCTTCTCTCTTGATTATCTACAATGGCATACAGCGTATTGGCATCAAATGCTGCTAGGCCTATGCGACCTACCCCCTTGCCTTGTAAAAAGCCACTTTCAGAGGTGCTTATTAAGTACCAACTGTTGCCTGCATCGGTGCTTTTATAAATCCCAGAATTGGTACCACTCGATTTAAAATCCCATGCTTTGCGGTCTTTTTCCCAAGCTGCAGCATATTGTATTTTATAATTCTCTGGTACAACACTCAATTCAATAATGCCAGTTGGATCAGGCAGGTTAAGTTTTTGTTCCCATGTTTGTCCACCGTTTGTAGTTTTATAAATACCTCTTTCGTTGCTATTTGAATATAGTGGACCGGTCACACCCACAACTACCTCATCGGGATTGCTGGGATTAATTTCGATTTTCCCTATATGGTGTGCAGCTTCCAATCCAAGATGTATCCAGCTGCTCCCTTTGTCTGTAGATTTTAAAATCCCCGTTCCGGCATAAGAGGACCTTGATGCGTTATTTTCACCCGTCCCTACGTAAAGGGTATGCGTTGGCCAATGCACCGCTATATCCCCTATATTTTGGGTAGAGCTGTTGTCCATAACAGGTAAAAAGCTGGTGCCATTATTATCAGTATACCACAAACCACCAGAAGCGTATGCTACATAAAATTCGTGTGTGGCGTTGGGGTTTACGTCCAAATCGACTACGCGACCACTCATAACACTAGGTCCTATATTATTAAGCGGAAGTTCCGCCACCAATGATCTGGCTTGAAGTGCATCCAACTGATTATTTGTTTGCTTAATTTTTTCAGAAGAAGTCGCAGAAGGTTGTGGGTATGCAATTGAAAAAACGAGGCAAAATAGTAGATGTTTCATGGGTATTAATTTTATGTGAATATAATTTTTTTACTTTACGATATGAAATATACCCGCCTACCTTCTACTGTTTTTACCAAACATCGCCAACGCTTCATGGCCAAACTCAAGCCCAATAGCATTGCCGTGTTTAATTCAAATGACATTTATCCGGTCAGTGCTGACAGCACTCTCCCCTTTGCGCAACACCGTGATTTATTTTATCTCACAGGGATCGATCAAGAAGAAACTATCCTCGTTCTATGCCCCGATACGATAAATCCAAAGCAACGGGTAATGGTTTTTGTGCGAAAAACCAATGCTCATATTGCCGTATGGGAAGGAAACAAACTCACCAAAAATGAGGTTACAGACGTATCAGGGATTGATAATGTACAGTGGGCTGCAGACTTTGAAACATCATTTTTAGAATTAGCAGAGCAGGCAGAAAATATTTACATAAACACCAACGAGCACTACCGTGCAAAAGTAGAGACCCAGACAAGGGAAGATCGCTTTATATCATGGTGTAAGAATAAATTCCCCAAAAAGAATTACGAAAAAAGTAATTTTATTTTGCAAGGATTGCGAGGCATAAAAGACCCCGAAGAAATTACACACATACAAGAGGCTTGCAACATTACCGAAAAAGGTTTTAAACGCGTTCTGGGTTTTGTGAAACCGGGGGTTTGGGAGTTTGAGATTGAAGCGGAATTTTCCCACGAATTTCTACTCAACAGATCGAGAGGCTTTGCATATAGCCCAATTATTGCTAGTGGAGCCAATTGCAATGTGTTGCACTATATTGAGAACAGCCAGCAATGTCAAGAAGGTGAACTAATATTGATGGACGTTGGTGCCGAATATGGAAACTATTCGTCTGATATGACACGTACCATCCCTGTTTCTGGACGATTTACACCCCGCCAACGTGCCGTGTATGAAGCCGTACTTAAGGTAAAAAATGAAGCTACACAGTTGCTGACTCCCGGTGTGCTTTGGAATGCATATCATAATGAAGTTGGCAAACTTATGAGTGGTGCACTTGTAGACTTAGGCCTACTGACCAAAAAAGAGTTGTCAAACAATGCCAAAGCATATAAAAAGTACTTTATGCATGGTACCTCCCATCATTTAGGCTTGGATACGCATGACTACGGATTATTGGACGAACCAATGGAAGCAAATATGGTTTTTACAGTTGAGCCCGGAATTTATATTCCAAATGAAGGTTTTGGCATCCGTTTGGAAGATGATGTTGTGGTGCAAGCTACTGGCGTGCCTGTAAATTTGATGGCAAATATTCCTATAGCCCCAGATGAAATTGAGGGGTTAATGAACTCTTAAAACGCCTTCCAGCCTTGGGCTTTAATTGGAATCAACTCATCACCTCGAGTAATCAAATTTACACTGTCGGACTTATCGGTGATGTGCCCGATAACTGTCATATTAGGATTGGCTTTTATCTTTTGAAAATCGGCTTGCTTTATGGTAAACAGGAGTTCGTAGTCCTCGCCACCACTTAGCGCCAGTGTTGTACTGTCCACATTAAATTCTTCACATACAGCAATAAACTGCGGGTCAAGAGGGATTTTTTCTTCGTATAGACGACAGCCTACCTCACTTTGCTTACACAAATGCAAGACCTCTGAGGATAGACCATCACTGATGTCTATCATGGATGTGGGTGTTACTTCAAGTGCTTGAAAAAGTGCAATGATATCTTTTCGTGCCTCAGGTTTTAACTGACGCTCCACCAAATAGGTGTAGGGATCAAGGTCAGCTTTATGGTTGGGGTTAACTTTAAATACCTCGTTTTCACGAGCCAACACCTGCAAACCCATGTAAGCAGCTCCCAGATCTCCCGTAACCACCAAAAGATCTTTTTCCTTAGCACCACTGCGCATGATTGGGCCTGATTTAGGGGCAATACCCAGAGCGGTAACCGAAAGTTGTATTCCTTGTTTTGAAGAGGTGGTATCTCCGCCAACCAAATCAACACCATATGTCTTACACGCCAAGTGAATACCGGCATATATTTCTTCCATCGCCTCTAAAGTGAAGCGATTGGAAACCGCAATCGACACCAATACTTGTGTGGCTTGTGCGCCCATGGCGTAAATATCTGAGAGATTAACCACCACTGCTTTATATCCTAGGTGTTTGAGTGGCATATAGCCCAAATCAAAGTGTACGCCTTCAATAAGCATATCGGTACTTACTACTAGTTCACCTTCGTGCTTGAGTACCGCAGCATCGTCACCAATCCCGTGTAGGGTAGAGGGCAAAGTTGCAATAACCGATTTCGTAAGCTGTTCGATTAGGGCAAATTCTCCAAGATCTTCAACCGGGGTTTTATATGCTTTTTTTTGTTCTAACATAGCTCAAAATTAGGTTATTTTAGGTTGACAACTCGAACGCTGATTGAAAAAGCATGTATCACAATATATAAACCTGATGAGGGATAGTATACTATCAACCCAAAATATGGTATATTTGTGTTGTGAAATTAATCCAAATAAAGCTATGATTAAAGTTTCGTCACAGGCAAAAGAAAAAGTAGTGCAGATGATGCAAAATGATGGCGTAGATATTGCTTCACACTTTGTACGCGTAGGCGTAAAAAGTGGTGGCTGTTCGGGCTTGTCATATGAACTTAAATTTGACGGCTCCCTTGGAGAGGATGATAAGGTTTTTGAACACAACGATGTGCGCATTGTTGTAGACAAAAAAAGCTTTTTGTATCTTGTTGGAACTACACTAGAATACTCAGGTGGATTAAATGGCAAGGGATTTGTATTCAACAATCCAA
>PAAD01000012.1 GCA_002698745.1 Flavobacteriaceae bacterium
ACTTGTGGCTGTAATATTTGCAGATATATTACCATCTACATTATCTGCAGCTGTTGCATTAGCATCTGTGTATGTAGCACCTTGGTTTACAGAGACTGGTGATGTGCCCGATAGTGTAATAACTGGAGCCTCTGTGTCTAGTACATTAACTATTCTTACAAGTGCCAAGGCAGTATTGCCAGCTGCATCTGCAACATTGTAAGTAACTGTGTATGTTCCTGCTGCGCTTGTGTCAACTGTACTTGTTGCTGTAATATTTGCAGATATATTACCATCCACATTATCTGTAGCCGTAGCACCAGCATCTGTGTATGTAGCACCTTGGTTTACAGAGACTGGTGATGTGCCCGCTAGTGTAATAACTGGAGCTTCTGTATCTAATACATTTACTGTCCTTACTTTTTGTGTTGCAGAATTTCCAGATGAATCATTAACATTGTATGTTATGAAATAAGTCCCTGCAACATTTACATTTACAGAGCCCGCTATAACTATTGCGCTAGTATAACTGATTCCTGGATGATCAACAGCAGTTGCATTAGGTTCGGTATAAGTACCTCCTTGATTCATTAAAAGAGGATTATCACCAAGTAGTGTTATAATTGGAGCTACAGTATCTACAACAGTGACTGTTCTAGTTTTTTGGATAGCTGGATTTCCTGCAGTGTCAGTAACGTCATATGTAAGCGTATAAGTCCCTGGGATAGATGTATCTACAGTTCCAGAAATAGTTACATTCGCAGCTAAATTATTATCAATATTATCTGTTACTGTAAATCCAGGATCAGTATATGTTTCATTATTGTTAATTGAAAAATTACTTCCGCCCAAAAGGGTTATAACAGGAGCTTCATTATCCAAAGTTTCTGTTAAAATTGCTGCTCTGCTAAAGCTATTTATCTTTAAATTTTCAGATGATGTAGTGCCGTGTAGAAATACAAGTGTATTCCCGTAGAGAAAACTAGAAAAAAAAAGCACTACAAAATGTAATATATATTTCAATTTCAATTGGTTATTTTATTTAAAATCAACCTTATACAAATATAGTTACTTATTACATATAATTTTATTTTGACAGTATATGCATACAGTTATTATTAAAACGCAATTAATATGTATTTTATTTCAGTTTGTTTGGAAATATTTAATTAAACCTAACAGTTTAATATGAAAAAAATCTAATAAATTTAAACCTAATAAAAATAAAGTATAAAAAAACCCCACCAAAAGGTGAGGTTTTGATTGTATTGACGGCTTAAACTATTAAGCTTTCTTAACGAAAGGAAGACCAGTTCGTTCGTTTTCAACTACCTTCTTACCAGCTGGTAAATCACAAGCGTTGACACGCTGATCTTTAGCAAAGTAATAAATGGTTTGGTTTCTTCCTCCTTTTAGAGTTACATCTTTAGTATGTAGGTAATAAGTTTTACCCTTACTATTTTCAAATGAGTATGCCATATTTATTTAATTTTCATAAAGTTAGTAAAAAAAATGCACATCTAACCTGTAAGTGATATAAAAATGCATGTTTTATTCACATATTCTAAAATTTAACAAAAAATTTTAACCTTAATTGTATCATATTTTTTTTAAAAAATTTTAAATATCTGAAAATGTGCTAGTTATGTTTTAGCGAAAAATATTCTCCTTCGCTACTATAAGGTAAAAATAAACTGAATTAGCCAATGATTATTTAATAAAAAAGACACTTTTTGTTAATAAGGTGTCTGCTCAGAGGCTCTTAAAAAGTCTTGGATGGAGATTTTCAGGCAAGGTCATGTTTGAATAAAGGTGCTTTGTCAATCGATGAGCAAGAAATGGTGTCCACAATACTCTAAGGGACCCATTCCGTTTATGCAACTTAAAAAAGTTAAATTGGAGTGCATAAAAAACCCACAAATGTGGGTTTTGATTAATTAGTTAGGCCAAAGATCTTGTTCAAAGTCTCGAATAATATTTTTAAGCCTCTCGGATTCAATGAGCTGCATAAAGGGATCATCAACATATTGATCAACAGGACGGTCGTTGAAAACATTGTCGATAGCATAGATACGTGCAGCAAAACGTCTTGAGGTCAAAAGGTGATCAAATGAAATACGACTGGCATTGTTTTGATCATCGAAAACAAGTTGTTCATGTAGTATAGGTCGCAAGTCTTTATACCACAACCAAAATAAATCCACAGGATCATTATTGTCAAGGTTATTCATGTCTTTACCACGAGGCATAACACCAAGTAGTCTGTAGCGTAATTCTCCGATACGCTTATCAATGTACCATATACCTTTAAGTTTGTACGAGACAATATCCATAGATCTTAGGGGGACAACTTCAGGTCCGTCACGATTTTCAAGACGCTTTAGATATGTTTCCTTATCAAAAAGCTCTGTAAAGTTGGGATTTGCATCATTATAAACATCTTGAATTTTTCCATCAAGGATTGCCTCCTTAATGGTGCGCCAAAGAGATTTACGTTCACTGATGTAAAGCCCGTCTTTTGGAAAAAGTAAAGGGTGATTAAATTTTTCACTTAAATCAATCTCCTCATAAACAATCTTACTCCACATAATATCCTTCTCATCAACATAAGGATACGAAAGGTATTTTTTATCTGAAAGCTGTTCAATTTGTTCTTTAGAATAAACGCCAATTTCAGAAGGCTTATCAGCATTGAGTACGTTTACTTGAGCTTGTAGATATATGCTACAGCAAATAAGCAATAAAACGGCATTTAGATTTATTTTCATTATTTAATTGTTAGGGCAAAGTCTGTTACTTTAATGTCGTCTATAACTTGGGTTTCTGTTTTTACCTGAGCTTCAATGTTATAAACAAAAATTATATCTCCACGTGATGCATTATCCAAATAAGAACGAATAACGCGAGAGTCTTTAATTTTATTAGAATTAATGGGTATTGCCGCTCTACTACCTACTTTAATGTTAAAGCGTTTAACAGTCACATTCAAATTGTAGTCAAAGTCATCAGGAAATTTAGCTGCAATGGTACCAGCCGGAACGTATTCTCTAATGATTTCACCACTGTTGAATTTACCAAGACGCTCACCCAAATCAATAGAACCTAAGGCAGGCGGTAAAGGTTTAATCCTAAAGTCTTGTCCAGGGGCGTTAATAGTCGATCCGTTAATTTCTCCAGAAACAAAAATACGCATGCTCTCACCTACTTTATCTCCATCTGGAATAGCCTCAAATTTTAATCCACTACGGCGTACTTTACCGTTTGTAGCACGAACGCTTAATTTATTGTTAGGAATACCAGGGATTGAAATAGATAAATCGTTGGGTAATCCGCGATACACAACCTTCATTTGATCGGCAGAAATAACAGCGTCGTTGGGTTTATCAATCACAGAAATCACTTGTGCTACATCAACAGATTGTTCCTTATTGTTACGCTCGAAAAATAGTTTGCCTGTCAACTTATAAGAACCTGGTGTACTAAAACGTTTATTTAGTTGAACACCACCGGCAGCAATTTCGAAATCTCTGCCTTGACGCATAGGTCTGTCGTTGAGCGATAACTCAACTCTGTCGGGCTTAAAGTTGGAGTCCTTTTTACCCATAACAATAGAGGCATCAACTAATTCACTTGTATAATAAGATGATTTTGACGTTTCCAAAAGGGTTTGGTATTTGTTAAGCCCTCCCTCATGTGCATTAATCGTACTCAACATATTTTCCAATATTTTATTTTCAACAAATCGAATATCAGATTGAATTTTAGTAAGTTTAGATAAAGATGCTATTAATGGAAATCCTTTATAGTGGTAGTCTAAGAAAGGCTGTTGTTTCCCGTCTCTGTTCAATACCATTTCCGAATATTCGAAACGCGAAAATAGATCATCAAGAAAAGAAAAATCAAAATCGGCATATTCCCCTTCAGGAGAACCTTCTATTGGGGGATCTTTTTCAATATCAGCTTCTAAAAAATTATTTAGTACTTGCTGTATATTAGCAGGAAAATTTGCAAAACGATCCACAAATTCTTGTCCTGAATCCGAATAAACATTACCAATAAAAAAAAGTTCGTCAAGATATTGAGACTTATCCATTACTTGATAGTCTATAATAGTATCCGTTATTCCTGTTTCAACATCCTCACGCGCAATACGATAGCCATTTTCTCCTGTACCAATCAAGCGGTTTTTGAGCGTATCGATGTAGTTAAAGTATTCATCAACTATAACCTGAACTTTAGGTGCGCTTTGGGCAGCAACCTTATAATAATCATTGTTACTATTATTACTGAACAAGCTGTATTTCTCATTACTATCCATCACCAAGTCTCGGGTTGCAGTAGCAATATCATCATTAATTAAACCTAAGGTGGCCAATACTTCCTTACTAATATTCAAGGCCAACATGGCGATGAATACCAAGTACATCATATTGATCATTTTTTGCCTAGTATCCTGTTTACCTGCAGCCATATTTATTTTTTCATTGCCCCTAAAATCTCGGCATATTTTGCATTAAGGTTAGCAACTGTGCTTTTCATTGTCGCCAATTCAACATGTAATGCATTCATGCTATCTACTACATCTGTGTGAGCTTTTGGCTCTGTAGCGACAGCATCTTTCGTAGCGCTGTAGGCCGATGCAAGCTGATCTAATGCTTCATTTGTTTGAGTAACGTTATTATTCAAACTAATCATGTTTTCAGAAAAATCAGTAGGAACTTCTAAAGATCCTGTTGCGCTAACCGCAGATGTTATGTTAGTGCCTAAAGTTTCAAGCTGTGCAGTAGCGCGCTGATAGGCAGCCTTAAGGGCTTGTGCCTCAGCAGAAATATCAGATAAATCTGTTGCTTCCTCAGGATCTGTGGATGAGGATTCACTTGCTGTATAATAGCCCCTAATACCTGCAATAAGGAAAATCACAGCTTCTGTAACTAAACCTGCTGTGAGCCAGGTGTTCCCTGAAAAAATAAAGTCATTGTGTGTTATTTTTAGTAATGCACCAATAATAACAATTGATGCACCTGCTCCAAAAAGGAGTTCTAAAATATTTTCTGGAATTGGAAATTTATTTTTTTTCATATTATGTTATTGTTGAATTTTATTTGTTCCTAAATAATTTCGTGCCAAGCGGAATCCAATATAACTCCTTGCGCTGTCTGCGTACTCATAGTCTCTTGAAGCTACACGCAGATAATAAGCAACATCTTTCCAGGAACCCCCACGAACAACTTTTTGTTTATCCTCAAAATTATCATAATTAGGATTTGCAGAGGTAAGAAAATCATATGTAGCTTTAGAATATGTTGAGTTTGTCCATTCCGATACATTACCAGCCATATTATAGAGACCATAGTCATTGGGGTCAAAAGAGTTGGCTTCAACCGTATAAAGTGCCTCGTCTGCAACATAGTTACCGCGTTTGGGCTTAAAATTAGCCATAAAGCATCCTCTGTCGTCTGTCAAGTATGGGCCTCCCCAGGGATAAGTAGCGGATTCTAAACCACCGCGAGCAGCGTATTCCCATTCAGCTTCAGTTGGAAGCCTAAACTTAGCTGTAGTAGATTTTCGCTTTTTTCTACTTCTGAGGTAATCGTTTCTAATTTTTGTACGCCAATGGGCAAATGCGCGTGCTTGGTCCCAGTTAATCCCAACGACTGGATACGATTCATAAGCTTGATGCCAAAAATAATCGTTATGCATTGGTTCATTGTAACTGTACTTAAAATCTTTTAACCAAACCGTGGTGTCTGGGTATATTTCGTGTACTTCATATCGAGTAAATGCAGAGCGTGTGCTATCAGGATTCTGAACTGCTTTTTCAAGATCTACACTAGCAAAACGGTATTTTAATAATTTGGTATTAACAACTGGGTCTCCAGTAAACCACTCACTTTCTGGTAAATAAATAATCTCTTCTATAACTCGGGCATATTCTGCATTTGGATATTCCTGTCGGTCTTTAATAATGTCAACGTCTCTGTTCAAGGGAAGACTATAATGGAACAATGTATCAGGTGCTTCTTCTGTCTCATAATAATTTGAAACCGCATCTGAAAAGTTTTCTTCCAAGAATTGCTGGTATCCGCTTTTATCCTCGTCGTCAGTAACTTCTAATGCATCTATATCATATTTAGGTAAATAAGCTAAAATGGGGTTTTCATCAATTTCATCATCAGTTGAAGGGAACTCAGAAACAGAAAAATATCCACCACTTAGCAATGCAGCCTTTGCCAATTCAGTACGAATAACTGAATCTTTTACCCATTCTACAAATTGACGATATTCTCCATTGGTAATTTCAGTTTCGTCCATCCAAAAAGATCGCAAACTAACTGTTCGGGTAGGATTGTCGTTCGCAGCTATTACATCTTCATCTGAAGATCCCATAGTAAATGAGCCGCCAGGAATTAAAACCATTCCGTGAGGTTTTTGTGGGTAAAACTTTTTTTGCTTTATACCTACAAGCTCACCTTGATTTGATTTACCACATCCAATTAGGGTCGTGGCGACAAGAAAAAATAGAGTTACCTTCCTCATTTAATTTTAAATAATATTACTTTAAAATAAAGTAATGCATCAAAAATATGGAATTTAATGCATACTTCGCTTAACTGATTTCCACCAGCGACTAGGAATTTCTCCTTTTTGAGCCAATCTATAGTCTTTTTCAGCACATGGTAATAACGTAACTTGGTCATTATTATTATGTTTACCTTCTTTTGGGACTTCAATCCACCAACGCTTACTTTTCTCACTTCTATAAAAAATGAGTTCTGTTTGTTCTTGTGGAACGACAAATTTTGTACAAGCTTCGTGTGTTGAAAACGGATATTCGTTTACACGATGACAATATCCCTCAAGCACATACCATATCATTTGTGCGAGCAACTGATCCGTTCTTTGGCTGTCTGAAATATTAAAAATACCCAAAACACTTAGTCTATCACTTAAGCCCGCATAACGCATAAGCTTGCAAATTTGCGCACCATTAAAGCCGTTAGGCAATCCCTTAGGATTGTCCAATTCGCTTGCTTTTACAGAACTCAAATCGACTGAAAGTATATCCGTATCTCTTAAAATCGGTTCAGACTCGTGTATGTCAGCAGATATGTCTCCTAAACGATATGCATCAAAAAAGAGCTTTTCCATGAGGTCCAGCTCTTCTTGTGAAACATAATATGACTGGTATCCAAGATTGGTAAACTGCTTTAGGTTATTTGGTTTGTCAATAATGATTTTTGACATGTAACTATCATCTGAAATCAAAACCCCGGGCTCTCCAAAATCAAGATGTGCATCAATAGAGGTCAAATTGACATAAGCGTTCATTCCGCTTAACCCCCTAAACATTCCAAGTGTATTTTCCTGTTCGCCTCCAACTATAATAGTAAGTATATTACGCTGATAAAGTTCTTTTACCAATGATTTTAATGCAAACAAGGTGTCATTAGGATGGTCCCCACTTGGCAATACACCAAGGTCAGCACATATAAAATCCCAATTTCCAGTAAAGAGTTGATAGAATTGCTCTCGAAAACGCAAATGCAGTGGTTCCCCTTTAACCAATCGTGGCTCTAAAGACACCATGGCAACACTCACATCTGTCAATTCAGGGACCCCGTCTTTTTGGGTATGAATACGGAGATTGGTGCCTAAAACTTGATTTGGCAGTATTTGGTTGTGTGCCAACAGTCGGTCATCGATAGGACTTAAAAAATCAAAATCCACTTTATTTCTTTTTGGTACGCTTTTTCTTCTTGGGTTTTTGCTTCTCCAGGTAAGACATCGCTTGTGTAAGCGTCATTTTTGACACATCGATTGTTTTTTGAAGCTCGACTTTTTGTTTGCCTTTGATGATATTGTGTCTGCCCCAACGTGCTTTTTCAACTTTAACTCCTTCATCCTCCCAATTATGAACAACACGTTCTGATTCTTTTTTCTTCTTGTCCTCAATCAATTGGGAAATATCTGATTCTGTCAAATTATCGAAATCGTATTTCTTTGAAACATTCACAAACCAACCATTCCATTTGATAAAAGGACCAAAGCGTCCAACTCCTTTGGTAACTGGCAATTCTTCGTAAGTAGCTATTGGCGCATCAGCGATGCGCTTTTCCTTAATTAACTCAATAGCTTCTTCAAGTGTAGTCGACAAAGGGTTTTTCCCATTTGGCAGCGAAATAAATGTTTTTCCGTGACGTACGTAAGGCCCGTAACGTCCATTGTTAACGTCAACCGATTCAGATTCAAATTCACCTAAATTCAAGGGTAGTTTGAACAAGTCCAGCGCTTGTTCGAAAGTAATTTTAGTCAATTGTTGATCAGGATGTAAACTTGCAAACAAGGGTTTATCTTCATCTTCAGCAGTACCTATTTGAGCCATGGCGCCAAACTTTCCTAATCGAACACTAAGTTGACGTCCAGTTTTAGGATCTACACCGAGTACGCGCTCGCCAATTTCACGCTGTGCATTTTCTTTGACATCTTCAACGACAGTATGGAAATCTTTATAAAATGATTTCATCATATTTTTCCAATCTTCATTTCCTAATGCTATCGAATCGAAGCTTTGCTCCACTTCAGCGGTAAAGTTATAATCTACAACGCGAGGGAAATTCTTTACTAAAAAGTCATTGACCAGCATTCCTACGTCAGTGGGAACCAATTTGCCTTTTTCAGAACCGATGCGTTCGCTGAGTATTTCTTTTTTGATATCATTTTGAATCAAAACTAGTTGGGTGTATTTTCTTTCATCGCCCTCAACGGTTCCCTTTTCAATGTATTTACGATTGATAATCGTTGTAATTGTCGGAGCGTAAGTCGAAGGACGACCGATACCCAACTCTTCTAAACGCTTAACAAGAGAAGCCTCTGAGTAGCGGGATGGAGGTCTGGTAAATCTTTGCGTGGCTGTGATTATTTTGACGTCTAATTGCTCGCCTTGAGTAACTTTTGGCAACATGCCTTCTTGAGCTTCATCCTCTTCGTCTTTTCCTTCAAGATAGACTTTAAGAAAGCCTTCAAAAGTAACCACTTCACCGCGAGCGGTAAATTTCTTATCGTGCTTGTCAGCACAAATATGAACAACGGTTCGCTCCAAATTGGCATCGCTCATTTGAGAGGCTATGGTCCTTTTCCATATCAATTCATAAAGTCGCAGCTCATCAGGTGAAGCATCAATGCGCGTTCTAGCTGGTTTCGTTGGGCGTATTGCTTCGTGCGCTTCTTGTGCGCCTTTATTTTTTGTTTTGAACACACGGGTATGTGCGTAATCTGGTCCATATAAAGTGGTGATGACCTCACGTGCCTCGTTTAGGGCCTGTTTGGAAAGATTAACACTGTCTGTTCGCATGTAGGTAATATGCCCTGCCTCGTACAAACGTTGTGCATTTGACATTGTTCTACTTACCGAAAAACCAAGTTTTCGAGACGCTTCTTGTTGCAGAGTCGAAGTGGTAAAAGGCGCCGTTGGTGATTTGATTGCAGGCCTTTTTTCCAAATTTAATACTGTAAAAATAGCATTTATGTTTTGTGATAAAAAGGTCTTTGCCTCCTCCTCAGTTTTGTAAGTAGCTGCAGAAAATGCTTTGATAGATTTTCCTGAACCTGTCAGAAAAATAGATTGGATTTTATAAGAAGTTTTTGGTGAGAAGATTTCAATTTCACGTTCGCGTTCCACAATTATACGAACCGATACCGATTGTACACGACCAGCCGAAAGGCCCCCTTTTACTTTGCGCCACAGTATCGGGGAGAGTTCATAACCAACTAATCGATCTAATACGCGACGAGCTTGTTGTGCGTCTACCAAATGTTGATTAATTGATCTTGGGTGCTGGATGGCATTCTGAATGGCATCCTTTGTTATTTCGTGAAAAACAATGCGTTTTGTGCTCTGTTGGTTTAAGTCGAGTTGTTGTACAAGGTGCCAAGCAATCGCCTCCCCCTCTCGATCTTCATCGCTTGCAAGCCAAATGGTTTCTGCGTTTTTGGCCAATGTGCGTAGTTCTCGTACTACCTTTTTCTTGTCATCGTTTACAATGTAGTTTGGACTAAAATCGCCCGCAACATCAACCCCCAACTCCTTGGATGGAAGGTCTGAGATGTGACCGTAGCTAGAAACCACTTTGAATTTATCACCCAAAAACTTTTCAATTGTTTTAGCTTTTGCAGGTGATTCAACTATGACTAAATTCTTAGGCATTGATAGAAATTAAAGTAACAAAAGTAGGCGAATTTATGTTTTGTAAAAATTATGAAACCGTATTTAACTTTAAAAAAACTTTAGGACAGTATTTTTTTTAATCAAAAGGAATGATTTTAATGCATGGCTTTAAACCACTGCAATATCAAATATAATTACGTTTTTATATGCTAAATTTTGATGGAAAATATCTTTTGTTTTAAAAAACTTGTGGTGTTGCATTGACAAAAACCTGACAAAATGTCAATTTCGATGATATTTTGTACTTTTGTTTACTCAAAAAAAAAGACATGCCAATCGCGCAGTTTGTTGATCCAAAAAACCCAAATGCCTACAATGGCGAGGTACTGACTCTTTCTAATGACTCAAACAGCAAGGGTACAAAAAAAATGTTTATCGAATCATATGGCTGTCAAATGAATTTTTCTGATAGCGAGATTGTTGCGTCCATATTAGCCGAGGCCGGCTATCAGATAACAAACGAACTTAACGAAGCTGACCTAATACTAGTCAATACCTGTTCTATTAGAGATAAGGCTGAGCAGACTATTCGCAAACGTCTTACCACTTTTCAGAAAGTTAAGAAATCCAACCCTAATCTAAAAGTTGGTGTTTTAGGTTGTATGGCCGAAAGGCTTAAAAGTGCTTTTTTAGAAGAAGAAAAAATTGTTGATTTGGTAGTAGGACCCGATTCCTACAAAGACCTCCCAAAACTTGTAGCAGAAGTTGAATCAGGTAGAGAAGCTGTTAATGTTATACTTTCAAAAGAAGAAACATACGGCGATGTGCAACCTGTCCGATTGCAATCAAATGGGGTAACAGCTTTTGTTTCCATCACACGTGGTTGTGATAACATGTGTACGTTCTGCGTGGTCCCTTTTACGCGTGGACGTGAGCGGAGTCGAGACCCAAAAAGTATTTTATTTGAAGTTAGTAATCTAGCCAAAAATGGCTTTAAGGAAGTTACCCTTCTGGGGCAAAACGTCGATAGTTACCTTTGGTATGGAGGTGGTCCTAAAAAAGACTTTCGAAAAGCTAGCCCGCTGCAACAAAAAACTGCCGTTCAATTTCATCATTTGTTGGACATAGTAGCACAAGCACATCCAGGTATTCGTATACGTTTTTCTACTTCCAATCCACAAGACATGACTCGAGACTTACTTCACATCATGTCTAAGCACCCTAACATTTGCAATCACATCCACCTCCCAGTTCAATCTGGTAGTAATGAAGTTCTCAAAGCCATGAACCGTCAGCACACACGTGAAGAGTACATGGCATTAATTAACGATATAAAACATATTTTACCAGATTGTGGTATATCCCAAGACATGATTGCTGGCTTTCCAAACGAAACAGAACAAAATCATAAAGATACACTTGACCTAATGGAATATGTTACCTACGACTTTGGATTTATGTTTATGTATTCCGAGCGACCTGGCACTCCTGCTGCAAAAAAATTAAAAGATAATATTCCAGAAAATATCAAAAAAAGAAGACTTCAGGAAATTGTTGATATGCAACAAAAACACGGACGTATTAGAAACGAGCAACAACTTGGAAAAATATTAGAGGTACTTGTTGAAAAAACATCTAAACGATCTGAGCACCAATGGAGCGGAAGAGCACAACAAAACACCGTTGTCGTTTTCCCAAAAAGCGATTATAAAATAGGTGATTTTGTTTCTGTTATAATTGAATCTTGCACCTCTGCAACGCTTGTTGGTACTGCTGTAGGATATGGCCCAACTCAAAAATATCATTATGGATAATGTTAAAAATATAAAGCAACGTTTTGCTATAATTGGCAATGATCCTCAACTTAATTTTGCCATTGGCAAGGGAATTCGTGTGGCTCCCACAGAAATTTCCGTTTTGGTAACGGGAGAGTCTGGTGTGGGTAAAGAAATTTTTCCACGCATCATTCATCAATTATCAAACCGTAAACACGGAAAGTTTATCGCAGTTAACTGCGGTGCTATTCCAGAGGGAACCATAGATTCTGAATTGTTTGGGCACGAAAAAGGCGCCTTTACTGGAGCCACCCAAACTCGAAAGGGTTACTTCGAAGTAGCCGATGGTGGTACCATATTTTTGGACGAAGTTGGAGAGCTTCCATTATCTACCCAAGTAAGACTACTTCGGGTTTTGGAAAACGGTGAATTTTTAAAGGTTGGGTCGTCTAAAGTGCAAAAAACTGATGTACGATTAGTGGCGGCAACCAATTTACCTATGCTCGAAGCCATCCATAAAGGGAAATTTAGAGAAGATTTATACTACAGGCTAAGCACGGTTGAAATCAACCTGCCGCCGCTTAGAGACAGAAAGGGTGATATTCACCTATTGTTTCGAAAGTTTGCTGCTGACTTTGCGCAAAAATACCGCATGCCTACCGTGCGCTTAGACGACAAGGCACAAACACTACTTAAGCAACAACCATGGGATGGAAATATCCGACAGTTGCGAAACATTGCAGAGCAACTATCGGTTTTAGAACAAGAGAGAAACATCAATGTGCAAATTTTAAGCCAATACCTTCCTGCGACAAAAGCAAATCTGCCTGCGATTATTGACCTAAAAGAATCTGGTGGTGATTTTTCTTCAGAACGTGAAATTCTATATAAGATACTTTTTGATATGAAAGCTGATCTCAACGATTTGAAAAAACTTACACATGAGCTCATGAATACTTCAAGTATGGATCAAGCTAAAGCCCAACACGAGGGATTAATTGATAAAATATACGGAGACAAAGCCAATGAAGAAGAGCCCTATCAGTTACAAAGTACTACTGCAGCCACCACATTGCAACAAGATTTTAATGACCGATATGAGTATGCGGAAGAAATTGAGGAGGCAGAAACCCTATCTTTACAGGATAAAGAGTTAGAGCTAATTGTTAAAGCATTGGAACGCAACAAGGGTAGAAGAAAGGCTGCAGCTGCAGAATTGGGTATTTCGGAGCGCACACTTTATCGAAAAATTAAACAATTTGATTTAGACAAATAATATGAAAAAACTCGTTTTTTTAATTTTTGTTTTACTTATGGGTTGCAAGTATTATTCATTCACGGGGGCTTCAATTCCAAAGGGTGCAGAGACAGTTCAAGTTAATTTTTTTGTAAACAATGCCGCAAATGAAGTAGGTTCCGTTTTTGAACCAGGTCTAGATCGTGATTTTACAAATGCTGTTCAAGAAATGTTGCTCAATCAAACTAACTTAGATCTGACAAATGTAAATGGGAATTTAATTTATGAAGGGGAAATTGTAACTTATCGGGTGACTCCCATGACTGCAACAGCTCAAGAAACTGCAGCACAAAACAGACTTACTATGGGCGTTAACGTGCGTTATTTTAACACACTCAACGACGAAGATGATTTTGAAAAAAAGTTTAGTTTCTTTTACGATTTTGATGCTGCTACTCAAGTTCAAGCGATACAATCAGAAGCACATGAAATACTATTCGAACGAATTACTCAAGACATTTTTAATGAATCTTTAGCAAAATGGTAAACAGCGAAGGTACATATTTGACAAAATTAATTGAGCAGGGATACGATGACCCAGAAGCTACATTAAACCGTGTAGATACCCTCATACAACAATATCCCTATTTTCAAGCACTATACCATCTAAGCTGGCAAATTGCCGAAAAGCATGAACTAAAGCAGGCAACTTCTTTTTTAGCATCCTGTGCAATACACACCAAAAATAGATTACACTTAATCAAATCGCCTACAGGTGATGCAGAACGTGTCACACTTGCGCAACAAATTCATGAAGTAGACCAGGTCATGTCGTTTATGGATTGGTTACGCCAAATAGATGATTGCTTGCCGAAAGAAACTAATCAAGAGCTGCTCATTGATAAATTCATTTCCAATACTCCTAAAATTGGTATAGTAAAAGATGACAAAAAAACAGTTGATTTAACCCAAAAACAGCGATTTGATTACAAATCACTGATGACGGAGACCTTGGCAAAGATCTATGTAAAGCAGGGGAAATTTAAAAACGCAATAAACGCCTATGAAATATTGGCATTGAAATATCCAGAAAAAAGTAGTTTATTTGCAAACCAAATTAAAAAAATTAAGAAAGCACAAAACAAAAGTTAATATGAGTTCATTTTCCGTTTTTCTAGTACTAACAATCATAGTTTGCTTTCTGCTAATCTTAGTGGTAATGGTTCAAAATCCTAAAGGAGGTGGTCTTTCATCTGCATTTGGTGGGAGCTCTCAACAACTTGGTGGTGTTCAAAAAACGACCGACTTCCTAGATAAAAGCACCTGGGTGCTCGCTACTTTATTATTAGTGCTTGTTCTGATTTCTAACTCCATGATTAGCATGCCGTCAAATGCGGGTGAGTCTACATTAATTGACGAAACAACAATTGAAGAAAGCATTCCGGAAGCTATTCCAGAGCAACTTCCCGAGTTACCACAAACAGACGGAGAGAACTAAAATGTCAAGCTGTCAGTTTTTTGACTCATTTTTTCTTATTATTTGATATGGCACAGTTGATGCAATATAATTTTTATAAACTAAATTTTTAGACATGAGTACGATCAATATTAAACCTTTAGCTGATCGTGTCGTAATTGCACCATTAGCTGCAGAAACGACCACAGCATCAGGAATTATTATTCCGGATACAGCTAAAGAAAAACCACAAAAAGGAACTGTAGTTGCTACAGGACCAGGGACTAAAGACGATGCTATCACTGTAAAGATTGGCGATAACGTGTTGTATGGTAAATATGCTGGTACAGAACTAAAATTAGACGGTGGCGATTATATCATCATGCGTGAAAGCGACATTCTAGGAATAATTTCATAAAAAATAATCATGGCAAAGAAAATTCAATTTGACATAGAAGCCCGCGATGGATTAAAGCGCGGTGTTGACGCACTTGCTGATGCAGTAAAAGTAACACTTGGGCCTAAAGGTAGAAACGTAATTATTGGCAAATCTTTTGGTGGCCCACAGGTAACCAAAGACGGTGTTAGTGTTGCAAAAGAAGTAGAACTTGAAGATGCCCTTGAAAACATGGGTGCGCAAATGGTAAAAGAAGTAGCTTCCAAAACCAACGACCTTGCTGGTGATGGAACTACCACGGCAACAATACTTGCACAAGCCATTGTTAAAGAAGGGCTCAAAAATGTTGCTGCTGGAGCTAATCCTATGGACCTAAAACGCGGCATTGACAAAGCTGTTGAAGCTATAGTTTCTGACCTTAACAAACAATCTGTTGAAGTGGGTAACTCCTCTGAAAAAATCAAACAAGTGGCATCAATTTCAGCCAATAACGATGCAAATATTGGAGAGTTGATTACAGCGGCTTTTGAAAAAGTAGGAAAAGAGGGGGTTATTACGGTAGAAGAGGCCAAAGGAACCGATACAACGGTTGATATTGTTGAGGGCATGCAGTTTGATCGTGGTTACATATCACCATACTTTGTTACAAATTCAGACAAAATGGAAGCAGACATGGAATCTCCGTACATTCTATTGTATGACAAAAAGATTTCTACGATGAAAGACTTACTTCCTGTTTTAGAGCCTGTTGCCCAAAGTGGGAAACCATTGGTAGTTATCGCAGAAGACGTTGACGGAGAGGCATTAGCAACACTTGTGGTTAACAAACTTCGCGGTTCGCTTAAAATAGCAGCTGTTAAAGCTCCCGGTTTTGGTGACAGAAGAAAAGCCATGTTAGAAGACATTGCTATTTTGACTGGAGGAACGGTTATTTCTGAAGACCGTGGATTTACACTTGAAAATACAACCATTGACATGTTAGGTACCGCTGAAAAAGTAACCATCGACAAAGACAACACCACAGTTGTAAATGGTGCAGGTAACACAGACGATATCAAAGCACGTGTCAATCAAATCAAGTCTCAAATTGAAGCTTCAACCTCTGACTATGACAAAGAAAAACTTCAAGAACGACTTGCCAAGCTTTCTGGAGGAGTTGCGGTGCTTTATGTAGGTGCAGCTTCAGAAGTTGAGATGAAAGAAAAAAAGGACCGCGTTGACGATGCATTACATGCTACAAGAGCTGCCGTTGAAGAAGGTATTGTTTCCGGTGGTGGTGTAGCATTGCTACAAGCGTTACCATGTTTAAGTAAACTCAAAATCATAAATGCTGATGAGCAAACCGGAGTTCAAATTGTGTCTAAAGCAATCGAATCACCCTTACGCACAATTGTTGAAAATGCAGGTGGTGAAGGCTCCGTGGTAGTTGCTAAAGTAATTGAAGGCGAAAATAACTTCGGATACGATGCCAAAACAGATAACTATGGTAATATGCAAGAAAAAGGGATCATTGATCCCATGAAAGTAACGCGAATTGCACTTGAAAATGCTGCTTCTGTAGCTGGGATGATTCTAACTACAGAATGTGCATTGGTCGATATTAAAGAAGATTCACCGGCTGCCGCAATGCCACCTATGGGCGGTGGTGGCATGCCAGGCATGATGTAAAGAATCCATTATACGCTGCCCCTTTATGGGGCAGTTTTTTATGTACAAATCCTTACTTGAAGATATTGCCCAGTATTTATGGCAAAATCCAGATCCACTACAGGCACTGGAATGGGTTTGTACTGAAATACAGCAAAAACTCTTTTTATACGATTGGGTAGGATTCTATTTTCATAATCTCGAAAAAGAAGAACTCCACCTAAAAGCATTTGCTGGAAAACCAACAGACCATACAGTTATCCCTTTTGGAAAAGGTATCTGCGGACAGGTAGCTTTGAGCAACCAAAACTTTGTGGTTGCCGACGTGTCTAAGCATGAAAACTATATAGCTTGTAGCTTAAACGTGAAGTCTGAAATTGTAGTCCCGCTTTTTGTCGAAGGGAAAAATATTGGGCAAATTGATGTTGATTCTAATACAGCCCATGCTTTTAAAAAAAAAGACGAGGTATTTTTGGTTGATGTAAATCGTCTAGTTGCTGCTTATATATTGCGTTCAAAAGTGAGCCTTTAGTGCGATAAAATTCCTACTTTTGTGCTTTCAATTTTTATTTCATGCAAGACGCTATTCAAGCCACATCTGCCCTTATTTCTGTATACAACAAAGAGGGTCTAGCTCCCATCGTTACCAAAATGCACGAATTGGGAATTACACTCTACTCCACAGGTGGAACTTCAGCCTTTATTGAGGCACAAGGTGTTCCCGTAATCCAAGTAGAGGATTTGACTTCATACCCTTCTATTTTAGGCGGTCGTGTTAAGACATTGCACCCTAAAGTATTTGGCGGCATTCTAAACCGTAGGTCAAATGAAAATGATCAAATAGAGATGGCGCAATACAGCATACCGAATTTGGATATTGTATTAGTGGACTTATATCCATTTGAAGATACTGTCAAATCTGGAGCATCTGAAGCAGACATTATTGAAAAAATAGACATTGGTGGGATTTCACTTATTCGTGCTGCTGCTAAAAACTACAAAGATGTATTATGCTTATCATCGGTTGATGATTACGATGCATTTATAACGCTACTAGATAGTAAAAATGGAAAAACGGAATTGACCGACCGCAAACAATTTGCCGCAAATGCGTTCCGCATCTCTTCACACTACGACACACATATTTTTAATTTTTTTGAAGAACGTAATGATATGTTAAAACTAAGCTATAACAACGGAAAGGAGTTGCGCTATGGTGAAAACCCACATCAAAAAGGAACTTTTTTCGGAGATTTTGAAAAGGTTTTTTTCAAGCATAACGGCAAGGCACTTTCCTACAATAACCTCCTTGACATTGATGCTGCAGTAAGATTGATGGCAGAATTTGAAAATGATGCGCCAACTTTTGCTATTCTAAAACATAACAACGCTTGTGGTTTGGCTACGCGTGATAACATATCACAGGCCTATACAGACGCACTTGCAGGAGATCCGGTGTCTGCATTTGGCGGTGTTCTAATATCCAACACCAACATAGACCTAACTACCGCTGAAAAAATAAATACGCTTTTCTTTGAGGTTGTTGTTGCACCTGCTTTTGAAGCAAATGCCTTGGAATTACTTAAACAAAAAAAGAAAAGAATTTTATTGGATTTAAAAAGCTATCCACAACCCACTAATTTGGTTCGCTCTTGCCTCAATGGATATTTAGTGCAAGAAGTAGATGGCATAACAGACAAACGGTCTATGCTTAATGAAGTCACTGAAAAAAAACCCACTGCGCAGGAAATTGATGATTTGTTGTTTGCTTCTAAAATTGCCAAACATACCAAATCCAACACAATTGTTTTGGCTAAAAACAGACAGTTATTTGGTGCTGGAACAGGCCAAACTTCTAGAATTGATGCTTTAAATCAGTCTATTAAAAAAGCTAAACATTTTGGCTTTGATTTGACTGGAGCAGTAATGGCCAGTGATGCCTTCTTCCCTTTTCCTGATTGTGTTGAAATTGCACATAATGCAGGTATTGTAGCTGTAATCCAACCCGGAGGGTCTATCAAAGACCAATTGAGTATTGACTATTGCAATGCAAATAATTTGGCAATGGTTATGTCTGGCATAAGGCATTTTAAACATTAATTCGTATTATTACATCCCAATTTCAATTACATGGGGTTTTTTGATTTTTTGACCGAAGAAATAGCTATCGACTTAGGTACTGCTAACACACTTGTTATTCACAACGATAAGGTAGTGGTTGACAGTCCATCTATAGTAGCTATGGACAGAAGGAACGGGAAAATTATTGCTGTTGGCCAAGAAGCCAACCAAATGCAAGGTAAAACTCACGAAAACATAAAGACAATACGTCCGCTAAAAGACGGGGTTATTGCTGATTTTAATGCTTCTGAGCAAATGATCAGCTTATTTATTAAAAATATTCCTTCGCTCAAAAAACGCTTTTTTACTCCATCGCTTCGTATGGTCATTTGCATCCCATCTGGTATCACTGAAGTAGAGATGCGTGCGGTTAGAGAATCTGCAGAGCGTGTTAACGGAAAAGAGGTCTATTTAATTCACGAACCTATGGCAGCAGCTATTGGAATTGGCGTTGATATTATGCAACCAAAGGGAAATATGATTGTAGACATAGGCGGGGGTACCACAGAAATTGCAGTCATTGCACTTTCTGGAATTGTATGTGACAAATCGGTTAAAATTGCTGGTGACGTATTCACAAACGATATAATCTATTATATGCGTACACAGCACAACCTGTTTGTTGGTGAACGCACCGCAGAACGTGTCAAAATAAGCATTGGTTCTGCATCTGAAGAATTAGAAAACCCTCCAGAAGATATGTCGGTTCAGGGACGAGATTTATTAACAGGAAAACCTAAACAAATTCTTATTTCATTTAAAGAAGTCTATAAAGCACTAGATAAATCTATAATACGAATTGAAGATTCTGTTATGGAAACACTTGCTCAAACCCCTCCTGAACTCGCGGCAGACATTTACAATACTGGCGTATACCTAGCAGGTGGTGGTTCTATGCTACGAGGTCTAGATAAAAGACTATCTCAAAAAACTGAATTACCCATTTTTATTGCAGAAGATCCATTAAGAGCTGTAGTTCGTGGAACAGGCGCAGTTCTTAAAAATATTGATCGATACAAGTCTGTTTTGATAAAGTAGTGTAACACATGCAAAAATTACTGAACGGCATACTGCGAAACAGAACGCTACTGCTGTTTATTTTGTTGCTAGCGCTGTCCCTTCGTTACATGGCACGTAATCACTACTACCAGCGCACTAATTTTCAAGCACTTAACAATGCTACCCTAGCTCCTTTTTTTGAAGCCCGCCATCAGCTTTTTTCTTACTTTAGACGCGATAAGCATAATAAGCAGCTCCTTGAAGACAACCAATATCTTTTAGAAAAGCTTATCAATAAGCAAAGTAAATTGCTTCTTCTAGACAGCATTCCATTTGAAGTAATTCCTGCTCAAGTTATCCGCAATAGTATTCAGCTCAACTACAATCATATTACGCTCAATGCCGGAAAAAAAAGCGGTATCCACAAGGAAATGGGGATTATTTCTGCAAAAGGAGTCATTGGGATTGTTAATAGAATCAATGAAGAAACCAGCAGTGTTATTTCATTGCTAAACAAGTCGCTGAGTATAAACGCAAAACTTAAAAATAGTAATCATTTTGGAAGCCTGCATTGGAATGGTGGATCTCCAAAAGACATGATGTTGTCTGACGTCCCCTTAGCTGCTAATGTGCAAGTAGGTGATACAATTGTTACAGGAGGAATGTCAGCTGTTTTTCCAAAACATATTGAAATTGGTGTTATTAGTGATGTTATTGTCCCTAAAAACGACAACTATTACCAAATACACATATCGCTATTTCAAGACATGACCAATCTGGATTATGTCTATGGCGTAGTTATACCTCGGGCTGAAACAATAAAAAAAATGATTTTCGATAATGAATAAACCAATAAGCATACTGGTTTGGTTTTTGTCACTTGTCTTTGCGCAGGTTTTCATGTTTGACCCTATCATGCTAGGCATACCTTATTCGCCGTTGATTTATGTTCTTTTATTTGTGTTGATACCTCACCAATGGGAGGCCTGGGTAGTGTTATTGATCGGATTTATTGTTGGGCTTATGGTGGACTTGCTCTTCTTGTCAGGGGGCATTCACACCGTAGCAAGTTTAATTGCTTGCTTCACAAGACCACTGCTTATGCGAGCTGCATACAAAGACACCATATCATTAAGAGATTTGAAGATTGAAAACGAATCTTTCAGAAGCCTTTGTATTTACACATTGCTTATCATATTGGTTCATCACCTTTTTCTTTTTACTGCCTTGACAGGAACCTTGTCGAAGTTTGGCTGGTTGTTAAGGGCATGGGGGGCAAACAGTATTTTAACCTTAATGACCTGTTTCTTGCTGCTTGTATTAACCAAAAAAACAAATTGATGAGAACCCGCTTTTTTAACACAACGATTACAATTGTATGTGTCATACTGTTTATTAGGTTGTTTTACCTTCAGATTGTATCAGATCAATACGTCGATCTTTCCTTAAAAAATTCGGTATTAAAGCAGTACGTGTATCCAGAAAGAGGATATATTTTTGACAGAAACGGATCCCTGTTAGTTTCCAATCAACCCATGTATGACTTAATGGTGATTCCCAAAAACCTTAAGGCATTTGACACGTTGGCCCTTTGCGAAATGCTACGTTTACCTAAATTAAAATTAGTAGAAAGCATAAACAAAGCTCGACGTTATTCACTGCGTGCTCCATCGGTTCTTTTAAATCAAATTTCTAAACAAGATTATGCAATTTTACAGGAAAAGATGTGGAAATTTCCAGGAATGTACGTTCAGCGTAAATCTGTTAGAAACTACCAGACGATAGTAGGTTCGAATCTTTTGGGTTATATAAGTGAAGTTAATAATTTTGATATCCAAAATAATCCCTACTACGATAAAGGAGAGCTCATAGGTCGTCAAGGAATTGAAAAAACATATGAGAAAATACTGCGAGGAACCAAAGGAGTTTCTTATCTGCAAAGAGATAAGTTTAACAGGGTTATTGGCCCCTATAAAGATGGCAACCTCGATACCCTACCAGTACCAGCACAAGACATAACACTATCAATTGATATTGAGCTTCAAGAATACGGTACTAAACTACTCACAAATAAGCGTGGAGGTATTTTGGCAATTGAACCAGAAACAGGAGAGGTTTTGATGAGCGTAAGCACGCCGACCTTTAATCCAAACGCACTTGTTGGTAGAAATCGTTCTGCTTTTTTTGAAGAATTAAAGCAAGATACCCTTAACAGGTATTTATTTGACCGCTCGCTACAAGGACAATATGCGCCTGGATCCCCTTTTAAAGTATTAAATGCACTTATAGCGCTTGAAGAAGGTGTGGCTGAATCCAATACAAATTTCACTTGCTATAGCGGACACTATTATGCAAAAAATCAGTTTATGGCATGTATGTGTTCGCCTGGAACTAAAAATAATCTAAACAGAGCTATTTACAAGTCATGTAATACTTATTTTTCTAATATTTATAGGCGTATTATTGATAAAGACAATAATGTAGAAGAAAATATCAATGACTGGTACAAACACCTTAATAGCTTTGGTTTGGGAGAATATTTGGGATATGATCACCCAGTGGGACAACCCGGATATGTTCCCAATGCAAATTTCTATAATCTTTGGTACCCCAATCAGCGATGGCGCGGGTCAACCATAGTTTCTAATGCTATTGGACAAGGTGAGATCCTTATGACTCCGATTCAATTGGCTAATGTTACTGCAGCTATTGCAAACCGTGGTTTTTTTTACACACCTCATTTTGTAAAAGGAATACAAGGAGATTTTATTGATTCTAAATACAAAACTAAACGTATAACTTCTATTTCGAAAGAACATTTTAGAAATATCATTGAGGGAATGGCTGATGTAGTTAGTAAAGGAACAGCACGAGTTGCTGCTATTAGAGGAATTGAGGTCTGTGGTAAAACAGGCACAATTGAAAACTTTACGAAAATCGATGGTATGAGAACACAACTAACAGACCATTCTGTTTTTATTGCTTTTGCACCAAAAGACGATCCTAAAATCGCACTTGCTGTTATCGTGGAAAACGGATATTGGGGTGCTCGTTGGGCTGCCCCTATTGCAAGTTTAGTGATCGAAAAATATCTGAAGGGTAACGTCGAACGCAGATGGCTGGAGAACCGAATGCTCAACGGAAGCCTAGAAGAAGAATACGCTAAAGTAACAAGTAAAAAGTCTTTTACCATAAATGAATAAGTTTTTAAGATTTGACTGGTATGCTTTAACCCTCTATCTCATGTTGGTAGGCATCGGTTTGATCAATATTTTTTCTGCTGTATACGATGTCGATAACACGGAAATTGCTAATGGATTTATGCAAAAACAGTTAATTGCTTTAGGAATAGGTTTAATAATGATTTTCTTATTTCAATTTATTGATATCAAGTTTTTTGAACGTTATGCTAGCATCTTATTTCTAGTTTCAATACTAAGTTTATTGGGACTGTGGTTATTTGGAACAGACGTATCTGGAGCAAGGTCTTGGTATTCCATTGGCGGATTTAGCTTGCAACCATCAGAGTTTGCAAAAGTTGCTGTTGCACTTGCAATTGCCAAACACCTAAGCAGCTTTAACACTCGCATTGATAGAGTAAAAGATTATTTAGGTGCCTTTGTCATAATAGCTATTCCTGCAATATTAACTATACTCCAGCCAGACCCTGGGACAGCCATGGTACTTTTAAGCTTTTTTTTTGTACTACATGCCGAAGGGCTTTCTACCTACTATCTTAATACCCTTGTACTTTTGTTTGGACTATTTATCCTAACTCTACTAATAGGAGCTAATTTTACACTGATTACTATTGGAGTTTTGTCGCTATTTGTCTTTATATATAGGTATTTACGTAAGTTGAAAAAAGTACTCTGGCCTTTAATATTAATTAGTTTTTTGGGTGCTGCTTTTACACTTTCAGTGTCCTATATTTTTGACAATGTATTTGAACAACGACACAGAGATCGTTTTAATATTTTATTAGGAAAAGAAGTCGATATTAGAGGGGTGGGCTACAATATAAACCAATCTCAAATAGCTATCGGTTCAGGCGGCGGTTTGGGTAAAGGCTTCCTACAAGGGACACAAACTAAAGGAGGGTTTGTACCAGAGCAGCAAACCGATTACATCTTTACAACTGTTGGTGAAGAATGGGGATTTTTAGGTACGGCCTTGGTTTTGGGTCTTTTTATGATGCTAATGACCCAAATTATCAAAACAGCCTACAAACAAAAAAATACTTTTAGCCGGGTGTTTTGCCTTGGGTTTGCTTGTGTACTACTCATTCATGTAAGTATTAATTTAGGGATGGTAGTTGGATTGGTGCCTACAATTGGTATTCCACTCCCATTAATGAGCTACGGAGGATCTAGCCTGTTGGCTTTTAGTATGTTTATGGGGATATACTTACGATTATATTTTCAGAGAATACAATAGATTAGCGCTTAAGGGCAAGGGGTTTTTTACTTATAAAGTTTAAATCCAGCGCTTGTAAAATAAAAACTGCCTCGTTGATATACATATCCTTATTCAGAGACTTTTTCCAACGATTACGTTTTTCAGCAAGAATGGTGTCTGTTTTCATTTTTGATAACTCATAAGGAAGTGATTTAAATGTTAGTGAATTAGAGTATTCATTAAGTATTTCAAATTGATCTGCAAAGGTTTCGTCTTTATCTATTTCATGTGAAAATAGCTTATAGTTCAACGAAAAATCATTTTTATCTTGTTGTGCTCGCACCCATTTAGCATTTTTATCAATAAGCTGAAAGAAGGTGTCACGAGCCACACGAGCTGCACTATCTTCAATAACCTGCTGATAGTTTTGATAGCCATCCCATTTGTTAAATGAAGCCGAAGAAATCTGATCCCATACTAAGGGGTTTACTTCGTCTTTTTCGCCAATATCAACATAAGCATATTGGTCCGGTGCTACAACATCGCTATATACACCTTCTAACTGTGTAGACTTGCCTGTAATGCGATAAAACTTTTCAGTAGTAAATTTCAAAGCACCTAAATCACCATAAGTACTCTTTGAAACGAAACGATTCAGCTCAATTATGTTCTGAACAGTTCCCTTACCAAAGGTTTGCTTGCTACCCAAAACAACAGCTCTCTCATAGTCCTGCATAGCAGCTGCTAAAATTTCTGAAGCCGAAGCCGAAAGCTCATTCACCATTACTACAAGTGGACCGTCCCAAAGTGTCTTACCATCTCGGTCTTTCAAAACCTTACTCCCAGAATCACTAGTCTTTACTTGCACAACAGGTCCTTCATTAATGAAGAAACCGGCCATATCCACGACTGTTTGAAGGGAGCCACCTCCATTATTACGCAAATCAATAACCAAGCCCTGAATCCCTTCTTGCTTAAGTCGAATTATTTCTTTTTCCATGTCCTTCGCAGCATTACGCTCTTTATAATCCTTAAAATCAATATAAAACTTAGGAAGGTGAATCAGCCCAAACGTTTTGCCTCCTTTTTGGATTAAGGATGACTTCAAATAAGATTCCTCTAACTCAACAGTATCTCGTTTGATAGCTACCTCCTCTACAGTACCATCTACTCGTTTTATGGTTAGGTAAACCGTCGTTTCAGCCGGTCCCTTTATTAGTTTAATGGCATCATCTAATCTCATGGACTGAACATCAACGGGACCGCCCTCCTCTTGACGCACCATCATAATTTGGTCACCAACTTCAATTGATTTTTCGCGCCAGATAGGCCCTCCTGAAATCACGTCAACAATCTTGATGACTTGATTTCGCTTGGTAAGTCGGGCTCCAATTCCTTCATACTTCCCAGACATAGATGCATCAAAACGGTCTTTATCTACAGGAGCAAAATAAACAGAATGGGGGTCAAACTGAGTTACAAAAGCATTGAGATAGCTTCCAAACCAATCCTCTTCGCGCACGTCTTCCATTAAGGAAAAATAGTTTTCCATGTTTTCTCGGGTAATAGCTCTGGCCTCTTTTTCTAAAACTTCAAATGTTTTAGGCGCATAGCTTTCATTTTTTGAAGCTAGCTTTTCCTCCTCTTCAAGTTTATTATGTAAAATGTTGAGAGTAGAAAGCTTAAGTTGCTTGCGCCACTTTTCAGTTTTTTGTCTTAGATTGTTAGGGTGTTGTTGATTTTCATAATCCACATTTATCCCTTCTTTTTTATTAAAATCAAAAGGCTTTTCTAAAATCTCACCATAAAAAGATTTGGCCTCATTCCTGCGATCCAAATAACGACTATAAACCAAATCAAAAAAATTAGTTTGTAAAGCTCTGAACTCGTCGTCCAATGCATATTTGAATCTATCAAATTGAGCGATATCTTTTTTAAGAAAATACCGTTTTTGACCGTCTAACATTTCCAGAAACGTATTATACAAATCTTCAGAAAAGTCATCACTTATGTCCTTAGGATCGAAGTGCCCACGTTGCATAAAATAGGTGATTAGCTCCATCAGGAGCTTGTCTTTAGAAGCGTCCTCAGAAAATTGATGGTTTGTTGGAGTATTAAAACGAGTCCATGCGACGAGCATTAGGGCAACAAAAAACAGGGGGACAAAAAACTTTTTTTTCATAATTCTTTTCGGAAGCAATGATAAAAATACGCCTTTTTCATAACTTTTTTAACAACTATTCGATATAGGTGTTAAAAAAAGTAAATATGAAGTAGTCATTGTGTATTTTTAACTTTTAAAATTATTATGTGAAAAAGCCTTTGATTCTTGTGACAAACGATGACGGAATTAGTGCTCCAGGGCTACGAAATTTGATTCACGTGATGAACAGCATCGGGGATGTAGTGGTTGTGGCGCCCGAAGGTCCGCAATCTGGAATGGGTCATGCCATTACCATAAACAACACACTCAGATGTATTAAGGTAGCCATTGATGATGGGCCTCAGACAGAATACTCCTGCTCAGGAACACCCGCTGACTGTGTAAAAATGGGAGTGCATGAAATTCTAAAACGCAAACCAGACCTCTGTGTTTCTGGCATCAATCATGGCTCAAATTCATCAATTAATGTTATCTATTCAGGAACCATGAGTGCTGCTGTTGAAGCAGGCATTGAAGGAATTCCAGCCATAGGGTTTTCACTTTTAGACTATGCATGGGACGCTGATTTTGAACAAATAAATAACTTTGTAAAACGTATTGCCCAGTCTGCGCTCTTAAATGGAATTCCAGAAGGTGTAGTGCTAAACGTAAACCTACCCAAATTAAAAGAAAAGGAGATTAAAGGAATACGCATATGCAGACAAGCGATGGCATATTGGGTTGAAGAATTTGACAAAAGAGAAGACCCAACTGGCAAAGAATACTACTGGCTTACAGGAAAGTTTATTAATGAGGATAAGGGCGAAGATACTGATGAGTGGGCACTTGAAAACGGGTATGTAAGTGTTGTTCCAGTTCACTTTGACATGACAGCACATCATAGCATAGAAAAATTAAATACGTGGGGCTTTTAACAAAACAACTGCTTTGGGGTTTGCTGCTGGGCATAGGCTTGCCTTTATTTGTGCTTGGCATTATAATATTAAATTTAGATTTTCAACTTTTAGAGCTACATAAATTTGCTGGTGTCACAACACTTTGTACACTACCTAATTTACTGTTATTTTTTGGATCACTCCGAAAAAATAATGAGACTTTTGCCTACGGAATTCTCGCAAGCTCCATCTTGTGGGCATTGTTTACCTTTGGATTAAAGCTTTTTGGATGAAGTACTACATCATTGCCGGTGAAGCATCTGGTGATTTACATGCTGCTAACCTTATAAAATCTCTCAAGCAAGAAAATATTAATACAAGCTTTCGTGGTTGGGGGGGTGACCGAATGAAAGCCCAAGGTGTAACCGTTGTAAAGCACTACCGCGACTTAGCTTTTATGGGTTTTTGGGAAGTCGCCAAAAACATCCGAACCATTTTCAAAAATATACACTTTTGTAAAGACGATATTTTTGCATTTCAGCCCAATGCTATTATCCTTGTTGACTATCCTGGTTTTAACCTTCGCATCGCCAAATGGGCGAAAGCCCAAAAAATCCCCGTTCATTATTACATAAGTCCACAAGTTTGGGCATGGAAAGAAAACAGGGTAGCGCTTATGAAAAGGGTTATTGACTATCTGTACGTAATACTCCCCTTTGAAAAGACCTTTTTTGAAGTCAAACACCGGCTGAATGTTGATTTTGTTGGACATCCACTGCTGGATGAAATTGCTCAATTTAATCCAGGTAGTAATGAAGCCTTTAGAGCAACACACAAACTTCCAAAACACAAGCCTATTGTGGCTTTACTTCCTGGAAGCAGAGAGCAAGAGGTAAGTAAAATGGTGCGTATTATGTCGAACACGGCCAAAGAATTCCCAGATTATTGTTTTGCAATTGGAGTAGCACCGCACCTAAACGAAGCTCTCTTTGAAAACCTTGAGATTTCAATACAAAGAAAAAAATTTAATTCTCGACAAAAAATTAGGCTAAACATTGTCAAAAATGACACTTATAAATTGTTAGCACATTCACATGCCGCTCTTGTTGCCAGCGGAACAGCAACCTTAGAAACAGCATTATTTGGAGTGCCACAAATCGTATGTTACAAAACCAGTGCTTTTAGCTACGCCATTGGAAAACAAGTTGTAAAGCTGCCTTATATATCACTTGTGAATTTAATTTTAGGACAGATGGCAATACCTGAACGATTGCAGCGCAATTGTAATGCAAAGCAATTATCTAAAGACCTCTTCGAAATTTTGAATGGCCCAACAAGAACAGCCCAACTTGATGCTTACAACGTGCTGAAAGAAAGGCTGGGTGGAAGTGGCGCTAGTGATCAAGCGGCTAAACTAATCTCACAACGAACACATGCGTAAGCCGTTTATTTTTCTATTGTTGCTAAGTATAGCTTCTTGTGGAAGCTTTCGCAAAGGCAGTAAAATGAAACCCAGAGACGGGGTTGTTTATTATGCGAAAGGGTATTTAGGCACACCTTATGCTTTGGGTGGAAATACTAAAGGCGGTATTGATTGCTCGGGACTTATTTACAATGCCTACCTCCAACAAGGCATTAAAATACCTAGAACAGTTGATGCCTTGCGAAAAAAAGGCAAGCGCATATCTGTCAAAAAAGCCAAAAAAGGAGATCTCATTTTTTTTAGGACTTCAAGGAAGCGTAAACTTACCCATGCCGGTATTGTAGTAGGCACCAAAAGTGGTATTCCTCAATTTATTCACGCCTCTTCTTCAAGTGGAGTAATTATCTCAACAATTGAAAATACTTACTGGAAAAAAGCCTACGCACAAACCCGAAGATTGCTTAAAAAATAAACTATTGCGTATTCTTTAGTATCCTCAATTAAAATATAACCATTGCTCTTACCATATCTTTTTTTGGCATGAGTATACTTTTCAAGAATTTTTCAATCTAGCCTAAGCTAATTATATCTTAAACTGATTTTTGAAAGCTTTGATATAGGCCGTAAAATCTTCGGCTGTTTTGAACTCCAAATAGTCCTGTTCATATATAAGTTTAAGGTAAATTTCAATTTGTTTTGGGTTTATATAGCCAACCACTGGGGTAATATAGTTACCGTCTTTATCGAAAAACACAAGGGTTGGATAGCCAGACACACCTAAATAGCGTGTTAGGTTATGGGAGTTATTACGAGTTTTAGCACGTTTGGGGTCATAATTTGGATTATCATAAACTTTACCTTCAAAACGCACCACTTCATTGCCTTCAGCATTAAATTTTACAGGATAAAAGTTTTCGTTTAAGTAGTCGCTTACATCCTTATTACCAAAAGTATTTTTATCTAACAATTTGCAAGGACCACACCAAATGGTGTAAGCATCCACCATAATAGGCTTTGGATCTATTTTTTGTGCTTCAAAAGCCTCCTCAAAAGTATACCAATTTACCTGGGCATTTAGACCAAGGGAAAATGTTAGTAGAATTAGGGTTGTAATAACTTTAATCAATTCCATGCATTTTTTTAATAAGAATAGGTTTTAATAAAATCATCAATATTCCTGCCAAAACAGGAATTACAAAGAAAATTAAGAAAAAGTTTGATAGGCCATAGGCCTCTGAAATTTTATCAATATAACTTCCAGTTTGACCGCCGAGGAAATTAGCGATTGCACTACAAACAAACCAAAAGCCAAACATTAAACCAACTAACTTAACCGGAGCCAACTTACTAACATAAGACAAGCCAACGGGTGAAATACACAGTTCTCCCATGGTATGAAACAAATAAGCCAAAATAAGCCAAATAATACTTACGCCAGCCTGCTCTGCTCCAAGTGGAATCCCCCAGGCACCAAAAGCTAAAAAAGCAAACCCTATTCCCAAAAGAATAAGGCCAATAGCAAATTTTATTGGTCCACTTGGGTTGAGATTAGAGGACCATATTTTAGAAAATAAAGGAGCAAGCAATATAATGTATAGTGAGTTCAGTACTGAAAACCATGAGGCTGGAATTTCAGTAGCTGATTCAGAAAACTCACGTTTAATCATCCAAATAACAATAGCCCAAATTATGACAAAGCTTGCGCCTAAAAATAAATTGGATAGCATAAAATTAGTGAGCATTTTACTGAACAATCCATATAGGACTATAGTTAAAACAACCATTGGCACTAGCGTAATAATAGTGTTTGCTAACTTAAAAATAAGAGATGCGTCTCCAACCAATGTACGCTGAGTAAAGTCTTTTGCAAATATGGTCATAGAGCCGCCGGCTTGTTCAAACGCCCACCAAAAGAAAATCGTGAATATGGAAAAAACAACGACGACAATTAAACGGTCAATCTCTACCTTGGTAAATCCTGTTTTTACGTTTAGGCCTTTACTAGTTGGCTGTATTTCTGCCAATTTTTTGGGAGTTAAGCCAATATTACCAAATATTTTTTGAGCATACCAAAACTGCAACATACCTAAAAACATAAAAATACCAGCTAAGCCAAAACCCAAGTGCCAACCTATATTTTCACCAATATAACCGCAAAGCAAAATTCCCAGGAAAGCACCAGCGTTAATACCCATGTAGAAAATGGTATAACCCCCGTCTTTGCGCTTATCTCCTTCTTTATATAACTGTCCTACAATGGAAGAAATATTTGGTTTAAAAAAACCATTCCCAATAATTAACAATACCAAACCAATGTAGAAAAAAGAGTGGGTAAAAGTTTCCAATGCCATTGAGGCATGTCCTAATGTCATTATTAGAGCGCCTAAAACAGTTGCGTTGCGGTATCCTAAAAATTTATCGGCAAGGAATCCGCCAAGGATGGGAGTAAGATATACTAAGCCTGTGTATAGCGCATACAGCTGTAAAGCATCTTCATTAGACCATGCCCAACCATCGTTCATGATGGAAGAAGTGAGAAACAACACTAATATAGCGCGCATACCGTAGTAGCTAAATCGCTCCCACATCTCGGTAAAAAACAAAACAAATAGACCTATTGGGTGGTTTAAAATGGTCTTTTGGTTAAGGGCGGAACCCCCAAATTGTGCTTCCATAAGATAAGTTGATAGATAGCTAATATATGATTTTTATATAAAGTTACACTTTCCCCAACAGTCGTATCTTTGTAATATGACAAAAGGGCAAGGTGCATTCGTTTCGGGGTTTTCAAAAAAAACCAAGGCTGAAAAACTAGATTGGATCAGCGATCAGTTTCACAATCCAGTCCAAGCATTGGAGGTGCTACAAAACTACAACCACAGCGACAAAGAACTGCAAACCCTTCATGATGAGTTTACAGAAAATGCCTTAACCAATTTTTATATGCCGCTTGGTGTGGCACCAAATTTTAATATTAATGACACTATTCTTACCATCCCCATGGCGATTGAAGAAAGCTCCGTGGTTGCAGCAGCATCCAACGCCGCCAAATTTTGGAGTACCAAAGGCGGTTTTAAAGCAACAATCATAGGTACCGAAAAAGTTGGACATGTTCACTTCATATATCGTGGTGACTCCAAAAAACTGTACCATTTTTTCGAGCAGCATAAAGCCTCTCTTTTAGCATCAACATATGAAATTACGCGTAATATGCGCAGGCGTGGTGGGGGTATTACAGCACTTAGCTTGGTTAACAAAACCGATGCTATAGCAGATTATTACCAACTGGATGTGCGTTTCGAAACCCAAGATGCGATGGGAGCAAACTTCATCAATTCCTGTTTAGAACAACTGGCTACCCAACTGAAAGCATTGGCTGCAAAACAGCCTGACTTTTCTGAGAAAGAAAAAGCCATTGAGGTAGTCATGAGCATATTGTCAAACTATGTACCCAGCTGCATGGTTGAGGCGGCTGTTAGTTGTCCAGTAAATGAACTTTTATCAACTAATGAGGATAGCAAACTCTTTGCCGAGAAGTTTGTGCAAGCCGTAAGGATTGCAGAAGTAGAACCCTTACGAGCGGTGACCCACAACAAAGGCATCATGAATGGTATAGATGCCGTCGTAATGGCTAGTGGAAATGACCTTAGGGCAGTGGCCGCAGGCATACATGCCCATGCAGCAGCAAGTGGGCAATACCGTAGTCTTTCTAAGGCGGAAATCAAAGATGGTATTTTTAGATTTTCAATTAGTGTGCCATTGGCATTAGGTACTGTTGGTGGATTGATCAAGCTACACCCTTTGGTGCGTTGGTGTCATGAGCTCATGGGAACACCCAATGCAAAAGAGCTGATGCAGATTGTTGCGGTAGCGGGATTGGCACAGAATTTTGCAGCGATAAAAAGTTTGGTTACCACTGGCATCCAACAAGGGCATATGAAAATGCACCTCTTGAATATACTAAACCAGCACCAAGCAACGGAATCAGAAAAAAAAGCAGCAATAATACACTTTAAAGACAATACCGTTTCCCATCATAGGGTTGCTGACTTGCTGGCAAAACTCCGCAACACATGAAGTTTTACGCCAAAGGAAAATTATTGCTTACTGCAGAATATGCCGTTTTGGGGGGGGCCAAGGCACTTGCACTACCCACCAAATTAGGGCAATCACTCGAAATTACCCAAACTACATCCGGTATAATTACATGGAAAAGCGTTGACGCCAATGGACAGCTGTGGTATGAAAATAGCTTTGACAAAAAAACTTTTGCTCCACAACAACAAAATGATGCTATTGGGGAGCGTTTACAGCAACTCTTTCTAGTAATCAACGAAGTAAATCCAACGCTTTTGGCAGATACCAATGGGCTGTTGTTTGTGAGTTCTCTCGAGTTTAATCGCAGTTGGGGGCTGGGAAGTTCTTCAACGTTAGTCTCGCTATTGGCCCAATGGTCTGAAGTGAATCCTTATGTACTCCTTCAAAAAGTTTTTGGTGGAAGTGGATATGATATTGCCTGTGCAACAGCTGATGGAGCACTTTTGTATGAACGCACAAATGCGATTCATCCAACCATTACTGCGGTTGATTTTAATCCCTGTTTTAAAGACCAATTATTTTTTGTTCATCTCAACCAAAAGCAAGACAGCCAACAGGCAGTTGTCGCCTTTGACAACGGTGTGCTCACTCCACAAAAAATGAAAATAATAAGTGGGCTAACGCAATCTTTTATATCGAATCTAATATTAATGGATTTTCAAGAATTGATGACGCAACACGAAGCAATTATTGCTAGTTTGATTAATGCAACGCCCATTCAAAAACGTTTATTCAATGATTATCCAGGAACCATCAAGAGCTTAGGTGCGTGGGGTGGTGATTTTATTTTGGCTTGTGGAGGTGCTAATACTCCAGACTATTTTGCACACAAAGGTTACAAAACATGCTTGACCTACCAATCGCTCATAGGTTAATAATAACATGATCTCAAATCAATTATAAAGTAAATAATAAACCTTATGACCAAAAAAATGAAATACTAAAAAGAAGTTAGAGCGAGTTTGGCATGGTTCGTGTGATTAAATATTAGTAATGTCGTAACATTTTTATTGGTTATTGTTTTGACACCCGCATTTTTCGAAGTGCGGGTTTTTTTGTAGGCGAGTCTAAATAATAAAATTTGTTTATAAATTTATCTATAATTTAGCCAAATGCATCCAATTTATGACTTTCTTATAATTAATAATTGGTCCAAAACATGGGCTTGGTGGGCTGATTTTACAGCCATTACGATTGTAATCCTTTTTATTTCTTGGATTTTACGCATCATTGCTCGTTTTATTCTAGTCGATGTCTCTAATAAAATATCAGGTGCAACAAAAACCACAATAGATGATGCGTTAATCGAAAATAAGTTTCCCAAAAACATATCTCGCTTTGTACCATATTTCTTCCTCCACGCTGTAATACCATTCTGGAGTAATGGGAACGAAAAGGTTGGAATGTGGATTACAGCCATTGTAGATGTTTATGCGGTGCTTATTGCCATTCTAATTATAAGAAGTCTATTAAAATCCCTCAGGCAAAAGCTACAAGAGCAGAAACAATTTAAAGACAAACCCATTGACAGCTATATTCAAGTAGTAATGATTTTCCTGTGGGGGATTGGTATTCTGCTGGGACTTTCGATACTTTCTGGTAAAGAACTCATATATTTCTTCACCGGTTTAGGAGCTATTTCAGCAGTTATTTTATTAGTCTTCAAGGACACCATTTTGGGCTTTGTTGCCAGCATTCAAATTAGCGCAAATGATTTGGTACGCATTGGAGATTGGATTACTATGGAGTCGTATGGAGCTGATGGAGACGTTATTGAAATAAATCTCTCTACCATTAAGGTGCGAAATTTTGATAACACTATTACAACGGTTCCTACCTATAAATTACTTTCAAGTTCCATCAAAAACTGGCGTGGGATGAGCGAATCTGATGGGCGCCGTATCAAGCGACCTTTATTTATAAGAGCCTCCTCTATTAGTTTCTTGAGTGCTAAAGATTTAGATAGCATATCCCAACTAGACCGGTTTAAAAACTTTGTCAAAAACAAAAAAAACGAAATTGAAGTTTATAATAGAAATACAGAAGCAAATACATCAGTTCCGTTAAATGGTAGAAATCTAACCAACTTAGGATTATTCAGATCTTACATTCAAACATATTTGTCTCAACACCCCAACATCAATCAAAATCTAACAGTAATGTGTCGTCAATTGGCACCAACACCGCATGGGATACCACTAGAAGTCTATGCCTTTACACATGATAAAGTATGGAAAAACCATGAAGATATATCGGCTGATATTTTTGACCACATTCTTGCATCAGCTTCCTTTTTTAAGCTTAAAATATTTGAGTTTGAACAACAGGGAAGTAATACACAGCATTTATAAAACCACTTGTAAACAAAAAAGCCCTCCAATAAAGGAAAGCTTCTCATGGGTTCTACTACGAACCTCTTGCAAACAACTGTTTGCAAGCAACACAACACGTTAATATTAAAAGCTTTTAAGCTTTGCGGTCTGGACGGGACTCGAACCCGCGACCCCATGCGTGACAGGCATGTATTCTAACCAACTGAACTACCAGACCATCTTTTGGTGCGTGCAAATATACACGCATTTTCGGATACACAAAAGTAAAAAGGTATTGGCTATAACTGTTGGTCAATTGCAGTGGCATATACAGCCTTCGGTGAAACACCTACCTTACGTTCAACAAGTTCACCGTTTTTAAATAAAAGTACCGTCGGTATGTTCCTTACCCCAAATTTGGCAGCGAACTCTTGGTTGTTGTCAACGTTTACTTTTCCAACAACAGCTTTACCTTCGTATTCGTTACTTAGTTCATCAATAATGGGGCCTACCATGCGGCAAGGACCACACCACTCTGCCCAAAAATCAACCAACACAGGTTGACTAGATTTTAAAACAACTTCTTCAAATGATGCATCTGTGATTTCTAGTGCCATAAAATAATTATTTAATTATATTCAAATGTACATTGTTTTTTTACATGTCTACAGAATAATGCATCAGCAGTCAATATTGGTATATTTACATATTCAAAATTAATTCAGCTTATAAACAATAGGGTATCCATCCAAGGCTTCTAACAACTCACCGCCAACATGCACTTTAAGTTTGCGGCTCGTGGTATGCAACTTAATCTCATCTTCAGTTTCATAGAATGTCATATCTACTTTGTGATCACCCTTGTGCTTTTTAAAAAGCTCATATAAAAAGGAAGCCAACTTTTCGTCTGCCTGAGTCACATCCAATTTGAGAGTTATTTTGTGTGTGCTAGTTGTTAAGGTATCCTGAAGGAGCTGAAAAGCATTGAACTGCATTCTAGGGGCACCTCTTTTCCCGGTTTCACGTTTCAACCATCCTTCTCTAACAGAAGCTTTGACGTGGATAAAATTGTCCTCAACCAAAAAGTGCCGATACTTTAGGTACTCCTCTCCAAATATTTTAAATTGATAAGAGTCTTCAAAGTCTTCTAATCCAAATATTGCCCAGCCTTTTCCATTTTTTGATACTCGGTGGTCTACCTCTCCAACCATACCACCAAAACTCAACTCCCTATTTACCAAAGCATCCATATCATTGAACACCCCAAGTTTGGCATTACAAAAATGTTTCATAGCCGGCGCAAAATCATCAAGTGGGTGGGCTGAAATGTAAATTCCTACCACTTCTTTTTCTTGCTTTAATTCCTTGAGTGCTGTCCATGGCTCACAGTTAGGTAATTCAGGTGTGGCTATTGTCACTTCGGCGTCAGCACCAAACAAACTAACTTGTGAGGATTGTTCATTTTCTTGATGTTGGGCTCCGAATTTAAGAGCCTTTTCAACAAAAGTCACACCATCTCCATTGTGATGAAAATACTGGGAACGAGATGCATCAGACAATGAATCTAAACCACCTGCTAGTATCAAGCTTTCAAACGATTTTTTGTTAGCTGATCGTAGATCAATGCGTTGTGTTAAATCAAAAATAGATTTATAAGGCTTAACCTTACGGTGCTCAACAATGGTCTCAACTGCACCTCTGCCAACACCCTTAACAGCTCCCATACCAAAACGGATAGCACCTTTGTTGTTTACCGTAAACTTATAAAACGATTCATTTACGTCAGGACCAAGAACCAAAATACCCATCCTTCGACACTCCTCCATAAAGAAGCTAACCTGCTTGATATCATTCATATTATTTGACAATACTGCTGCCATATACTCTGCAGGATAGTTTGCTTTCAAATAAGCCGTTTGATAGGCAATCCAAGCATAACAAGTGGAGTGAGATTTATTAAAGGCATAGGAGGCAAAAGCCTCCCAGTCCTTCCATATTTTTTCTAGGACCTCTCTTGGGTGTCCAAGTTCTTCACCGCCGTCAAGAAACTTTGGCTTTAACTGTTGAAGTAAGGCGAAAATCTTTTTCCCCATTGCCTTGCGTAATACATCGGCTTCCCCTTTGGTGAAACCTGCTAATGCTTGAGATAATTGCATCACTTGTTCCTGATATACAGTAATTCCATATGTCTGTTTGAGGTGTTGCTCCATTTCTGGTAAATCATAAGAGATTTCTTCTACACCATTTTTTCTACGTATAAAACTCGGTATGTATTCAAGCGGACCTGGCCGGTATAAGGCATTCATGGCAATCAGATCCTCAAACACATTCGGTTTTAAATCGCGAAGGTATTTTTGCATCCCTGCACTTTCATACTGAAAAATACCAATCGTTTCACCGCGTTGAAATAAAGTGTAAGTGGGGCCATCATCAAGTAGAAATTCGTCAGGTTTGAGCTCAATATTACGTTGGTATTTGACAATTTTTACCGTGTCTTTTATAAGCGTAAGTGTCTTCAGCCCCAAAAAGTCCATTTTCAGTAGCCCTGCATCCTCCACAACAGAATTGTCAAACTGAGTAACAAACAAATCGGAGTCCTTAGCGGTAGCAATAGGAACAAACTCTGTAATATCGTCAGGAGTAATAATTACACCGCATGCATGTGTTCCAGTATTACGCAATGAACCCTCAAGTATTTGGGCCTGCTTGAGTGTCTCAGCCTCTAAGTCGTTTCCTTCAGCGATGGATTTTAATTGGGCTACACGAGCAAACTCATCAGATCGCAAGGCTTCTTTTAATTCCTTGTCTTCAAGATTAAAAATTTTCTTCAACTTCATATTTGGAACCAGCTTGGCCACCCGATCTGCATCACCCAACGACAAGTCCAACACCCGTGCTGTATCCCGGATAGAAGATTTGGCTGCCATAGTACCATATGTAATGATTTGAGCGACTTGGTTTGACCCGTACTTTTCAATTACATAATCAATAACTTTTGATCTTCCTTCGTCGTCAAAATCAATATCAATATCAGGCAAGCTTACTCGGTCAGGATTTAGGAAACGCTCAAAAAGTAAGTCGTACTTAATCGGGTCAATATTAGTAATCTTAAGGCAGTATGCAACCACGGAGCCTGCTGCAGATCCACGTCCTGGTCCAACCGATACATCCATTTCTCTTGCCGCGGCAATAAAATCTTCTACAATTAAAAAGTAACCTGGATATCCTGTGTTTTTAATAACGCTTAATTCAAAATCAATACGTTCTGTAAGCTCATCATTTAAAGAACCATACCGGGTCTTAGCCCCTAAATATGTGATGTGGCGAAGGTAGGCATTTTCGCCCCGCTTCCCCCCATCGGAGGCATCCTCAGCAGATTGAAATGCATCAGGAATATCAAATTTTGGAAGCAATACTTCTCGTACCAAATCAAAAGCAGTTATTTTATCTAATATTTCGGCTATGCTTTCCAATGCTTGTGGCACATCGGCAAACAATTCTTGCATCTGTGCTGATGTCTTAAAATAATATTCTTGGTTTGGAAGTCCATACCTGTAACCACGACCACGACCAATAGGAGTGGATTGTTTTTCTCCATCCTTAACACACAGTAATATATCATGTGCATTGGCTTCTTCTTGCTTTATATAAAATACAGAGTTAGTCGCGACAAGTTTTACATTATGCCTTTGTGAAAACTGAATAAGCACAGGGTTGATACGATTTTCATCCTCCTGTTTGTGGCGCATGATCTCAATGTATAGATCTTCTTGAAACTGTTCTTTCCACCACAACAGCGCCTCCTCTGCCTGGTTTTCTCCTACGTTGAGTAATTTAGAAGACACTTCACCATAAATATTTCCGGTAAGTACAATGAGGTTGTCTTTGTATTGCTTTATTAATTTTCTATCAATACGAGGCACATAATAGAAGCCTTTGGTGTAAGCCAAGGACGATAGTTTGGATAGGTTTTGGTAACCTGCTTTATTTTTGGCAAGAAAAACGATTTGGTAACCATTATCCCTGCGACTTCGGTCTAAGTGATCTTCACAAACATTTAGTGTAATTCCTACTATGGGTTTAAGCGGCGGTCTATCGTCATCTTCAGCGCGCTTGGCATTTACTTGTTTAACAGATTTTACAAAATGGAATGCACCCATTAAATTACCTAAGTCTGTTAATGCTACTGCAGGCATCCCCATTTGGTCTGCTGTTTCAGCTAGTTCTTTTACCCTAATAGTCGATTGCAAGACCGTAAATTGCGAAAGTGTATGCAAATGTGCAAAAGGAGTGTTAGGCGCAGTTTTAGTAAGTGCAGCTGCTGGAGAATCAGGAGCTTGCATGTCTTGAATTAATTTTGCTGATGCTGCCTTTAGATTGGTATGCGATAAACCTATTAACGGGACAGATTTTTTAAAGGTTTCATTTAGCCTTGACACAAGGAGTTCGCCATTTGTGATTTGGCTTACAGGAAATTTGTTTTGACGCAGCAACTCGAAAAACGTACGTGCTGTAGCCTCTACATCTGCAGTGGCATTGTGAACTTGGTCAAAGCTGTCATTAAATAACTGTTTGTAAAGTTCTGAAAGGGTTGGCAGTTTAAATCTTCCCCCTCTGCCACCAGGTATTTGACATAGCGCAGCTGTATGCTCTGTACAAGTATCTAAAATTGGGGTTTTGGTAATGGAAGTATCCAGGCCTAAGCGGTCTAGCTCTGCACCAATAATATTGACATCAAACTTCACATTGTGACCAATAATGTATTTTGATTTGGCCAGTGCAACGGTAAAGTCTGCTAAAATTGCATTTATAGCACTGCCTTCTTTTGTAGCTAACGCTGTACTAATTCCATGTATCTGTTCTGACTCATAAGGAATATCGAAGCCATCAGGAGTAACAGTAAAATCCTTGTGTTCGATACAGTTGCCAAAGCCATCGTGTAGTTGCCACGCAATTTGAATACATCGCGGCCAATTTTCATGATCTGAAATAGGCGCATCCCAGAGTTTCGGTAAACCTGTGGTCTCAGTATCAAAAACTAAAAACATGTTAATGGATTAGCCAACTAATTTAGTGAAGTTAGTATGTAAAATATACGCTATTGAATGTGAAGTTATTAACGTTTGGTAAAATCAAAAAATAGTGTAGATTTGCCACGCATTAATAACAAGGGTTTTGCACCCAAAAATTTAATTTGATATGTCAGTAAAAATTCGTCTTCAAAGACACGGCAAAAAGGGAAAACCTTTCTACTGGGTAGTTGTAGCAGATGCACGTTCTAAGAGAGATGGTCGCTACCTAGAAAAAATAGGTACTTACAATCCCAACACTAACCCAGCAACATTGAAAATCGATGTCGACAACGCTGTTAATTGGCTTCAAAATGGAGCACAACCAACAGACACAGCTCGTAACTTACTTTCTGAAGTAGGTGCTATGTTGAAAAACCACCTGATTAATGGTGTTCACAAAGGTGCGCTTAAAGAAGAAGAGGTTGAAACAAAATTCGAAGCATGGTTGGCTGAAAAAGCATCACGCAACACAATTAATATTGAAAAAATTTCCAAAGCTAAAGCCGACAAAAAAGCCAAAATTTTAGCTGCTGAAAAAGAAGTTAGCGAAAAACGTAAGGCTGATGCCGAAGCTGCAATGGCAGAGAAAGAGGCTGCTGCTGAACAGGCTGCATCTGATGCTGTTGCTGAGGAAGCCGCATCTGAACCTATTGCTGAAGAAGCTGCCCCCGAGGCTGTTGCCGAAGAAGCCGCATCTGAGCCTGTTGCTGAGGAAGCTGCACCCGAAGCACCTGCTGAAGAAGCCGCATCTGAGCCTGTTGCTGAGGAAGCTG
>PAAD01000013.1 GCA_002698745.1 Flavobacteriaceae bacterium
AGACCTCGACAACAACTGGGCAGTACTCGCAGAGGCCATTCAGACCATTTTGCGCCGTGAGGGATATCCAAAGCCGTATGAGGCACTAAAGGCACTGACGCGTACCAATACAAGTATTGACGAAGCATCAATTCGTACGTTTATCGAAACCTTAGATGTATCAATTGAAGTAAAAGAAGAATTAGGTGCGTTGCGACCAGAAAATTATACAGGTATTTAGAGCATTTGATCTAAGACCTCAACAGTGTTTTCTAGCACCCCTTGACGTTCAAGAGCTTTGGCAAGTACAATCGCCTTTTCAACTCGCATTTTGCTGCCTATTAGACGAGCCAACAAAAATCCTTTATCAGAAGCGGAACCGAAAAATACAATCTCATCGGGACTTTCCACGCTGCCTTCAAGTAGTAATTTTCCGGAAAATTGGCGATCGTTTAAGGTCATTAAAGATTCAAATTGTTCTCCATCAATAATCTGAAGTATTGCTTTTAACTCCTCAGGGAACTGGTCGGCATTTGCCGCCGTTTTGCGAAACATCAATACATTGAGTTTTTGAAAAGAATCTAAAGCCGCTTGCTCCTTCTGATTCAAGACCTCATTATTGATACCCAAAACGGAAGTAGGAATATCAATGACAAGAAAATTGAGGTCCTCAGATTTAGCGACATAATACTCTTGAATACTTTGGGTTTTGGAGCAGCCCACAAAGGCCACCACGACGGTAAAAATCAATAGTTTTTTCATCTTATTTCTAATTTAGTTTTCCCAATTGCTGACCACCGGGAAGATTCATCTCATTGACAAGCTTGGAAATTTGGGTTAGATCAATGTCGCCGCTTAGGTACAGCAATACGGTTTCCGGATTACGATCGCCAAGTTTTATTTGGTCCCCGTTTATGTCAGTTACGAACATAAGCAGCTTTTTAACCCTGTCGTCGTTTTTTGTTGATTTGACGTAGAAATTAACATTTGCTCCTTTGTCACGTACACGCATCAGCTCTTCTAAATTCTGGGTCTTAATGTGTTTATCCACCCAAATTCGGATGTCTTTAGCTATGTCTTCACTCTCTGTGGTAATGACCTTAAAGCTTTCGATTTCCTCTACCAACTTTATGAATTTATCCGCTTCTGGATCGTTTGTTTCTATACTTAGTTTGGCAAGCATTTGGAACATTTTTGGACTGATCGAAAAATAACTGACACTGTCATCATATTCGTATTTCTCGAAAACGTCTTGCCCCCAGCTAAACCCAGCTGTTATAAGGGCTATTATAAGGATATTCTTTTTCATGTTAATCTGTCTTTATAAATTTGTTAGCCGTTTGATTGAAGGTTTCCATATGGGCCAAACCTTCATGGCCTTTGTTTAGTTTTTGAGACACGAAATACATATGTGCCTTAAATTCTTCAAATACAAGTTCTTCGGTGGTAGGTTGAATTACTTGTGTATCGTTTATTTGAGTAATAAAAAATCCGAAAACAGCTACTGCAGCTATGGCTACAGCCCTACGCCAATTGTTTTTGGAAGACGGCTTCACGGGCAATTGCCCATTGTAGGTTTCCTTACGCTCACCAGTAATTGCCTCAAAATAGGGCTTGAATTGCGCAAGCTTTACATCAATTACCGGTTGCGTAAAATAATCCATGAGGATTGCCTCTTGTTCGATTGTCGCCTGTCCCTCAAAATACAAGTCTAAGTATTTATGAACCTGTTTCAATTCCATGATTGTGTGCTTTAATGAGTTGTGCTTTGATTTTTTTTCGTGCTCGTGAAAGCGCTACGCGTACTGCGCCTTCCGATAGTTTGGTTATTTGCGCAATGGTCTTAAAATCGTATTGCTCAATATCCCGTAATTGTAAAACAAGTTGTTGTTGTTTTGAAAGGTCCTCCATAAAGACCATCAGTTTAGAAACAGCGTCACGTGCATCAATTTGTTTATCAAGGGAGGTATTTGCCTTATCGTGATGATAGTGCGCCAAGCGCAATTGTGAGGCTTGTTTTGACTTTAACCTGTCCAAACAATAGTTTTTAGTCATGGTCATGGTGTAGCCTTCAATATTCGTTATTGTTGCCATCTCTGAAATGTTTACCCACAATTTTGTTATTACTTCTTGAACTGCATCTTCAGCCTCTTCGGTGGATGTCAACAACCTCTTTGCTAAACGAAACATACTGTCTTGTACAGTTAAGATCCGCTTTAATAAAGTTTTTTCATCCATATTTCGGATCGAAGATTTAATGATCTTTCATACTTAACGAGTTTGACAACACCTTGTTACAAATTAGGAAAGTTTATTTTTACTAATTTAGTTTTCCTATTTAATCAAACCTATGAAAAAATTTATTCTGCTCTTGGTTGTTATCTTCTTTTTTGGCTGCAAAGACGATATTGACGATACCATTGTGGTTGCTCCTACAGAAAATCTTGAGGTAGAAGATTTTATTTATAAAGTGATGAATTTCGCCTATTATTGGCAAAAAGATGTTCCTGACCTTGCCGACAACAAATTTACGGACGACAAAGAATACACTGCCTTTCTGCAATCTTTTGATGGACCAGTGTCCTTATTTGAAGGATTGCAATACGAACAAGATAGATACAGTGTACTTATCAATGATTACAAGGCTTTTGAAAACAACATGAAAGGCATATCGTTGAGCAACGGAATGAACTTTGGCTTGGTTCGCTTTTCACAAAATAGTTCAGATATTTTCGCTTATGTCCAATATGTAATTAGTGGCTCAGATGCTGAAATAAAAGGTATCAAACGTGGCGATATATTTACAGACGTTAACGGCAACCAACTCACCACTTTCAACTATCGAGAATTGTTATTTAGCAATGCCGCTAGCTACACCATTGATTTAGCCACCATCAACAATAACACGATCACAAAAACAGGTATCAGTATTAACATGACTAACAGTCAGCAAACAGAACAAAGTGTTCATTTATCTAAAGTGATTCAAAACAGCGGCAAAAAAGTTGGATATCTGATGTATAACAGCTTCGTCACTTCTCAAGACGAAGCTCTAAGAATTGCCTTTGCCAATTTTGCCGAGGAACAAATAGATGAGCTTGTAGTGGACTTGCGCTACAACAGAGGGGGATCTGTAGCAACTGCTCAACTTTTGGGTGGACTTATTGCGGGGCAACATGCCAATAAAGTATTTGGAAAACTCGTCTTTAATGAAAAATTAAGTTCTGAAAATCAAGATGTTAAAATCACCAATTCGAATATCAACCTGGGCTTATCAAGGGTGTTTTTCTTAACCACACAAAGTTCAGCTTCTGCAAGTGAAATGACCATCAATGGTTTGAAACCTTATTTGAATGTTGTTCAAATTGGGGATAAAACTGAAGGAAAAGACGTAGGTTCAAATCCTTTTTACGATTATATTGACAGCAATAGAACCATAAATCCCAACCACAATTATCTTGTGTTACCCATCACCTTTAAATACTACAATAGCGAAGGGGTGGGAGACTATTCAGAAGGCTTATTGCCCAATATTTCCATTCCAGAAAACCTAACTAATTTGGGCGTCCTAGGTGATGCCGAAGAGCCTTTGCTAAAAAAAGCACTGGAATACATAAGAGGGCAAGCTACAGGGGGTACATCGACAAGATACAATAGATTACACTCATCACTTGTTGAACTTCAAACTGAAGCCGGACATACAATTTATTTTCCTAAAGACTAAAAGGCATAAAGTAGTGATAAGTTTAGATTACGCCCCAATGTGGTAAAGCCAACTATTTCGGTGTATTCCACATCAAAAATATTGGTTACAGCCAAGCTGGCAGTGGTATTCCCAATAAAATCTGGAAAGGCAATACGTGCATCTACCAAGAAATAGTCATCTAATTTTTCTTGTACAAATGCTTGGTTTAAATCATAGCGTGATCCTATATAACGCCAGTGTAATCCGAATTGTGTTTTGAGAGCTGTAAAATTCAGACCAAGGTTGGCTGCATGCTTTGGCAGCCTCAAAGGAGTTTGACCTACCTTTTCGGTAAAGGAGTAATTGGTGTTGATGTTCCAATTCTTTAAACTCCAATTGGCCTCTACCTCTACTCCACGAACTTTAAATATTCCCAGTTTGTTTCGGTACTGCCCTGCAAAATTCGGGAGGGAAACAAAATCTACAAAATTATCCTCTTCCCGCTGGAAGACAACTACGGTAATGCGGCTGTTATCCTTTACTTGTTCTACTCCCAACTCAAGAGTTTGGTTTTCTTCGGGCGTTAGCTCCGTGTTGCCATATTGACCACTATAAAGCTTATACTGGGATGGAGCAATAAATGATGTGGCCCAAGAACCAAAAAACTTAAGATAGCCACCAGGCGAAAGCCCTTTTACATAAAAAGGGTTGATCGTAAAAGTTTGGTGGGCACCAAATTGACTGTGTATGGTATTGCGCACACTGGCATGAACGGCATATCCCTTGGAGTGTTGCCATTGCCCACTAACAAAAAATGCTAGGTTATTGTGCGTGTAACTTTCCCCAGAAAAGGAGTTTTTAAAATCTGAATCAATGTTTTGATAAAAAAAACCGCCAAGCATGGTTAGTTTGTCCGAAGTGCGATGATGCCAAGTAAGATCCGTAGTAAACATATCTGCTGAATAATCCGACGGGTAACTGTCTGCATAAGAACGTGAAGAGTCTGTCCAAGAAAACTGCGCCTGCACTGATGATTTCCCAAAAGTATAGGAGGGTGCAAAACCAATCCGTTGTTGTTTGCTGACAAATGAATACGCAGCATCGGAAAAACTAGGAAAAGTGCTGTCAAAGTTAGCGTCAAATAGATCTCGTTGCAAATATGCCGACCATGCCCAAGGGCTGCTGTACTGACTTTGAACACTGAACTGTATGTTTTCTTTTTCAACCGGATCGGTTTCTGTACCTGCCACAGACGACATCCCATCAGAGGCTATTCGTTGCACAGAGCCGGAAAGGGCCACATCGCCTAGTTGATGCTGTACCTCCAAAAACTGCTTGGTCACGTCAGAAAGCTTACCTAATTTTTGATCAAATGTATTTTGGGTACCCCACTCTTGGGCAAACGTAAGATTCGTTTTTTGTGTTAATGCCTTTTTGGTAGTAATGTCTATAATGGCGGTGGCTGCCCCACTGCCATACAGGCTACTCGAAGCACCCTTTACCACTTCAATGGTAGCGATTTGGTCTAAAGCTACGAGGCGCAAATCAAAATCCGATTCGATTTGAGAAGGGTCACTGACCATCACCCCATCAATGCGGATAAGCACCTGACGGTTATTACCGCCACGAATAAAATAGGACAGGTTTTGTCCAGGGTGCAGTTGGGCGCCCGATATATATATTCCGGCATATTGATTGAGTAATTGCGCTAGCGATATGCCTTTGTTTTTAGCTATCTCCGCTTCGCTGATGTGCACAACGGCTTTGCCGCTGTTTTTTCTAGGTTTCGGAATACGCGTATCCGAAACTACTACTTCGTCCAATTGATCTTGAGCATGGACGGCTCCTATACATAGCATTGCTGCTATTAAATATCGCATGTTTAAGTTGTTATACATAATGAACCGATAATGCTTATCCCGAGCACGCACAGCATGAATCTCTTTGGCAGGTCTCCTGGCTTGTACAACTCAATAAACCTTCCCATACAGCAAAACGGACAGTGGTTGAGCATTGAGTATTAAAGTACTTACAGTTGCGGGAACAGCAAAGGCCTTAAACCTTTTTCCCTTTTCATCTTCGCACACGGAAGAACCCAAAAGCTGCTGTAAAGTTAAGGTTTAAAAAATAGAAATAAAGGGGACTATTGAAAAATATGTACATTTGTTTTTTAAAAAAATCATGCCCTTTAGTAAGAAAGAAACTGTACTTATTAGCTTTATTATTGTAGCTGTATTAGTTCGTTTACTCCCACATCCACCAAATGTTGCACCCATAACCGCTGTGGCGCTCTTTGCCGGCACCCACTTTAATCGAAAGCACTGGGCTATTATCACGCCCATATTAACTATGTTATTTACGGATATTTTCTTGGGATTTTCAATGATTACTCCCTTTGTCTATTTAGCTTTTGTGGGGGTTACAGTATTGGGGTTCTCATTAAAAAAAATGAATATAAGTTCTGTGCTTCTGAGTAGTTTGTTATTCTTTGTGATAACCAACCTCGCAGTATGGTTTATGCACTATCCACTTACCGCCGAAGGCTTTACTACTTGCTTTACTTTAGCCATCCCATTTTTTGGGTATTCTATTGTTGGTGATTTGTTCTTTAGCATTACTCTAATTATTGGTTACCGTGTTGCTTTAAAAAGCTTGAAATTAGCGTAAGACTGTGTTTTTATATTATGTGAAAAAATACTTTAAACACTCGTTATTGGCTGTTAATGTTGTAAATACATCATTTTCCATTTTATAAAGAAATATTTTTCTTAAGCTAAATCGAAAAAATTCTATCTAAATCCACAACAATACATTTGCCTTTTGGCGAAATAAGATAACCATACTTAATTCTAAGATCAGAATCAAAAATTAAAATAAACAAGGCTATCTATTTTGCTATGGGGTTAGATAAAGTATATATTAAATAACCTCCGCTAACCAATCACACCAGATCCGATCAGCTCATTATTTAGGTACCAAGCCGCAAACTGTCCAGCTGCTATCGCCGATTGAGATTTATCAAAAACAAGGTAAATCCCAGCTGATGTCGGATGAAGTGTTGCTTTTGCTAAAGGCTGTCGGTAACGTATTCGTGCCTGCACAGCTAACGGTTGATCATTTTGTAAGTCGGGGCGAATCCAATGCACATCTGCTTGATCCATCCACAAAGCAGTGCGGTATAAACCTGGATGGTCTTTGCCTTCCCCCACGTAAATACTATTTTTTTTCACATCTGTTGCTAAGACATACAGGGGTTGCATGGTCCCGCCAACCGCTAAGCCCTTACGCTGACCAACTGTAAAAAAATGAGCGCCATTGTGTGTGCCTATTATTTTACCATCTTCGGCAGTATATTCAAACTTCTTCGCCAAACTTTCAGGAGTATTTTCTGGTGGTTGAGCATACATAGAATGCGAAGCTGCAACTTGTATAATATCTCCTTTTTGAGTGGATAGTTTTTGTTGTAAAAAATCTGGTAAACTTACCTTGCCTACAAAGCATAACCCTTGGGAATCACGCTTTTCAGCGGTTACCAATCCAAGTTCTGTAGCAATTTTACGGACTTCTTTTTTTTGTAAGCCCCCAATAGGAAATAATGTTTTGGCAAGTTGTAATTGATTAAGCTGACATAAAAAATAAGACTGGTCCTTATAAGTATCTGCGCCCGCTAGGAGACGGTAAATTGTTGATACCCCAAGCATATCTTTTTGACAATAATGACCCGTTGCTACATAGTCTGCACCTAATGAAAGGGCAATATCCAAAAACACATCGAATTTGATTTCACGATTGCACAATACATCTGGATTTGGCGTACGTCCTTGTTGGTATTCGGTAAACATATAGTCTACAATGCGCTCTTTATACTGCTTGCTTAAATCAACTGTTTGAAAAGGGATACCAAGTTTTTCGGCAACTAACATCGCATCGTTACTATCCTCCAGCCAAGGGCAATCATCAGAAATAGTCACCGATTCATCGTGCCAATTTTTCATAAATAAACCTATTACCTCATAGCCTTGCTGCTGCAAAATGTAGGCAGCAACACTAGAGTCAACACCACCAGAGAGTCCAACAATGACACGTTTTTTTTGCATAGCACAAAGGTAAGTAGGATATAGTTAGTTAGGATTATACCTAGTGGAATGTCTTATTTAAGCTTTTTTTGACGCTCTGCTTCTTCCATCAATTCAGACATCTTGCGCTGAAAGCGGTTTTGCTTCTTAGGTTTCTTTTTGTTTTCTTCAATCTGCGCATGGATTTTGTCTTGATCGATAATGAAATTTTTAATTACCAACATTATTCCAATCATCAAGACGTTGGAAACAAAATAATACAAACTAAACCCACTAGCATAATTATTAAAGAAAAATAACATCATCACAGGCATCAAATACATGATATACTTCATGTTGGGCATACCCGGTTGTGAGGGTTGCATTTGCTGTCCCGCAGTCATCTGAGTATAAATGAATATTGCTACTGACGCCAAGAGAGGAAATAAACTGACGTGATCTCCATAGAACGGGATGCTAAACGGAAGCTCTGCAATCATATCGTAGGATGATAAATCTTTTGCCCACAAAAATGACTTACCACGCATTTCATATGCGATGGGAAAGAAATAGAATAAGGCAAAGAAAACTGGCATTTGAATTAAAGCGGGTATACAACCTGCCATGGGGCTTGCCCCTGCTTTGCTATATAATTTCATGGTCTCCTGTTGACGCTTAGTGGCATCATTTTTATATTTTTCGTTTAAGGCCATTATTTCTGGTCGCAATACCCGCATTTTGGCTTGTGAAACATAAGACTTATAGAGTACTGGTGAGAGCACCAAGCGCACGATAATGGTCAATAAAATAATGGCAATCCCTTGTGGAACAACACCTGACAATAAGCTAAATAACGGGTAAAACACAGAACGGTTTATCCACCCAATAAGACCCCAACCGAAAGAAATACTTTCATAAAGGAATTCGTCATAGGTTTTTAATACTTCGTAGTCTGTTGGACCCATATACCAATCAAAATTAGCTTGAAAGCGGTTGCGGCTGTAAGGTAATGTGGTTTCAGTACTAAACGCCTTAAGAAATTCTGAATCCTCTTCTTCTTCGTTTGTTATCGTAGATGAGGTAACTGTAGCCGCTTCAAATGGGTTTTCTGGAATAAGAATACTGCTAAAAAAATGTTGGCGGTAAGATACCCATCCTATATTTTTCAAATTCTCGTCATCGTCTCCTGCAGCAGAAAGCGTGCTGAACTTATCCGATTTGTGATTATAGGCAAGCTGAGTATAACGGTTTTCATATTGGGCACTTTTTGCATGACGGAAGCCATCCATACGCCATGAAAAGGTAGCAGGAATTGATGGATCCAAAGCACCTTCTATTCCTTCGGCAACCACTTCAAAACCAAAGCGGTATCCGTCATTTGGCAGGGTATAAACTAATTCAATATATCCATCAGCATCAAGCGGCGCACGTAATCGCAATTCTTGTCCCTCAGATGAATTATTTACTTTAGGGGTAAACAACATAAATTTTGTCTGGAACAACTGACCAGAAATTGTTGTAAAAGCTATATTCAAGGAGCTGTTATCGTTATCGATCAAATACAAAGGCTCCTCTTGGTAATTAACCAATTCATTTAGGGCAACCTGTGTCATCACACCCCCTTTTGTAGAAATGCCAATAGACAACACATTATTTTGAAGATTTATGGTATCGGCAATAACACCAATAGTTGATACATCTAATAAAATTTCTTGTTTGGGTGAATCTGTAGCGGTCGTTTGTAATTGATACTGTTGTTCTACTGATAATGTAGTAGCAGGATCTGTCGTATCCAAATCTGGGACAGGCTGATTGTACATCATCCACATAAATATACCAAAAATAAGCATCATTCCTATGATTTGTAAAGGGTCTATGCGCCGATCTTCCATATTAATTTATTTTTTTATTTGCGTAGTTGTTACAAGCTTCCACAAAAGCTGTAAAAAGCGGATGCGGCTCAAGAACTGTACTTTTGTATTCTGGGTGGTATTGCACACCAACAAACCAAGGGTGCGCATCAATTTCAACTATCTCTGCTAAGCCCGTTTTCGGATTAATGCCTGTAGCTTTAAGACCATTTTTGGATAAATCACCCAAATAGGAGTTGTTTAATTCATATCTGTGGCGATGACGTTCGCTGATATCATCAGTTTTGTATATGCCGTGCGCACAACTACCAGCCGTAAGCGAACAATCCCAAGCACCGAGACGCATGGTTCCACCTTTGTTTTCCACATTTTTCTGTTCATCCATTAGACTAATGACAGGATGTGGGGTGTCTTCATCCATTTCAGTAGAATTTGCAAATGCTAGCCCCAAGACATTACGTGCATATTCAATTACGGCCATTTGCATACCCAAACAAATTCCAAAAAATGGAATGTTGTTTTCACGTACATACTTTATGGCGCTTATTTTACCTTCAATTCCTCTTGATCCAAAGCCCGGAGCAACCAACAGACCGTGTAGGCCTTTGAGTTGTACTTCACAGTTGTCAACACTAAGTTGTTCTGAATGTATAGAAACGACCTCTACTTTTACTTCATTAGCAGCACCTGCGTGAATAAAAGCTTCCAAAATGGATTTATATGAATCTTGTAACTCCACATATTTACCCACCAAGCCCACACGTATATGGTTTTTGGGGTTTTTATGTCTAAATAAAAATGCTTTCCATCTCGATAAATCAGGCTCTAAATTGTCAGGCAATGCCAACGTTTCCAATACAACACGATCCAAGCCTTCTTTATGCATCAATAAAGGTACATCGTATATTGTTTTAGCGTCTATAGATTGGATAACCGCTTCGGGCTTTACATTACAGAACAAGGCAATTTTGGCACGTATACTTTCGGAAAGCTCATACTCGGTGCGACAAACTAAAATATCAGCATTGATTCCGCTTTCCATCAAGGTTTTTACAGAGTGTTGGGTGGGTTTTGTTTTTAATTCGGCTGCTGCTGAAAGGTATGGTACTAATGTAAGGTGAATAACAATGCAATTTTCACGTCCCATTTCCCATCGCAATTGGCGTACAGCTTCTATATATGGTAAAGATTCAATATCCCCTACTGTACCGCCTATTTCAGTTATAACCACATCATAATCACCCGTTTTACCAAGCTGTTGCATGCGATCTTTGATTTCATTAGTTATGTGTGGTATAACTTGAACTGTTTTACCTAAAAACTCACCACGGCGTTCTTTTTGAATAACACTTTGGTAGATACGTCCAGTGGTTACATTATTGGCTTGAGAAGTACGTACATTTAAAAAACGTTCATAGTGTCCAAGGTCTAAATCGGTTTCAGCACCATCGTCTGTGACAAAACACTCTCCATGCTCATATGGATTTAAAGTTCCTGGGTCAACATTAATGTAAGGATCAAACTTTTGAATGGTAGCTTTGAGGCCACGCGCCTGAAGTAAGTTGGCTAGTGATGCAGAAATAATACCTTTTCCAAGTGATGAGGAAACGCCTCCTGTAACAAAAACGTATTTGGCTTTAGGCATAAATCTTATTCATTATAAATGGCAAAAATACAAAGAATAAACTACCTAACATGCAAGGAATCTACTTGTGACTTTGAAGTTACTATTTCAATTGTTTCAAAGCCCTTATGTTGAACCATATAAGCGGCGGTATTACGATAACCACCATTTGGATTAGGTTGGTAATCAAATCGGTATTGAAGCTGGTCTGAAATACCTAGCTTTAAGCCATCTATCAGATTTCTTTTGATAGCTATACGAAGAGAAGTATCCACCATAACATCAAAGCCCTTGACCGCAGTCCTGTTGGGGCCCTTTCCAAAACGATCTTTAAATGATGAGTCAAACTTAAGACGTAAGCTATCTCGTTTTTCTAAAAAATGGTTGGGATATGAAAAGTTAATATTACCCAAATGAGCTTGTAAAATGTTTTTATCGTCATAGGCTGGTGAACGGAAATGCGTTAACAATTGTACCTTTCGTTCTTCAGAAGATTGGGCATTCAGCATTGAAGTCATACTGGTAACCAAATTTAAATTTTCGGTTTCCAAAAAGACCCAATTTGGTCTTGTTGGTGTCAATAATGAGTCCACTACGTCAGGCTTTACAAAGCCGAATTTTTCGTCTGGGGGTAATAATTCTGCTAAAGGGAATTGTTCCTTTAAACGAAGTGCCGTTTGCTGATTTTTGGAGTCTGCAATAATTAATACACAAGGGTTTTCATGTTGAGCGTCCAAAGAATCCACATAACTCATCATGCGTTTGGTAAGTGTATTCTTACTTGGAATAGTATTAATAAGCATTTTATGGGGTTGGATCTCGCGAGTAGTCAAGGGAGAGATGACCGGCACGCTAAAAAAGCTCATGGCTTGTGCCATCCTGCTCAAATTGGCAGGTGTAAAAGGACCTATAACTGCGTCATAAGTAGTAAAGTCTTCTTGATTGATCAGTTGATCAATCATATTTAGTTGTCCCTCAGAGTCAAAAACCGTAAGCTCAATACTCAATCCTGCTTTATTCAGACTATCAACCGCATGTAACATACCAGAATAAAAGTCAAGTGACACTGTTGTTAGGTTGCGTTCTGAGAGAGTCTTATTTGTTTGATCTAAAGAATCTAACTCAATTCTAGAAAGTCTAAACGGCGCCAAAAAAGCTATACTGACAACAGGTGTTACAAATGTGCTATCCCACAAACTAGTATTTGTTAATTTAAATTCCTCAAAAGTGCTTGAATCTACTGCTTGTGCTTTTGGAATTTTTAAGACCATCCCTACCATTAGCCCTGTAGATTTAAGGCTTGGGTTAAGAACTTCCAAGTCTAATTTGCTCAATTTTAATTTTTCTTCCAGACGGAAGAATCCTTCTTTTGGCTTAACAGTGTAATAATCAAATTCTTCCACAATTTCTTTGGCAGTTATTGAAGGTACTGTAAGCATGCTTCCAACAGAAAGTGTACCATCTAATTTGGGGTTTAACAAAAGAAGTGAATCTACTGAAATATCATAGTTGTAGGCAATCCGCCAGAGAGTTTCCTTTGGCTGAACGTAGTGGGTTGTCATTGAAGGTCGGGGTGGCGCAACAACAACTTTTGTTTTGTATCTAGGAATTTTGAGTTTGTCTCGTCTGCGTATTCCTTTCTCAACAGCAGGGTTGTAAGTAATGATTTGAGCTACTGAAATATTATAGCGAGTTGCAATACCTTCAAGGGATTCTTTCTTTTTTACTTTGTGAACAATGAAGTGAGATGCTTTTGGCTCTTGAGTGTTACCAAGCAAACTAAACAAAAGAAAAGCTAGTAGTATAATAAATCTATTCCCACTCAATTGTTGCAGGGGGTTTTGAACTGATATCATAAACGACACGATTGATTCCCGGTACACGGTTGATGATTCGGTTAGAAATTTCTTGTAAGAAAACATATGGCAAATGTACCCAATCTGCCGTCATTCCGTCTGTTGAAGTTACGGCTCTCAAGGCAACGCACTTTTCATAGGTACGCTCATCACCCATAACCCCTACTGACTGCACAGGCAGCAGCATAACACCTGCCTGCCAAACATCGTCGTACAAGCCATGGTCACGAAGCCCTTGAATAAACAAGGCATCTGCCTCTTGTAACATACTTACGTTTTCGCGAGTAATATCTCCTAAAATTCGAATACCAAGACCTGGCCCAGGGAATGGGTGGCGGCCAAGTATTTCTTTAGGCATTTCAAGAGTTGCACCAACGCGACGTACCTCATCTTTAAATAACATTTTAAGAGGCTCTACTACTTTGAGCTTCATAAAGTCAGGTAATCCCCCCACGTTGTGGTGTGATTTGATGGTAGCAGAAGGGCCGTTTACAGAAATCGACTCAATAACGTCTGGATAAATGGTACCTTGAGCTAGCCATTTGGCACCTTCAACCTTGTGAGATTCTTCGTCAAAAACTTCTATAAATACCTTACCAATAATTTTTCTTTTGGTTTCTGGGTCACGCACCCCTGCTAAAGCATCTAAGAATTGCTCAGAAGCATCAACGCCTTTGACGTTTAATCCCAAACCTTTGTATTGCAACAATACCTCGTCATATTCGTTTTTACGCAACAAACCGTTATTGACAAAAATACAATACAAATTAGGGCCTATAGCCCTGTGTAATAAAATAGCAGCAACAGAAGAATCTACGCCGCCACTAAGACCCAATATCACCTTGTCTTCACCAAGTTGTTCAATTAAAGTAGCCACGGTAGTTTCTACGAAAGCATCTGATGTCCAGTCAGGACTAATACCTGCAATGTCAACCAAAAAGTTTTGCAACAACTGCTTGCCATCTGCCGAATGGTACACTTCTGGGTGAAACTGTATCCCATAGGTCATGTTATTGTCCATAACATAAGCAGCATTGGCAACATCCGAAGTGGATGCTAATTGGATTGCATCTTCTGGTAATTTTTTAATAGTATCACTATGGCTCATCCACACTTGAGATTCGATTGGAATACCTTTAGTAAAGACATGTGGTACTACCCGTCCTAATCTGGCTCGACCATATTCACGAGTGTCTGAAGGGGCTACCACTCCACCATTAAAATGTGCTAAATATTGTGCGCCATAGCAAACGCCAAGTAATGGTATTTTAGATCTGATCTGTGTCAAATCAGGGTGTGGCGCATCATCAGCCCGGACAGAATAAGGCGATCCAGAAAGGATAACAGCTTTATAAGTGTTGATGTTTTTAGGAATATTGTGAAAAGGGTGGATTTCACAAAAAATGGAAAGCTCTCGAACACGTCGGGCAATCAACTGTGTGTATTGCGAACCGAAATCGAGAATTAAAACTTTGTTATGCATATACAAAAATACAACTAAACTTCAATGAAGAAGAATCGCTTATCAATAGTTTTTAACAGGTTGAAGATGTCAAATTTGAATCACTGCCAAACCATTTTCTGCATTAGATAAAGTGGTTTTTAATTCAGCAGTAAAATTGTGGATACCTGAATCTGAAACAAAAGTAGAAAAATGAGCAGTACGTTCCTGCAATCTGTTGTGTGGAAATAAATTGTTTCGAATTTCAGTGGCACGCACCACCTCGTCTTGTAGTTTTTTTCGCTGGGCTTTTAATAGTCGGCTTTCTAGTTTGTCTAAGCCTTTGAGCTGTTTTTTCTCTTGCGCTTCAACTGCTCCCAAAAAGGATTTATCGGTTTGTGTAGCCAGATCATGAAAGGTCTTGAAGTTATTTTTCAGCATTTCGCGCTGCAAAGAAAAATCTATATTAATATTACTAATTTGACGTACACGCTTGTTTACAAAAGCCGCTGATGGTAAGAATAAGTCGGCTATGGGAAGGTTTAACTTATTACACTTTTTGACTTGCTTTTCAGACATTAGTAAAACGGAATTACGTAAATGCAAGAGGGGGTATGGAATGTCAAATGCTTCAAATGTAGTCTTTAGTTGTAGCCAATAGGCCAACTCACCTCCGCCGCCTACGTAAGCAATGTTCGGCAGTACACACTCTTGGTATAAAGGTCGCATAAGTGCATTGGGAGAGAATCGTTCAGGACGCTTTTGAATTTCTTCACATAAGCTTTGTAGGGTCCATTTGGACGGATTTACTATGGTGCCAAATAGATTTGAATCTGTTGTTATACGTAAGCGCTTGTCGTCAGACAGATAGAATAGATTGATTTCTCTTGGATTTACCTGGGGCTTAAAGTCTTTTACAACCTTTTTTAAGGCACTGTTGGTTTGCGTCACAGCCTTGTGGGTGATTTGTTCACTTACTTCGGCTTTAATTAAGGGGACAAACAGCGATTTTAAAGCTGCATCGTCACCATCGATCACTATTATCCCATATGAACCAAAAAGCTGATGCACTAGTTTTCGCGTTGCTTTTACCAAAGTGCCTTCTTGCAGAAAGCAATCGGCAAAAAGGGATAGCAATTCCTTTCCTTTTTCTGTGTTCTTCCAATATGAAGTCAACTCCTCTAATACGGTATCTAAGCCAGTGGTAGACATACGACCAACAGCTCCAGTAGTGTCTGATTCCCAACTTACTTTTTGTTCGCCCAAAAAGAAATGATTTATTTCTTCAAAATCGTGATCTTCAGATGCCATCCAAAAAACGGGTACGTATTGGTGCTTCCCATCTAATTGTTGCATGGCTTCTGCCTTATTGATGACATCCAAAATCTTATACCAAAAATACAGGGGCCCGGTAAAGAGATTCAACTGATGCCCTGTGGTTATAGTTAATGTATTGGAGGCAGATAAGGCATCTATTTGAGCACCTATCTTATCATCGGGATCTAGGTGCTCGTATTGCTTGTGCAACACCTCAACCAATATGTTTCGCTTGGATTGGTCAAATGAAGTGGCGCGATTTGATACGGCTTGGGTAGATGCTGTTGTTGAAAACATTTCTGTGTAAAAGGGGCTTAAAGCAGGATCGTTGCTCAACAATTGCTGCATCAAAGGTGCATAAACACTAGTATGATATCCCAACGACTCTATCAGCTTCATAAGACAAAAGTAGTTAATGTAAAAAATTATTGTGAAGGAACAGCCTCTAAGTCAAAGTCTTGTGCGGCTTTTATGGTTAGATTGGCAAAATCTCCAACCTTGAGGTAGTATTCACGTGCATCTACCCAAACTTCGTTGTCCACATCTGGAGAATCATACTCGGTACGACCCACAAAACGGTTGCCTTCTTTTCTGTCTATGACACAACGGAGGGTTTTGCCTACCAAGGCTTGGTTTTTTTCCCAAGAAATTCGGGCTTGTATTTCCATCAATTGGTTTACACGTTCTTGTTTTACTCCAGAAGGCACATCATCTACCAAAGTATGGGCATGGGTATTTTCTTCATGACTGTACTTAAAGCAACCCAAACGATCAAAACGCATATTTTTTACCCATGACATAAGTAATTCAAAATCTGCTTTTGTTTCACCGGGATAACCTAGAATAAGTGAAGTCCTAATAGCTATTCCTGGAACAGCTTCTCTAATACGATGGAGTAATTCCGTTGTTTTTTTTTGTGTTGTACCACGGCGCATGGACTTCAATAGGTGATCTGAAATGTGCTGTAATGGAATATCTATATATGAGCATACCTTGGGCTCGGTTGCAATGACCTCTAATACGTCTTCTGGAAATCCTGCTGGGAAGGCGTAGTGTAAGCGAATCCATTCGATTCCTACCACTGCTGCCAATAAACGCAGTAAATCTGCCAAACGTCGTTTTTTGTATAAGTCTAATCCGTAATAGGTAGAATCTTGTGCGATAATGATAAGCTCTTTAACTCCGTTTTTAGCAAGTACTTGTGCTTCTTTAACCAAATGTTCAATTGGCTTTGAGCGGTGAGCCCCACGCATAAGTGGTATTGCACAAAACGAACAGGGTCGGTCACAGCCTTCTGATATTTTGAAATAGGCGTAATTCTTTGGAGTAGTGGTTAAGCGTTCACCCAACAATTCATGACGATAATCTGCTCCTAGTGCCTTGAGCAAAAGGGGTAAATCGGTTGTACCAAAATAGTCGTCAACGTCTGGAATTTCAGCTTCTAAGTCGTCTCTATATCGCTCACTCAAACAACCTGTGACAAATAATTTATCAATTTGACCTGTTTTTTTTTGTTCGGCAAAAGATAGTATGGTATTCACCGATTCTTCTTTGGCATTATCGATAAAACCACAAGTGTTGACAACAACAATATTTCCTTGTTGTTCGTGCACTACATGTTTATCGCTGGCTTTGAGTTGCCCCATAAGCACCTCGGAGTCATAAATATTTTTAGAGCACCCAAGGGTAACAACGTTGATTTTATTCTTTTTACTTGATTTTGTTCGCATGTTTATTGGTAACCTCTTGGCAATTTTCTGTGATTAGAAATATTTTCATAGGCGGCACCAATCATCAATAATTTTTTCTCGCTAAATGATGGTGCGATAAATGTAAGGTTAGACGGCTCGCCTTTATCTGTATAGCCCATAGGAACGGTTAAGCAAGGATAAAACGCAATAGCAGCGTGACCAGCGTAATAATTGTTTTTACTAAGAATAGCATCGAGTTGATACTTTTTAATAGGGTCTTCAAAAAATTCCGAAGCAGCCACATTAAGTTTTGAAATAATTTTTTCTAAATCTACGTCTGTAATGCTCTCGTTCACGACACCGTCTAAACGTTGTTGAGCATAGGGCATAAAGAGAACACTATCATGCTTGTTGTAATCAATAATTGTCGCTACGTCAGTAGTTGCAAAATCAGCAGTTGATGTATTTTTAAAATAAATAGGGATATCACGCTTCATGTCTCCATTAAGTATAGATGAAAATCCAGTAAGAGCGGTTTTTTTAGGAGTAAATTCAATAACTTCTGCGCCAGCATCCCGTAAGTCTTCTACGGCCTTACGATAAAGAGAATCTACTGATAAAATATTGGACATAGCACCAAGTCTTACACCTGATGTTGACGGCTCAACAAAACTATCCATTAAATACCTGAAACGGGGTACAAATTTAGTTATTGTATCTTGTATATCAGTGGCTGCAATGGCATCAAGCAAAATGGCATTGTCGTCTATGGATTTAGTCATGGGTCCAGAAGTGTCTAAGGTGCTTGATATCGGTACTATTCCTGTTCTACTCACCAATCCAATAGTGGGTTTTAGCCCGACAATAGCATTTTGGCTCGAAGGAGACAGAATGGAACCAGATGTTTCAGAACCCAAGGCTGCTACAGCATAATTTGCTGCCACAGCCACGGCACTTCCCGAACTTGACCCTCCCGTTTCAAAAATTCTTCTACCATATGGGTTTAAGGTCTGACCGCCCACAGCACTGTAACCAACAGGGCAACCACTACAGAAATAGTATGCCCATTCACTTAAATTTACTTTCCCCAAAATCAATGCGCCTTTGTCTTTTAGTTGTTTTACAACAAAAGCATCATCGTCAGGGACATGATTTTTTAAGATAGCGGCCCCTGCGGTAGTAGGCATATTTGCAGTGTTAATATTGTCTTTCAATAAAATAGGCATTCCATAAATTGGGTGCATATCTTCAGGAGTTTGATTGTCCTTTTGCTGAGCCTCTATGATAATGTTGGGGTTTAGGGCTAGTACAGCGTGCAAGGTGGTTTCAGGATTAGACTCTAAAAGACGAATTCGGTACAAATAGAATTTAACTAAGCTTTCGTATGATAACTTTCCACTGGCTATATGCCCCTGAAGTGTTTGAATATTTTGCTCAATAATTAGTGGTTTTAAAGCCTCATAAGTGATGTCAAAACCACTTAGTTCCTTTTCAAAAGGTGCCCACATGTCGTCTTTATCCAAAAATTTAGATTGAATAAGCTTGTAGCGCATTCTAGAAATTTCGTGATCTGCATTTTGAGTTAATTCTTGTGATTCATCATAGGGTTGCCAATATTGAATTGAAGATGTATTGCAAGACAATATAACTACCAATAATCCAAAACTTAAAATTATTTTCATAAACTAGTTTTTTGAAAAAGTAAATCTAAAAATGTTTTGGTTTCAAATTTAATTAAATCATCCTTACCCTCTCCTACACCAATGTAGTGGATGGGGACGTCGAGTTCATCAGAAATACCAATTACTACACCACCTTTAGCCGTGCCGTCTAACTTTGTTAATATAAGTCCAGAAATCGCCGTTGCCTCTGTAAATAACTTAGCCTGCATATAGGCATTTTGGCCTGTACCGCCATCTAAAACCAACAAGGTCTGATGGGGTGCTTCTGGTATGATTTTTTTCACCACTCGCTCAATTTTAGACAACTCATGCATCAGATTAGTATTGTTGTGTAGCCGTCCAGCAGTATCTATGAATAGTAAATCTACTTGCTCTTTTTTTGCGCGTTCAACGGCGGTGAATGCCACTGAAGCTGGGTCACTACCCTCTTGTAAACTAACAAAGGGTACTTCTACCATTTCAGACCAGAGTCGCAATTGATCAACAGCACCAGCACGAAAGGTATCGGCAGCAGCAAGCATTACTTTTTTGCCTTGTTGGCTGTATTGATGGGCTAACTTACCAACAGTGGTAGTCTTACCGGCTCCGTTAACACCTACTACCAAAATAACCTGCAAGCCGTCCTGAGCAGTTACCTGCTTGGGGTTGTTTTTAGTAAACAAGTTTAAAATCTCTTCATACAGTAACTGGTCTAACTCCTCGGCTTTTATAAATTTATCTTTAGCTACGCGTTTCTCCAAACGATTTATAATTTTTTCTGTGGTAGCTACGCCAACGTCTGAGGTAATAAGTATTTCCTCTAATTCTTCTAGAAAATCGGCATCTACTCTGCTTTTTCCAAGCACAACTTTTTTTAGCCGTTCGGTCAAAGCCTTTTTGGTAGCGGACAATCCAGATTGAAGTTTTTTTGTTGATTTTGAAAAAAGCCCCATGGGTTAAAGGTACGTTTTGAGAATAAAAAAAGCCACAAGAATGTGGCTTTTTACAGTTTATATGGTTATTTTACTTTTTTGATAACCAGTCGTTAACCATTTCAGGAGCAATAATGGTTTCTACATAATTATATGCTCCTGATTTTTCGCTACGGACCATTTTAATGGCTTTTGTAAGACGCTTAGATTTTGTTTGTAAGGTTGCTACCGTTTTCTTGGCCATATTATTTAATTTCTTTGTGAACTGTCATACGCTTTAAAATGGGGTTGAATTTTTTAATTTCGATACGATCTGGTGTATTCTTTTTGTTTTTGGTAGTAATGTATCGAGAAGTACCTGAAAGACCTGAGTCTTTATGCTCTGTACATTCCAAAATAACTTGGACGCGATTTCCTTTTTTAGCCATAACGTACTTTATTTAGTAAGCCCTTGTGAGCGTGCTTGTTTCAAAACAGCAGGAAGACCATTTTTGTTGATTGTTTTAAGCGCCGATGTTGAAAGCTTGAGTGTTATCCACTTGTCTTCTTCAACAACATAAAAACGCTTATTAATAAGATTAGCTCCAAACTTACGCTTGGTTTTATTCATGGCCTTCGACACGTTGTTCCCAACCATCGCTTTTTTCCCCGTTAATTCACAAACTTTTGACATGACATATTTTAACAGTTCGCAAATCTAGTAAAATATGGTGTGTTAAAAAAAAATATATGACTAAAGTTCAGATGCTATTTTGTTGTGCAACAACTCAAGTGCTTTATTTAAGGTTTTGCGTAAGTTTCGTTCGCGGTGTTTTCCGAAGATAAAAGTTTCTAAATATTCGATGTTTGGGGTAATGATTGCAATTACAACCGTGCCAATTTCCACATCTGCCTCTCCTTGTGTGGGGCCAAGATTTCCAGTGGTGGCAATGGCAACATTTGCGCCCGTTTGGCGAATAACGCCCTTTGCCATGCTCAAAGCCACAGGCTCACTGACCACAGTATGGCGTTCAATATCTTGCTGCTGTACGCCCAACAACTGTTGTTTTACTTCCGTAGCATAACTCACTACAGAACCCTTAAAGAAAGTAGATGCGCCAGGATACTGCGTAAACAAAGCGGCTAAAGAACCTCCGGTACAGCTTTCGGCAGTAGCCAATGTCCAACCTTTCTGTGTTAGGGCTGCTCCAATTTGGATTTCAATAGGCTGATCCGATTCAAAACCTTTAATATAATCCCCTATTAGCGGGTATAAGTCTGTAAACAAAGCCTCAATTTCTTCTAGTAGAACAGCTTCATCTGTCCCACTTGCAGACAACCGCAAGCGTACCCGACCGAGATTGGGTAAGTAGGCCAACTTAATATGCTGGGGCAATTCAGCTTCCCAATCACTTATTTTTTCTGCAATGATGCTTTCGCCAAGCCCATAAGTCACCATTGTCTTGTACACACGGGCAGGTAAGGGAAAAGTTGCTTTTATTAGAGGAATCAATTTCTCCTGAACCAAATCTTTCATTTCAAAAGGAACCCCCGGAAGTGATACAAATATGGTCTTTTCTTTCTGCATCCACATACCCATGGCAGTTCCGTGTGCATTAAATAGTACGGTGCAGTTAGAAGGAAGCATGGCCTGCCCCCTATTTAAATCATTTACCGGCGCTTTTACGTATTTTTTGAACAACTCGTCAATATGTGACATCACATCGGGATAAAACATCAAAGTGTCGTCAAAATACTCACAGAATGTATGTTTGGTAATATCGTCTTTGGTAGGGCCAAGCCCGCCTGTCATAACCACCAAATTAACTTGGTCTTGAGCCGTAGCTAAAGCATCTAAAATGGCTTTTTTATTATCAGATATGGAGTGTATTTGGCGTACTTCAATGCCTATGTTGTTAAGCTTCTTTGCAAGGTAAGTGGCGTTGGTATCCACAACTTGACCTATTAAAATCTCATCTCCGATGGTAATTATATCTGCTCTCATCTATTTAATTATTAAGTTAAGAGCTTTTTTACCGTTTAAATGACCTTCTAGACGATCATTCTTCATAACCTGACTTACGCCGGCTGGCGTGCCCGTAAAAATAATATCACCAATTTTCAGTGTAAAATACTTAGAAACATATGCAATAATCTCGTCTACAGACCACAACATCAAACTGGTGTCCGACTTTTGTACCACTTCACCATTTTTTTGAAGTGAAAAGGAAAGCTTACCCAAATCACCCAAAGTAGACTTGTCAAACCATTTGCCTACAAATGCCGATCCATCAAAAGCCTTTGCTTTTTCCCAAGGTAGCCCTTTTGATTTAAGTTGCTGCTGTACATCACGAGCAGTGAAGTCTATTCCCAAACCTATTTGGTCGTAATATTTATGCGCAAACTTAGAATGAATGTGCTTTCCAATACGATTTATAAGCACCAAAACCTCAACCTCGTGGTGTACTTCATTTGAAAACTCAGGAATAAAAAAAGGTAAATTTGATTGTGCTATAGCAGTATCTGGCTTGATGAAAATCAAAGGCTCATCTGATCGAAAACTGTCTAGTTCATCAATGTGATCTGCATAATTTCTGCCAATACAAATAATTTTCATGCTTTGTCCATGATTTCTAAACGAATGGCAGTAAGTACCTTCTTCGTATAGCGTGGGAAATCTGCATTCAACAACCAACTGAAATAGCCTGGTTCACGCTCAAATACTTCGATCACTTTTTTCCCCTTGTGCTTTCCAAAATTAAAAGCAGCATCTCTATCCTCATCTAAAATAATAAAACCTGCAAAATCAACGCTTTTTTGTCGTTTAGAAAAGGTACTTAATTTGGAAATGTCATTTTCAAGTTCGTCGTATTTATTTATTTGTGATTTCAAAACTTCATAAGTTGCATTAGTATCAGCCTCAGCACTATGGGCATTGTTTAAATCTTTTCCGCAATAAAATTTATAAGCAGCTGACAGGTTTCGCTTTTCCATTTTATGAAAAATGGTTTGCACATCTACGGTTAAATGTTTTTTAAAATCTACATCAATTCCCGCTCGTAACATCTCTTCAGCCAGCAATGGTATATCAAATCGGTCGGAATTAAATCCTGCCAAATCTGAATCTTTTATCATGCTATAAATGTCTCTACTTAACTGTTTAAAAGTGGGCTCGTTTGCTACTTTTTCATCTGTAATTCCGTGAATGGGTATAGTTTTTGGTGGAATTGGTATTTCAGGATTTACCATCCATGTTTTGGATTCTTTATTGCCATTTGGAAAAACCTTTAGGATGGATATTTCCAATACCCTGTCTTTGGCGACATTGAGCCCTGTTGTCTCTAAATCAAAAAAACACAAAGGGCGTGTTAGCGAGAGTTCCATATTAAATTGTTTGAGATTCGTCCCAGTTTTCAATACGCTGCTTTAGGCTCGATAGAAACATTCCACCCATGGCACCATTAATAATTCGATGGTCGTAGCTATGAGAAACCACCATTTGTTGCCGTATTGCAATAACATCGCCATTTTCTGTTTCCAATACGGCAGGAACCTTGCGAATGGCACCTAGGGCCAAAATAGCAAGTTGTGGTTGGTTAATGATGGGCGTTCCCGTGAGACTGCCAAACATACCTACATTGGTTACCGTGTAGGTACCGCCTTGCACATCCTCAGGGTTTAGTGCATTGTTACGAGCATTTAAAGCCAGTTCGTGTACTTTCTTGGCCAACCCAATAAGACTGAGTGTATCTGCCTGTTTGATAACAGGGACAATTAAATTACCGTCAAATAAAGCAGTTGCCATTCCAATGTTTATGTCTTTTTTCTTAATTATGCTTTTACCGTCCAGAGTAGCATTCAACAATGGGAATTCAGGAAGTACTTGTGCAATTAAATGCAAGAATATAGGAGTAAAGGTTAGTTTAACTCCGTGCTGCTTAATAAATTGATTTTTTACTTTTTCACGCCAATTCGATAGCTTTGTCACATCTATTTCAATAAACGACTGAACATGTGCCGAGGTTTTAAGACTGTGCATCATGTGGTCAGAAATTAATTGCTCCATACGAGTCATGGACACAACTTCATCTATATTATTTTTTGTAAAAGACAAATTAGCTGTGGTAGCTGCAGTTGTAGTACTTGGTGAACCAGCTACGCCAAGCTTTACACTTGATTCAATAGATTTATTTCTGTGTTTTAAAAAAGCTAAAATATCGCTTTTGGTCACACGACCATCTTTACCACTGCCCAGGACAGTTGACAATTCTTGTTCTGTAATATTTTCTTGCTTGGCAATGTTTTTTACAAGTGGCGAGTAAAATCGCTTTTCTCCTGCAAAAGCTTGATTAATAGGGTTTACCAGGGCTTGCGCTTGATCCATGTATTGTTGAGCAGTGTCCACCTCTATTTGAGGCGCCTTGGTTGCTGGAGCTGCTGGAGCAGGAACTCCATTTGTAACAGATTGTGAAGTAAAATCTTGCGAAACCGCTTCCTCAGTTTCAATTATGGCTAGGGGCACATCAACACTAACAACAGCATTAATAGGATGCAAAATTTCTTTTATAATACCTGTGTACTCACTAGCGACTTCAGAATCAACTTTATCAGTTGCAACCTCTACTACGGCTTCATCAGCATTAACAGTGTCGCCTACTTTCTTTAACCACTGTGTAATGGTAGCTTCAGAAATACTCTCACCCATAGATGGTAAAACAAGCTTGTAAATAGGCATTTTAATTTTTTTTCAAAAGTACAAATTAATCGTGGCTTTCGCTATGACATAACTAGCACTTCTCCCTTGGCAACACTAGAAATGCTTCCCACGGCATGGCTTTTGTTTGAGTTCAAAAATTTATATGTAAATCCTTTGCCATTCTTTAACATAAAATCAATGCAGGACTTGAATGAGATAATTTCGGGGTCAAAAATAATTTCCGTATGACTGTTTCTGTATGCTAAAACTTCATCTATTGCAGAAGTGTGTAAAAACAAAAAATTTTTGTTCGCCCCTATTTTTAAATCCAAGTCATCAGATATAAGACAATAAAAATTGGGTTGCTGTTTTCTAATTTTTGATTGTGAGCCTAAAATGCGTTTTAAAAAGCTAAAAACATTGATTGCTGCCTTAATCCAAATCTTGGCCAAATTTGAGACATGAAAATGCTTGTGATAAAAATAATTCATGGCCTCACGGAACTTAAGCTGGTAGGCAAAATCTTTTGGGGTGCTTTCGCCTTTAAAGTGAATAACCGTAATTTCAGCATTATAATAATTTTGTTGTCCAAATTGAAGTGATCTGTAGCTTAAATCAATGTCATCAGAATACATAAAACAAGCTTCATCAAAGCCATCGAGCAAACGATAATGCTCAGTACGCATAAACATAAAAGCGCCAACCAATATATCTGTAGGGCCTGATTTATCTTTTGAAAGCCGTAGATTATAATATTTACCAAATAATTTAGGGGCAATCTTGTATAGTCCTGAAACTTTAGAAAAAGCCACCCACGGAGTTGGGACACCTCTTTTAGATTCGTTTAAAAAGGTACCTGAACCATCAATAAGCTTAGGTCCCATAATAGCCACTTGCTTGTTATTTTCCATGAAGGATATCGCATTGGAGAAGGTATCCTCAGCGACTATTGTATCGGGGTTTAGAATACATAAAAATTCTCCTTTGGCCTTGGCTACTCCAATATTATTTCCCTTTGGGAATCCAATATTTTCGGGAATGTTAATTTGTTTGACTTGAGGAAATTGCTGTGAAACCCATTCAACACTTCCATCTACTGAGGCGTTGTCTACAAAAATAACCTCCGCATCCAAATCTTTTGTTGCAGCCAAAACACTCTGTAAACAAATGTCAATGAAGTATTTTACATTGTAATTTAAGATAACAACGGACAACTGCATTTTTAGCTTTTCATTGAAATTTCAAAAGGAATTCGTTGACTAATACTTCTCCCTAGTGTCAGTTCGTCTGCGTATTCAAGTTCATCACCAATGCCAATACCACGTGAAATAGCGGAAAAGCGCAATTCAAATGCACTTAGCTTTTTAAATATATAATAGTTTGTTGTATCTCCTTCCATGGTGCTGCTAAGTGCAAATATGATTTCATCAATATTTTCCTGTTTTACTCGGGTTATCAAAGCATCTATCGTAAGTTGTTGTGGCCCTATGCCTTCAATAGGCGCAATTTTTCCACCCAAAACATGGTATAAACCTTTAAATTGGCCTGTAGATTCTATAGCCATAACATCCCTGATATCCTCAACTACACATATAATATTACGCTCACGCATTGGGTTTGCACAAATATTACATTGTTCCGCGTCTGAAATATTGTGACACGTATTACAATAACGAATTTGTTGCCGTAATGTTGCAATGGCACTAGAAAGACGGGCGCTAAAATCTTTGGGTTGGCGCAATAAATGAAGCACGATTCGAAGTGCAGACCGTCTACCTATACCTGGAAGTTGTGCAATTTCATCTACTGCTTTTTGAACTAAAGAAGACGGAATTTCCATGATTCAAAAATACACTATTTAAACAATAGTCACATACGTTATATTTGACAAAAAAA
>PAAD01000014.1 GCA_002698745.1 Flavobacteriaceae bacterium
CGAAAAACAGCAAAAGAATATAATTTATTAGGATTGCCTGAGTATGAAGCTGTTGAAGGATTTGTGCGTTATTACCCTTAAAGCGCCTGATGGCCTTGGTTAATTAGTGCAAGCCTAGACACACTTTATTTAAGTCAAGCTATATTTACCATAAATACGCAAAAAATAGATGCGTCTATTAAAGCTAAAATCAAGGTTTATTACAGGCTTATCATTGTTAAGTTTGGGACTTACTGCATATTTTATTTCTAACAATAAAGAAAGTGCCATTTATCTAACATATACCATCAATAAATTTGATACAGAAAAGGGGCAGATGCATGTTCGCATAAACATTGACAATCAAACCACAACAGACTTTGAGCCTTCGCGGTGGTCACTTCATTGGAATCAAATCATAGGAATAGTAAAGCCCGAAAGCTTACCTGCAGGGATAGATTTTACATGGGTAAACGGCAACTCTTATCTAAAATTAAATTTTGAAGAGGATTGGGCTTTAAAAGCAGGTGAACAATTACATTTTGATTTAATCAAAGACGGCATTATGTCGAGATTGGCATTGGGACCCTTTGGTGCATTTTTAGTTCAAAACGAAAAATTATTCGATGTAAAAACAACGGTTAAGTGGCAGCATGCAGAAGGCTTAGAAGATTTAAACCTACCTACATCTAAAACGCGCTATGACGAACTCGCAGATATTTATTTGATATCCAAAGAAAAGCTGCCTCAAATCATCCCAACGCCAAAAAGAATATCTAAGTCAAATAATGACAGGCCTGCTGAAAAAGATTGGCAAATTTATATTTCGCCATTTTTTTCAGCTTATAGCCAAGACCTAAAACAATTAATGACGCAAACAGCCAAAGATATTCAATTAGTCGTCGACATTGAAGAAGCAAATTTGGTCATAAACAAAGCTGCAGACTTAGTAAATGAAGCCTATATGCTTAACATTGATAAGGAAAAAATAGTAATAAACACAAACACTTATAGCGGTATGGTATATGCCATTCAATCGCTTATTCAAATTGACGTTGCTGCTCAATTAGGTTCCAATCGTTTGCCGTTAATTGATATAAAAGACGCCCCACGCTTTGCATACAGAGGGTTTTTACTGGATATATCTCGAAACTTTTACGGCTTAAATAAAATAAAACAGATTGTGGATTTAATGTCATTATACAAACTCAATCACTTGAATTTAAAACTTACCGATGACGAGGGTTGGCGCTTGGAAATTCCTGGACTTCCAGAGTTAACAGACGTTGGCTCCAGAAGAGGTTACACATTAAACGAGCAGGATAGGCTACTCCCTATGTATGGCTCTGGTGCTGATGGAGGCAAAACAGGTAACGGATTTCTATCTCGCAATGAATTTATTGAACTACTACGATATGCAAGGGTACGTAACGTGACCGTTATACCTCAGATTAGCTTTCCATCGCATGCGCGTGCTGCCGTAATCTCCATGGAGGCCAGACGACAACGCTTTTTAGCAAAAGGAGATGACGCTGCAGCAGAAGAGTTCGCTTTAGTCGATCTTAAAGACAAAAGTGTTTATCGCTCGGCACAACTATACAACGATAACGTAATAAATATTTGTCGTGAAAGTGCTTATGGCTTTTTTGAAAAAGTTGTTGAAGAAGTAGTCGGTATGTACTCCGATGCAAACGTGAAGCTAAAAGAGTTTAGCATTGGTGCAGATGAATTACCTTATGGGGTTTGGCAAGCATCTCCGCTGTGTGCGGATAAAATTTCAAATAAGCTTACAATTAGTGAATTGTATGACAAGAATATTTCCCGTCTTAAAGAAATTTTAAACCGGTACAGTATTGTACTTTCAGGTTGGGAAGATTTTCTTTTAAAGCATTCCGAACTGAGTCAATCTGAGACCTTGATAAAAGAGGAGCGATACAATTATGAGGTTATTCCATATGTCTGGAACAACATTTGGGGTGGTGGCAGAGAGGACATGAACTACAAATTTGCCAATTTGGGATTCAAAACGGTGATGAGTAATTCATCAGCTTTTTATTTTGATATGGCAGATGATCGCGACATGGAAAGCCATGGATTAAATTGGTCAGGTTATGTAGATTATTTTGATACTTGGGCCATTGATCCAGATGACATCTTTGCAAATGCGACGCTCAACGAAAAGCATAAATTATCAAAAGATTATATTAAAAATAAAATTAATTTAGACACCAACAAACGGAATAATCTAATTGGAATTCAAAGTCAGTTGTTTGGCGAAACTGTTAGGACTGAACACATTTTAAACGAAATGTTATTGCCAAATATGTTAGTATTTGCCGAGCGAGCTTGGGCCAGTCGTCCAAACTGGATAAGTCTAACAGCGGAACAACAAAAAGCACCTATGCTTGAGCAATGGAATATATTTGCAAATACACTTGGGCAATACGCCATTCCGTTCTTAAATCACCAGTATAAAAATTTAAATATCCACCTTCCAAAACCAGGAGGTGTTATTTCAAATGACACCTTATTTGTACGCAGTCAATTTCCAGGCATTAAAATATGCTATTCGATAGATGGTTCCTTGCCCACTGCTGACAACAAATTTTATGATAACTCAGTAGCTGTAGGTGCTGATGCAAAAATAATGCTTAGGGCTTTTGATATCAATAACAAAGGAGGGAAGGCCATTGAAGTATTACGCTAAAATATTTTAGTCTATTTAGACTTAGAAAATGATTTAGTTTGAAAGTTTTTTTAAATAGTATTAATAAGTACAAAATCAAATTTTATGGACAGAAGAAAGTTTTTGATTAACAACACAAAAGTTGCAATTGGAATGACACTAATTCCCACTGCTGGCTTTTCAATAACAGAAAATACCAGTTCTAAAAAATTTAAATCAAATAGGCCGCCTTTGAATCAGAGAACATTTACAAGTGATATCGTTGAATCAACAATAAAAAAGGTAAAAGCTTCAATTGCTGATTCAGAACTTGCCTGGATGTTCGAAAATTGTTATCCTAACACCTTGGACACAACTGTAGATTATGAAGTAATTGATGGAAAGCCTGATTCTTTTGTAATCACTGGGGATATTGATGCCATGTGGTTACGTGATTCAACTGCACAAGTTTGGCCTTATATGCCGCTGATCAATAAAGATCCAAAAATAAAGAACCTCATTTTGGGATTAATTAACAGACAAGTTAAATGCATTTTAACTGATCCATATGCCAATGCCTTTTATAAAGATTTAACACGAATTTCAAAGTGGTCTAGCGATATTCCAAGCCCAAAGCCTGGAGTTCACGAGTGTAAGTGGGAAATTGACTCGCTTTGCTATTTTATTAGACTCTCTTATTATTATTATGAAATTTCTGGGGATGCAAGTTTTATGGATGGTGATTGGGATAAAGCAGTGCGGCTTGTTGTCGACACATTTAGAACAGAACAGCGCAAGGATGGCGAATCTCCTTATTCTTTTACTCGAGAACATACTTTTGTTGTTGGATTAGCTATTTTTAATGGCAGTGGTGCGCCAACAAAAGCAACAGGCATGATTCACTCTATTTTTAGACCCTCTGATGATGGAACAATTTTACCATACCTAATTCCATCTAACATATTTGCTTATGTCTCTTTAGCACAACTTTCAGAATTATACGCTGTTAATAAAATGGATGCTGATTTTTCAAATGAATGCATGTCATTTTCTGCAGAAGTAAAATCGGCTGTTGAAAAATACGCTATTAAAGAACATCTTGACTTTGGTAAAATGTATGCTTATGAAGTTGATGGGTTTGGAAATGCCCTATTTATGGATGATGCTAATGTTCCTTCATTAATGTCATTGGCTTACATAGGCGGGCATGAACCTAGCGATCCCCTATACATAAACACAAGATCCTTTTTATTAAGCGATTCTAATCCTTACTTCTTAAGAGGTAGGAACGTAGAGGGTCAAGCCAGTCCGCATACTGGAAAAGAAAATATTTGGCCTATGGGAATTATACTTCGAGGATTAACTTCACAAGAAGATAACGAGATTTCAAAATGTTTAAAAATGCTAAAGACAACCCATGCCGACACAGGCTTTATGCACGAATCTTTTCACAAAGACGATCCATATAATTTTAGTCGTTCGTGGTTTGCTTGGGCAAATACACTCTTTGGTGAATTTGTTATTAAAGTATACAATGAACGTCCATGGCTTTTGAAGAGTAACTTTTCTTGAAAACGATTTGAAGTTTTAGTCTACTATGGACTGGTAAATTAAATTTCGCAATTTTTGGTGATCATCTAAAATAATGGGAGTGACTTGTGTAAAGTAAACCACTACTAGTTTTTCATTGGGGTCTACCCAATACGATGAGTGGTAAGCACCACCCCAGCCATATTCGTTAAGGCTACCAAGAACACCGCGATCACCTGCATCTGTTGTAACAGAAAACCCTAATCCAAAGCCAACACCCCAATCCCACGGGAATTTCACGTCTTTGTAATGATCTCCATCCAGATGGTTGTCAGTCATAAGTTCAACGGATTTTCTAGATAATATTCTCGTACCATCATACACACCATTGTTGAGCATCATTTGAAGAAAAATCGCATAATCCATTGAGGTGCTTAACAATCCTGCGCCACCTGAGAAGCTCACACGTGGACCGTTTAAATATTGTCCTTGTGTTTGATTATTCCCAGTACATTTTTCTTTGTCATCCCATTCAAATTGAGGGGCGCCATCTTCAGCAGCTCTCAAAAGCTTATTGTCGCATTGGCTATAGACTACACTCAGTCTTGAAGCTTTTGTCTGTGGTAAATAAAAATGTGTATCTACCATACCTAAGGGATCGAATATGCGTTCTTTTAAAAAGACGTTTAGTGGTTGGCCTGAAATAACCTCAATTAAAGCGCCGAGTATGTCGGTACTATAACCATAAACATAACGTTCTCCGGGGTGAGCATCCATGGGTAGTTTTGCCATTCTCTTAACTGTTTCAAGGATAGGTTCACCCCTATGTGCAAAATACCAGCCTTGAATTCCAGCTTTCTCCCATTTTTTTTTAGCTGGCCCATAGCCATAGCCAATTCCAGAAGTATGTGTCATCAAATCTCGAATTCGGATTTGTCGCTTGGCCTTTACAATTCTATGAACATTCATATTTCCCTTTTTCCTCTGCTTTGAGAGTGCTAGTGCAACATTTGTGTGTTCAAATTCAGGAATATACTTTGATAAGGTGTCAGATAGTAAAATTTTTCCTTCCTCTTGAAGCATCATTATACCAACACTTACGATTGCCTTTGTTTGAGAGGCTATTCTAAAGATATTATCCTTTTGCATAGGAGTTTTTTGTTCTATATCACACATGCCTATGGCTTGATGATAAACAATCTTTCCATTTCTAGCAGCTAAAACAACAACTCCAGGTAATTTTCCGTCATCCACATAATCAGAAAAAACCGTGCTAATATTAGAAAGACGTTCAGATGACATGCCATTTGTTTCTGGTAAGTCTATCTCCAATACTTGTCCTAACATTAAATAAGGTACTATCGAAAAAAATATAATAATACAAAATCGTAAATAATTAAAAATCATCGAAGAAAATTTTATTAAATATACTGATTTACGGAAAAATTTATGGGAATTAAATAATATTTAGTTTTATGTCATTTAGATGTATCATTATTTAATATGTTTTTGTGTATTGGATCAAATATATACTGTTTGGGAAGTGTCTTTTGGATATAAAAAGTGTGATTGTAAAAAGTTCATTTAAAATAAATTAATCTACACCAATATGTCTTCGGGTTTAATGATTAGCTTAGTACCAATTCAATAGCGTATCAAATGAAGTTATTCAAATATTTATTTTTATTCATACTTGCTGGAATAATCATTGGTACAAAACCTATTGAGCCTTCAGCTAAATACAATGTCTTATTTATTGTTGCTGACGATCTAAACTGTGCAATAGGAGCATATGGAGATCCATTGGCCAAAACCCCAAACCTGGATCGACTCGCAAAAGAAGGTTTGCTTTTTTCTGATGCGCACGTGCAATATCCTCTTTGTGGCCCCTCTAGGGTTTCTTTTATGACTGGGATTTATCCAGATCAAACAAAATCCAAGGAACTTCGTTTATACGTTCGTCAAACTATTCCAGATGTTGTCACCTTAGGACAAAAACTTAGAATAGAAAACTATCACTCGGTCCGGGTGGGTAAAATTTATCATTACCACAACCCCAGGGATATAGGAACGGCCGGTCATGATGATTCTTTTACTTGGGATCGGACCGTAAATCCCTATGGACTAGATAAGAAAGAAGAACACAAACTTGTAGGGCTGAAGAAGATATTAGATGGCGGTACTTTAAGTTGGTTAGAGGCAAATGGTCCAGATGAAGCACAAACTGATGGTATAGGAGCAACCGAAACTATGGCTTTTTTAGATGAGTTTGCAAAAAATGGTGAAAATTTCTTCCTTGCTTTTGGGCTTTACAGGCCTCACGTCCCTTTTGTTGCTCCAAAAGCCTATTTTGACATGTATAATATTAACGATTTTTCAGTTCCTGAAAGTTCTCAAGCTTACTTACAAACTCTTCCAAAACCAGCAGCAAAATCTATTCGAGCTAAGCAGGAGCAAGTAGACTTAGACGCAGCACTGGCAAAAAAAATTAAACATGCCTATTATGCTACCACTAGCTTCATGGATGCACAAATAGGTCGTGTTTTAGACAAATTAAAAGAAACAGGGCTTGATAGAAATACAATTGTTGTTTTTACTTCAGATCATGGTTATCACCTTGGTGAACATGGGCACTGGCAAAAACAAACCCTTTTTAACGATGCTACAAGAGTACCTTTAATTTTTACAGGACCTGGGGTCATTAAAGATAATATTGATTTGGATATCCCCGTTGAGCTAGTTGATTTATACCCTACTATTATGGATTTACTAGGATTCCAGGCGCCTAAATTTGTTCGAGGCAAAAGCTTAAAGCCCTATCTTGAAGGTTCAAGGTTACCTATAAGAACAAGTGCATTAACTGAGCTTAAGGTTTCTATGCCTAAAGGAATGGCCAATGGATATTCCATAAAGACAAAACAATACCGTCTTACACAATGGAAGTATATCGATAGCCTTTATTACGAGTTATATGATCACAGGTATGATTCAAATGAATTAAATAATTTAGCTGACAACATCTCATATAGATCTGTTAGGGATTCATTAAAACAAGTTATTAGAGTGAGAATTGCCGAAGCTAAAAAATATCCTAGTGGTTTGGGTAGACAAATAGATAATGTCTTACCATGGAAAGAACCGAAACGAATACATCCAAAGGCAAAATAAATTTTAAAATAAATTAATTTTTTATAAGTTTTTGTATATGTACTTGGCCTGAGTTATTTGACAACATTACTAAATAAATTCCCGGCATAAAATTTGAAATAAGATCTACTTTCTTATTTGCGCAAATCTGATATTATTTGAAGTGTGTTTTTAGTCTGTTGCTCAATTTTAGCATAATCAAACGACCCATCTGTCTGTTTTGTTATCAGCTTAGAACCCATGCCTACGCAAGCAACTCCAGCATCAAACCATCCTTTTAGGTTTTCTTTAGTTGGGCTAACCCCACCAGTAGGCATTATGCTCGTCCATGGCTGGGGTGCTAAAACTCCCTTGACAAAGCCAGGTCCATAGGTACTTCCTGGAAATAGCTTTACGATTTCTGCACCCAACTCCTCTGCCTTTGCAATTTCGGTGAGTGAGCCACAACCAGGGGACCAAAGCACTTTTCTGCGATTACAAACCATAACAATATCTTCTCTGAGCACTGGAGTTACCACAAAGTTTGCCCCGTTAAGCATATAAGCTGATGCAGCGGCTGCGTCTGTAACCGAACCTACTCCGATAATCATCCCGGGGAGTTCCTTAATCGCATACTTTGTAAGTACTGTAAATACCTCAAGGGCAAAATCCCCTCGGCTGGTAAACTCCATAAGACGTGCACCACCATCATAGCAGGCCTTCAATACCTTTTTTGCTACTTCTGGATCACTGTGGAAGAAAAGCGGTACCATACCACTTTCTTTCATTGTTTGCGCTACTTCTTTTCTTGTAAACTGTGCCATTGTGTAAATGTAATGTTTATCGGGCTACACGACCTGATGCGTCGCCACCCATGAGTTTTTCGACTTCTGCAACTGTCACAAGGTTGGCATCTCCCTTAATTGTATGCTTTAAGCAAGAGGCTGCTACAGCAAAGTCCAGTGCATGTTGGTCGTTGTCGGGATATTTTAGCAATCCATAAATAAGTCCGCCCATAAACGAGTCTCCACCACCCACTCGATCTACAATGTCTGTGATTTGATACTGTGTAGTGTCGTACATGGTCTTTCCATCATAAAGTACCCCAGCCCATGTATTATGTGAGGCTGATATCGAACCTCTGAGTGTTGTAATGACTTTCTTAGCTTTTGGGAACTTGTCCATCATTTGCTTACACACAGACATGAAGGCTTCTGCCTTTACATTATGCCCTTGGGTTTGTACCGTTAGTCCTTCTGGTTTGATGCCAAAGTGCATTTCGGCATCTTCCTCATTTCCGAGAACAATATTGCAATACGATGTAAGCTCGGTCATAATTTTCTCACGGTGCGCATTATCGCAGTACTTCCACAACTTAGCCCTGTAATTTAAATCTGTAGAGATTGTAATCCCTTTATCACTGGCTATCTTAACAGCCTCCAAACAGGCATCTGCTGAAGACTGAGAAATAGCAGGGGTGATCCCGGTCCAGTGGAACCACTCCACTCCTTCAAAAGCCTTGTCCCAATCCACCATTCCGGGTTCAATTTCAGACATGGCTGAGTGGGCTCTGTCATAAACCACTTTACTACCACGACTTACAGCGCCAGTTTCAAGAAAATAAATTCCCAAACGGTCACCACCACGAAGCATAAAATCAGTTTCAACACCTCGTTTACGCATCTCCATAAGGGCGCATTCTCCAATATCGTTGTTTGGAATACGTGTGACAAAGCGGACAGGAACGCCATAGTTGGCAAGTGATACTGCTACGTTGGATTCGCCACCTCCATAAATGACATCAAATGAATTGGTCTGGGAAAAGCGCAAATAGCCCGGAGGCGCTAAGCGCAGCATTATTTCACCAAATGTGACTACTTTTTTCATGATTAGGTGTTTTAACTAAAAGTTAATATAATATTTTTTTGGCATGAAATAAAAAACGATATATATAATCTACTAAATCAGAATCATAAATCTCATCAATATGTTTACCAAACGACGTATGATTACAGTCAGTTGGTTCAAGTGGATTGTATCCAGGTGCAAGAAACGAAATCATTTCGGCATAAGTATCCCCAGGTCCATTTGCTTGCAGAACACCTTGCGAATGGATCAATTGATTAAAAAAATAAGATAATTAGAAAACAGTTCAATGAAAGACTATGCATGAACATGATTTTCATGGATATAAAATTAAAATAATTCAACTACTAATTTTTACGTGACCCAAACTTTTGAAAGCTCGAACATTATGAGTAGTTTTTTTCTTTAGTTTTTCACCACTTTATATGTATTTGTTTCTTTTGTTTGCTTGTCAAAAGCTTTGACCAAGTATGTAGCGTTGGACAACACGGACATATCAAGTGTGTTCCCTGTCACTTCCATTACTTTTACACCACTTAGATCAAAGACTTCTATTTTATAATTTTGGTCAGAATTAAAAGATAATTGAGAATTTGTTGGATTTGGAAATAATATTGGAGCCTCCTTTAAGTCTATAGAAGATATTGATAAGGAAGAGTTGTAGGCCAGAATATCGTATTCAATAGCCAAAAAATAATTAGCACTTTCATTTGAACTTATTTCTCTTCCAGCCCATAAAATATCACCTTTTTCGAAGTTTTCAGTATAAAAATTAGAGTGTAATACATACCAAAATTTATTTTCTGGAACAACCCAATTATTCCAGGTATCTGCACTATTAATTGTGATAGGCTTGACATAAGAATTTTCATCAAAATAATATAATACACCGTTTACACCTTCATTGTTGTTAGCGTGAGCCACCGTATTACCTGGGCCTATAATACAGGGACATTCAAGGTTTTGATAGTTATTAGTAACGTACTGTATAGTTCCATATCTATCCATCATATGAAGTATTGTATTTTCAGAAATAGTATAATCGACACCTTCTTGTATCAACTGGGTCCCTGTGATTTCTAGTGGAAGCAAAAAGTTTTGTTGTTGATAGTTTTGACTGTAAATTATTAAGGGTAAAAGAAAAAAGATAAAGAATAATTTTTTCATAATGGTTAATTTTTAGAATCTAAAAGATAAAAAAATATCCCCAAAAATAAATTATTATTCTTGAAGATAAATTGTGACCCAGGGAGGATTCGAACCCCCAACCCTCAGAGCCGAAATCTGATATTCTATCCAGTTGAACTACTGGGCCATTAGTTGATAAAAATACACTTTTGAAATTGGTTAGGATAACTTTTTTCTAACAATAATGGAGATGGTTTTACCATCTGCCTTACCGGCCATCTCTTTGGAAGCCATGCCCATCACCTTGCCCATGTCTTTCATACCGCCTGCACCAGTCTTGACAATAATCGCCTCAACGATCTCAGTTATCGCAGCTTGATCCAGTTGTTCCGGCAAGAACTGCTCAATAATCTTTATTTGTGCTTCTTCTGGCTCTGCTAAGTCTACACGTCCTTGCTTATAAAAAATCTCTGAGCTGTCTTTTCGTTGTTTAACCAGCTTTTGAATAAGTTTAATTTCATCTTCAAAAGTAAGTTCTTTTGCTCCTGCTTGGGTTTGGGTCATAATTATCGCTGTTTTTATAGCGCGTAATGATTCCAAAGCTATTGTGTCTTTCGCTCTCATCGCATCCTTAAGTTGCTCGTCAACATTTTCTTGTAAGCTCATATTAATCTACATTATCGTGTAAAAATGAGTTATTAGTTCTTATCTGGACATCATTTTGGCTATCAACACTCAGAGAACTGCGGGAAGCTGTTCCACCATTGTCTGGTTCGCTTAGTTCAACATCTTGACGCTTATAAGCAGGTTCACGCTCCAAGTCCTCAACCCTAGTATTTTGGTTGAAGCGATAGTTAAAATGTTTAAGTTTTTCCTTACGCTCCGCTGTCCTTGCAGCTAAGCCTTCAGCTATGGTACCATTTAAAGGAGAAAAGGTTTTTTCTTCTTTTACTGACTTCTCAATTAAGGTTGACTCAAGCTTGTGCTTCAAAGGCGGTGGTGCTGGCTCATCATCCATTTCTAAAACAAAACGCTTAACCTCCTCCTTTGCACTTGGTACTTGCGCCGCAGGCTCTTCAGCATCCAAATGAAATAAAACAGCAGGCTCATTTTCGTTTGAAACACCCTCCGCTTGCAAAGGCTGATCAATTGGCAAGTCTATTTCAGGTTTTGGCAAAACTTGTTCGGCATCAACAACCTCAATATCATTAATGGCAGGGGTCACATCGTGAATGGTAAACCTACTTGACTGTGATGCAACAGCTTCAACAGGTGCAATTACTTCTTCAAACGATATGTCCAAATCACGTAACAAATCTGTGGTTGGTATGTTGATTTCTGTTGCTTCAAATGGAGGTGAAACTTCATGAGCTGATTCAGTTTCAAATAATGGAATTTGCCCTAGCGACAAATCATGAGTTACTTTCTGTTCCTCTCCAAGTGAGTGAATGATTTTTTGAGGATCGGCATGCACAATTTCTTGCTGCATATCTGGGGCAAAACCAGTTGCAATTATGGTAACCGAAATGGCGTTATCTAGCTTTTCATCCTCTCCTATACCCATAATAATATTGGTACCATTACCAGCCTCTTTTTGAATATATTCATTTATCGAACTAATCTCATCAATTGTCACCTCATCGCAACCAGAAACAATAAGAAGTAATACATTTTTAGAGCCCAATATTTTATTGTCATTTAATAGAGGGGAGTCCAATGCTTGTACAATAGCCTCGTTTGCGCGTTGACTGCCAGTTGCAACTCCAGAGCCCATAATGGCCGTCCCACTGTTTGCTAAAACAGTTTTTGCGTCTTTAAGATCAATGTTTTGTGTGTAATGGTTGGTAATCACTTCTGCTATACCCCTAGAGGCATTTGCCAGTACCTCATCGGCCTTAGCAAAACCTTGCTTAAAGCCCAAGTCGCCATAAACCTCGCGCAGTTTATTGTTGTTGATAACGATAAGTGAATCGACATGTTTGCGCAAGTTATTTAATCCTTGTTGGGCTTGCTCGTTACGAAGCTTTCCTTCAAATTGAAAAGGCATAGTTACAATACCAACGGTCAGCACACCCAACTCTTGTGCTAGCTTTGCAATTACAGGGGCTGCGCCAGTACCCGTACCTCCACCCATTCCAGCAGTAATAAAAATCATCTTAGTATTGACACTAAGCAAGTCCGAAATTTGATCCAAGCTTTCAACTGCAGACTGTGCTCCCACTTCAGGATCAGCACCTGCGCCAAGTCCTTCAGTTAGTGAAACACCCAGCTGAACCTTGTTAGGAATTGGGCTGTTTTCAAGTGCCTGAGCATCGGTATTACAAACTACAAAATCAACTCCATTTATGCCTTGTTTGTACATGTAATTAAGAGCATTGCTGCCGCCGCCGCCAACGCCTATTACCTTAATGACATTGCTCCTGTTCTTTGGCAAATCAAATGTTATGTTGTCAAATGTTTCCATAGATAAAAGTTTATTCTGCGCTTTCTAAAAATATTTTTAATCTTTCTGTAAATCGATCAATAACTGATATTCGCTTTTGGGGTTTTTCAGCTGGATTTTCATCTCCATCATCATTTTTATCTGTTACTGTACTGGTTTCTACGTCATGTGGCGCCAATTGAGTTTCTGCAGCATTCATAACCAAACCAACTGCTGTTGCAAAAAGCGGACTTGCAGTTTCTTTGTCTGTATCACCTGCCAAATGTTCGTTTGGATACCCAATACGCGTATCCATACCCGTGATATACTCCACCAATTGCTTGAGGTGTTTGAGTTGACTTCCGCCACCAGTTAGTACAATGCCCGCAATTAGTTTTTTCTTCTGCTCTTCGTGTCCGTAATTTTTTATTTCGGCATAAACCTGCTCAATAATTTCTGTAACTCGGGCGTGAATAATTTTAGATAAGTTTTTGAGTGTGATTTCTTTGGGATCTCTGCCTCTTAGTCCAGGAATTGAAACAATCTCATTATCTTTATTTTCGCCAGGCCAAGCAGACCCAAACTTAATCTTTAGCAATTCCGCCTGTTTTTCAATAATAGAGCAGCCCTCTTTTATATCTTCTGTTATAACATTCCCACCAAACGGAATAACAGCAGTATGCCGAATAATTCCATCTTTAAATATGGCCAAATCCGTAGTTCCTCCACCTATGTCAATAAGTGCAACACCAGCTTCTTTTTCTTCTTGACTTAATACAGCATCTGCTGAAGCCAATGGCTCTAGAGTAATGCCGCCAAAGTCGAGTCCAGCAGACTTTACACAACGGGCAATATTACGAATGGAAGATACTTGGCCTACTACAACATGGAAGTTGGCTTCTAACCTACCCCCATACATACCTATGGGCTCCTTAATTTCGGCCTGTCCATCCACCTTGTATTCTTGTGGAAGCACGTGAATAATCTCCTCACCAGGAAGCATAACAAGTTTAAACACCTGATTCTTTAGACGTTCTATATCTGCATCGTCAATAACCTCGTCAGCATTTGTACGAGTAATGTAATCACTATGATGCAAACTGCGAATATGTTGACCTGCGATTCCCACTACTACACTGACTATTTTCTTGCCAGAAATGGATTCTGCTTCTTGAGCAGCCATCTGTATTGATTGGATGGTCTGGGTTATGTTATTTACGACACCTCGGTGTACACCTTGACTTTTAGATTTTCCGACCCCAACAATCTCGAGTTTTCCATACTCGTTTTTCGTGCCCAACATGGCAACTATTTTAGTAGTTCCAATATCTAATCCAACTGCTAATTGTTCTTGTTTCATATCAAATTATTTTGAACAAACTACTTGCCCGTGAAACGAAAGATTTACTTTTTTATAAGTTTTTAAAACTGTACTATCCTGCATTTTTGCGTAGAAAGCCTTGTAATTTTTGATTTTGTCATGTAGTTGATCCGGTGTGCCAAGAACAATGGAATATTCTTGGTGACGAGGCTCAACAACTAAGCCGTCAGACGTCCATTCATAAGAGACTATGTGATCAGACATAAAAGTGTCTTTTGTAATTTGTCTAACTACTTCAATTAGAGCGTGGCGCCGCTTCACACTTGGGTTCCCGTAAACAAACGGTACTTGAACCGATTTAAAAGTAGACAACGGAAATGGTTCCCCGAGATTATCTAAATAATAACTACTATCACTCTGTATGCGCACTATCGGTATTTTGGTTATAACGTGAACACCAACACTTCCGTCAATGGTCACGTAGCTTTGGGCATCTTCAACCCAAGCATTTTGGTTAAGTGTTTGTTCAATGTTTCTCAAATTTAGACCACTTTTAAAAGCAGATACACTATCTTTTAAAGCAAGTTTCAACAATTTATTAACGGAGTCTTTTGGCATCCAAATTGGACGGTTATCTTCCCAGGAAATATTCTTTAAGGTTACCAATCTTTTTTGGTTGCGCTGGTGCATAATCACGCCAAGAACAACAGTAAGCATAAACAACAATATGGAAATTATCATCTTATGCATAATTTTGATTTTTAAGTATTTCAATCACTGCTGGTACTTCAAAAGCAATGTCACCTGCTCCCATAATGGCTATAGCTGTAGCCGAAGATTTTGCTATCATTTCCGGAAGTATTCGCTTGTCTATCAACTGCGTTGCACCATGATTATCATCTATCAATAATGCACTTGTAATACCCTCTATCGGCAATTCACGAGCGGGATAAATATCCAAAAGCAACACCTCGTCAAAGCGTGCAAGGGCCTGTTTAAAACCTGCTACAAAGTCACGCGTGCGTGAAAACAAATGAGGTTGGAATACACCTAACTTAATTTTATTGGGATAAAAGGCTTCTAGAGCATCTGCAACGGCATTCAATTCTGTTGGGTGATGGGCGTAATCATCAACCACTACTTTAGGTGAAGTAAGCCTGATACTAAACCTGCGATCAACCCCTTGAAATGTTGATAATCCCACTTTGAGTTGGGCGGGATCACAGCCTACCCCCAAAGACATAGCCAATGCAGCGGCTGCGTTCATAACATTGTGCTCACCTGGGTAGGGCAAGACAATATTAAGAATACTAACCGTTGGTGTTACAAAATCAAATACATAACTTCCATCGATTATCCGTAAATTATGCACTTTATGTGTTCCTTTTTCAATACCAAAAGAATTCCCTTTTACAGATAAGCCATGAGCAATAAAACGTTTTTCATCACATACTTTCTGCGCAAAATCATTAAAAGTTTTTGAAAGTTCATTTTCAGTACCATAAATATCCAAATGATCTGCATCCATTGAGGTCAGGGCTATTGCTGTGGGTTGCAAATGCATAAAAGATCTGTCAAACTCATCGGCTTCCACAACCATAAAATCATCGCCTTCTATTAAGAAATTGCCATTAATATTAGCTGCTATGCCCCCCAAAAATGCTGTAATCTTTTTACCACATGAGCGAAGCAAATGCGTTAGCAATGCAGAAGTAGTTGTTTTACCATGAGTGCCTGCCACTGCTAAGCACGGCATGATATTACTAATTTTACCGATCACTACTGCCCGTTTATCTAGTATAAAACCTTTTTCCTTGAAATATGAGAGTAATTGCGAATTAGTGGGTATGGCTGGGGTATAAACAACCTTGGTGTTTTTGGGGTCTCTAAATAATGCTGGAATAGCAGTCGGCGCATCTACATCAATAATTTGCGCGCCAAGAGTCACTAGCCTTTGCGTAATTGGGGTAATCATACGATCATAGCCAGCTACAGGATGTCCTTTAGACAAGAAGTACTGCGCCACTCCAGACATTCCTATGCCACCAATACCCACAAAAAATATAGCTGCTTTATTCATATGTAATAAGTTTATTTAGCCTATTCATAATTTCTTTGGTTGCGGCTGGATGTGCAAAGACTTTTATGTTTTTGCTAAGTTTGTCGCGTAACGACGCGTCCGTAATCAATGATTCAAGTCTTACCCAAAACTGCGTATCTGCATTACGCTCCGCGACCAACAAGGCCGCCTCGTTATTAGCTAATGCTTCTGCATTTTTTTCTTGGTGGTTCCCAGCAACATTTGGCGAAGGAATAAACAGGGTTGGTTTGCCCATCAGACAGATTTCTGAAATGGCCAATGCCCCTGCCCTTGATACTACCACATCTGCTAGCGCATAAGCCGCTTGCATGTTATCAATAAATGGCATCACATGAATATTAGCTGATGAATAGCACTGATAATCTTCCGCATACAAATTTCCACATTGCCATATAAGCTGAATTTTGTGTTGTTGAATTTCATCCAAATGTTGATAGATAAGTTGGTTAATTTTTTTTGCCCCCAAACTTCCTCCCAATACTAAAAGGGTATGTTGGTCTGCAGCAACACCCAGAATTTCAGCAGCAACAGTCCTATTCATGCTTCGCTTTAAGGCAGATCTAACGGGATTTCCAGTTACCACAATTTTGTTCTTAGGAAAAAACTTACTTGCAGCTTCACTTCCCAAACAAATGACATCAACACGTGAAGCGAGCTGTTTATTTGTAATACCTGGAAATGCATTTTGCTCTTGAATTAGCATTGGCGTTTTAAACAAGGACGCCACAAAAAGTAAGGGTCCACTGGCAAAGCCCCCTGTACCTACAACTATCGATGGACGGAAGGATAAAAAAATCAACAGAGACTGTAGTAAACTCCATAAGAGCTTAATAGGAAATAAGATGTTTCTCAGCATATTTTGTCTATCAAATCCAGATATCCACAAACCTTTGATTTTATAGCCTGCATCTGGAACACGCTGCATTTCCATGCGATTGATTGCCCCAACAAACAATACATCTGCTTGCGGGTATTGCGTTTTATAGGCATCTGCAATAGCCAAGGCTGGGAAAATATGCCCACCTGTTCCACCGCCAGAAATAATCAATCTAGGCTTCATGACTTAATTCTGCTAAAGGGTTAGATATATTAGTGTTTGTAGTTGTAGTTTGGTTTGCACTTACGCTTAAAACAATGCCAAGTGCCAAAAAGGTCATCCACAATGATGTACCACCACTACTAATTAGTGGCAAAGGCTGCCCAGTAACGGGTAGTAGTGCTACAGCTACACCCATATTGATAAAGGCTTGTGTGACTATGGGCAATCCCATTGCCAAGATAAGTAGCTTACCAAAAAAGCTTTCAGATTTGTTTGCATTGATTAGAATCCGGAACAATAGCAACATAAATATAAACAATAAGGATATGGCGCCTAGCATCCCGTATTCTTCAGCAATGATGGCATATATAAAATCAGAGGTGCTCTGTGGTAGCGCATTCTTCATCATACTCTTTCCTGCACCAATACCTAAATAACCACCAACCGCTACTGCTGCTTTGGCGCGTTCAATTTGATAGTCGTTATTGTCATCCCCTTGATTACTAAAACTCTCCACACGGCTCATCCACGTATCTACTCGATTTGGAAAAGCGTCTGGATAGGCTTTTGCAACAAGAATAAAGAGTGTCAAGGAAAGAATCGCAGCTCCCAGCAACGCAGTCAAATATTTTAAAGGATAGCCGCCTAAAAAAGCTACAACAGTCACCATAAATAATATCAATAGTGAGGTAGAGAGATTCGCAGGTAAAATCAATCCAACAACCAACAATACTGGAATCCAAAAAGGAAAAAAACTTTCAGCAAATCCAATTTTTTCTTCCTTTTTATTAGCAAAATAATCTGCTGCATAAGCCAACAATACCACCATGGCTAAGGAGGAAGTCTGGAACGACATCCCAATAACTGGAATGTTAAGCCAACGACTTGCATTGGCACCGTCTATGGTAGTGCCTTGAAAGGCAGTGAGCAGCAACAAAACAACTACTACGGGAATACCCAATTTAGCCAAGCCAGAAAAATATTTAAATGGAATAAGGTGAACAGCATACATAATCACCCAGCCCACACAAACAATAGCAACGTGCTTTAATAAATATCCAAATACAGAACCAGAGCCCACCACATAAACCAAGTTTGAACTTGCACTATATACAGGAAGAAAGGAAAAAATAGATAGCAAAACCACTAATCCCCAAATAGATTTATCTCCCAATAAGTATTGACTGATTTTCACATTTATAATTTTCTTACTGCGCTTTTAAATTGATTTCCTCTGTCCTCATAATTTTTGAATAAGTCAAAGCTTGCACAGGCAGGGGACAACAAGACCGCATCTCCTTGTGCAGACAAGTCGTAGGAGGCCTTGACAGCATCATTCATATTTCTTACCTCTACAAGTACCTTGACCACAGGCGAGAAAATATCTATTATTTTCTGATTATCCACCCCTAAACAAATAATGGCTTTTACTTTTTCATGTACCAGTGGCAACAAGCTAGAATAGACATTGCCTTTGTCAACACCTCCTACAATCCAGATTGTAGGTTTGGACATGCTTTCAAGTGCATAGAAAGTAGCATTGACGTTGGTTGCTTTTGAATCATTGATGTAAGCTACCTTGAGAATATTCACGACATGCTCCAAACGGTGAGCTGCACCTTGGAAAGTTTGTAGGCTAGCCTGAATATCTTGATTGCTTAATTGAAATAATTGTGCAATGGTAGCGGCAGCCATGGCATTTTTAGCATTGTGACGACCAAGCAAAAAGGGATTATTAACTTTAAACATAGCGTTTTTATTAGCATTATTATATGGGTGCTGTTGTGATTTAACATTAAATTGTGCGACAGCAGCGTTTATGTTTTCATCATCTGCCTCATAAAGAAGATGATCTTCTTCTGTTTGGTTTTTGGTTATTTTAAACTTAGTTGCGCAATAGTCTTTAAAAGAGTTATTATAACGATCCAAATGGTCTGGACTTAGATTTGTTATAACCGCAATATGTGGGTGGAATTTCTTAATGTGCTCAAGTTGAAAGCTACTTATTTCCAATACGTAAACGTCATGTTTATCTTGCAAAAGTGCTTGGGCAAAACTGTTGCCAATATTTCCAGCCAAACCAGTGTCAATACCACCATCTGAAAGCAAATGATACGTGAGCATAGCCGTAGTTGTTTTGCCATTACTACCAGTGATACCAATTAGGGTAGCATCTGTGTAATTGCTTGCAAATTCAATTTCAGAAACTATTGATATTTCAGCTGCCTCAATACTTTTAATCACAGCAACTGTATTGGGAATTCCTGGGCTTTTAACCACAAGTTCAGCTTTGAGAATTTCATTCATGGTGTGACCACCTTCCTCATAGCGCACGCCAATGGCTTCAAACTCTTTCTTGGCAGAGGAAGTTAATATGCCAGCATCAGAAACAAAAACATCCCAGTTGTTGTGTTTCGCCAAGGCTGCAGCCCCAATTCCACTCTCTCCACCACCAAGCACCACTAACTTCTTCATTATCTAATTTTAAGAGTTACAAGGCTAATAATGGCCAACATAATGGCAATAATCCAGAAACGACTCACGATTTTACTTTCGTGATATCCTAGTTTTTGATAATGGTGATGTAGCGGAGCCATTTTTAAAATTCGCTTTCCAACACCTAGCCTTTTTTTGGTGTATTTGAAATAAGATACTTGAAGTATCACAGATAGATTTTCAATCAAAAAGACCCCGCACAAGACAGGAATAAGCAACTCTTTACGAACAATAAATGCCAATACAGCGATAACACCGCCTATTGTTAAGCTGCCGGTATCGCCCATAAATACTTGAGCAGGGAACGCGTTGTACCACAAAAATCCAACGAGCGATCCCACAAAAGCTGCTACAAATACCACAACCTCACTTACATCTGGAATGTACATCACGTTTAGGTAGTTGGAAAAAATAATATTCCCCGAAACCCAAGCAAAAAGCCCAAGGGTGAGCACTGCTATAGAAGCTGTACCGGCTGCAAGACCATCTATACCATCCGTAAGGTTTGCGCCGTTAGACACAGCAGTAACAATAAAGATTACAGCTGGAATAAAAATCAGCCAAGCGTATTCTTTTGCACCATCACCTGCCCATGAAATAACATCACTATAGTCAAACTCGTTATTTTTTAATAGAGGAATGGTTGTTTTTATAGACTTTTCTTCTTGCAAAAAGCTTTCATCATTAAGGGATTGTTGCTTAATGGTTACAGCAGGATGGAAGTATAAAGTAGCCCCAACAATCATTCCAAGTGTAACCTGTCCAACAATTTTAAAGCGTCCTTTTAAACCTTCTTTATCTTTTCGTTTTATTTTAAGGTAGTCATCAGCCAAACCAATAATTCCCATCCATAATGTAGTAACTATAAGTAATATGATGTAGATATTATCAAGTCTCGTCAGTAGTAAAACGGGTATAAGAGTACCAAAAATAATCATCAAGCCACCCATAGTAGGGGTTCCCGCCTTTTCTTTTTGACCTGCTAGTCCTAAGTCGCGAATGCTTTCACCCATTTGATAGTATTGCAACATAGTGATGATACGTTTCCCCATTACAGCCGTTACCAATAAAGAAAATATTATTGCTATTGCTGCTCTAAAGGATAGATAGGCGAATAATGATGCTCCTGGAAACTGATAGGCGCGTTCTAAATAATCAAATAAATAGTACAACATTATTTTTTAGATTGAAGGTTTAGTGTTAGCTCTTGCGTATCATCAAAAGGAAGGCGTTCACCGTTTTGATCTTGATAGGTTTCATGTCCCTTCCCAGCCACTAAAATGATGTCTTTATCATGTGCCATGGTACATGCTGTTTTTATGGCTTGGGCACGGTTTAAAACGGTTAAATACTTTTGTTTTGATTCAACAGGAACCCCTATGAGCATATCTTTGATGATGTCGTTTGGATCTTCGTTTCGTGAATTATCAGATGTGAAAATGGTCAAGTCGCTTTTGGCAACAGCTGCCTTAGCCATAAGTGGTCTTTTGGCTTTATCTCTATTACCTCCACAACCCACAACCGTGATTAGCTTTTCGTTGCGTGTGCGCAACATAGTTATAGTGTCCAATACTTGTTTTAATGCATCAGGAGTATGAGCATAATCGACAATGGCAGTGATGTTGCTATTGGTATGCACAATTTGAAATCTCCCTGCGGCCCCTTTTAATGTACTTAAGGCAGGCAGAAAATCACTTTGCTCAATACCAAGTAATTCAGTTAATGCATAAACACTAATAAAGTTGGATGCATTGAATCCACCAACCAAAGGAGTCCATACTTCATTGTGTTGAAGTTTAAGTAGCATGCCCGAAAAATCTTTTTCCAAAATTTTTACATTAAAATCAACAAATGACTTTAAACCAAAGAAATATTTAGAAGCTTTCGTGTTTTGCAACATATAACGCCCATTTTTATCATCTGCATTGGAAAGCGCAAAGGCAGTAGTCCCAAGTTTATCAAAGAATATTTTTTTTGTATCTCGGTACGATTTAAAATCATTATGATAATCCAAGTGATCGTGTGAAAGATTTGTAAATACACCTCCAGAAAAGTAAAGGTCCACTATTCGATCTTGGTCTATACCATGTGATGATACTTCCATAAAACAATGTGTAACGCCAGCATCTGCCATCTCTCTTAAATTCTTGTTTATTGTCAGGGAGTCAGGTGTTGTGTGTGTGCTAGGGACAATTTTTTTAATAATTCTAATCTCGACCGTTGATAATAAACCGGTTGCAAAACCCATCTTATCAAAAAGCTGATATGCCATGGTTGCAACTGAAGTTTTTCCATTTGTTCCTGTAATACCAATGAGTTTCAAAGCTTTGCTTGGTGTGTTGTACCATTGTGAAGCTACTGTTGCCAAGGCTTGGCGTGTGTTTTCACATGACATATAAACAACCTTATCAATCAAAATGTCTGGAATATGTTCACACAAAACAGCTACTGCCCCGTTTTCAACGGCATTGTTAATGTACGTGTGTCCATCTTGGTGTATGCCCTTGACTGCTACAAAAAGAGATTGTTGGGTAACGGATCTAGAATCAAAAGCAATACCGCTAATTTGAATAGCAGTACTTCCCGAGACGGTTTGCAAGGGGACACCAAACAATATGTCTTTTAGCTGTTTCATGATAAAGTTAGTATTACCTTTTTTGTTTTACTAAGAGTTTCTCCTGGCTGTTGCGATTGCCGCTTTACCTTACCCTTCCCTTGAAGCATTACCTCAATGCCTAAGCTTTCAAGGACGGTCAATGCATCCATTGCTGGCCACCCACGCAGATCAGGCATTTTTTCAAGATCATATGCACGAGCAATATCTGTTTTAGGTGATGTTAATTCAGCAACTTTGTTAAAGTCTAGTGTCGTGTGATGTGGTATATCGTGAATAACGGCTTCGGCAATTAGCTTAACTACTGGTGCAGCAACTACATTCCCGTAATACCCAATTTTTTTGTTAGGCTTATGCACCACAACTATACAGGAGTAAGTAGGGTTGTGTGCAGGGAAATAGCCTACAAAGCTAGCAACATACTTAACATCATCTGTTGTATAATCAATTTGACAGGTCCCTGTCTTACCAGCAATGGCTAGCTTTTCATTATATATATTGTGAGCAGTTCCCCATTTGTTTTTTACGACACCTTCCATAAGATGTTGTAGTTTACCTATTGTTTCTTGCGAGCAAATGGCAGGATTGATTACCTGCTTTGGATAAGATTTGACATTTTTACCGTCAAGAGTTTTTACTGCCGAAACAAAGCGCGGCATCAGCAGTTCACCGTTATTAGCAATAGCATTGTAATAGCTCAAAGTTTGAAGCGGTGTTAACATTACGCCATAGCCAAAAGCCATCCACGGCAGGTCTAAACCATCCCAATCTGCGTCTTTGGGATGAGGTATTTTGGGTTTACCCTCGCCTGAAATAGCCACACCTAAAGGTTTATCCAGCCCCATGGCAATGAGCCTGTCTGTGAACTGAGAAGGGTTCTCTTTATAATTTTCATAAATTAGCTTTACAACCCCAGTGTTGGAGGAGCTTTCAAAAACCCTACTAGCTGGAATAACACCATAGCCACCACGTTTGGAGTCTCTTACGTGATATTTTCCATAAAATGTAAGCTTTCCTTTTTCGGTATCGACTACGGTCATGGTGTCTATGACCTTGTCTTCAAACGCAGCCATCATGGAAAAAAGCTTAAAAGTAGAGCCAGGTTCATGTGCTTCTCCAACTGCGTAATTCAATTTTTCATAATACTTATCCCCATCCGTTCTGCCAAGGTTTGCAATAGCTTTTACAGCACCCGTATTGGTTTCCATTACCACAACAGTTCCGTGCTCTGCCTCATACTTTTCCAAAGATGCAAGCAAGGCGTGATGAGCAATGTCTTGTAAGTTGGTGTCAATTGTGGACCAAACATCCAAACCGTCAATAGGTTCTTGTTGATATTCATTTGTAAGCGGTTTCCACTGTTGTTTGGCAATCCGTTGGCGCAATTGACGCCCAGGCTGACCTCGCAAGGTGACGCCATAAGCCCCTTCAAGTCCCACTTTAATAAAAGTACCATCAGGTTTTTTTTGTTCATAGCCCAAGGTGCGTTCAGCGATTTTACCAAGTGGAAGATCGCGTACAAATTTGCGTTCGACTATCAAACCACCTCTAATACCACCCAATCGAAACATAGGAAATGACTTGATACGCTGATAGTCATCAAATGGCAAACGACGTCCAATTAGCTGATACCTGCTTTTATTTTTACGCGCATTGACCAATAAGTTACGGAAATATTGCTCTGGCTTTTCAAATAACGTCGCAAGGGAATCAATCAATGCGTCTAAATTGTTATCAAATACGCGCTGGCTTACAGTAACCGCATCAAAGTGAATGGAATATTTTGAAACGGATGTAGCCAACAGGCTACCGTCATCAGCATAAATATTCCCTCTCACAGGAACAATTTCAAAATTTTTGATGCTACGCTTTTCTGCCATTTCCCGATACTTATCCCCATAATTGAGCTGTAATGACACCAATCGATAACCCACGCTTAGGCCGAGTACAAAAAGTACAAAAACAACCAAGTAGCTACGAGACATTATGTTTTTTTGTTTACTCATTCGATTGAATTATGATTTTAATTGGTGCTTTATCTGGTGGGAAAACACCTCTATTTTTTAAAGTATATGTCAACTGAGTTTTCATCCTTTTGTGCATCACTTTTTCACGAACCGAAACAAACTCGCTACGAACGGCTTGTAATTCTTTGTTTGCTTGCCCAATTTGCACCACTTTGTGATCAATTTGATGGGAGGCAGTAATCATCAGTCCTGCTAGAAAAAAAATAAATAGGATAAATCGCCAATTTTTTGATGCGCCCTCTTGCACCAAAAATGTTCCTTTAAGCAGATTTAAAATTCCTGTTTTCATAGGCGTTGGGCTATTCGTAATTTTGCACTTCGTGCTCTATTGTTCTGTTTAATCTCCTCTTGATCGGGAACCACCAAACGACGATATTTTTTAAAATATAATGTGGGGTTTCCAAAGTCATCCTTTTTTGGTTCGCTATCAAAATTTCCGTTTTGAATAAATCTTTTAACCATCCTGTCCTCAAGCGAATGGTAGCTAATTACACTCAGTCGCCCACCCGATCTTAACACATCCTTAGATTGAGTTAAAAAGGATTGTAAAACTTCTATTTCTTTGTTGACTTCCATTCTTAGAGCCTGGTAAATTTTGGCCAAAACCTTATGCTCGTTCCCTTTTGGTAGTGCGTATTTCACTACTTCATTGAGTTGCAAGGTTGTTGCGATTTCATCTGGTCGTTTTTGCACTATGAGTTCGGCAATTTTTTTTGCATTGCGCAGTTCCCCATAAGCAAAAAACAAATCTGCTAATGCTGTTTTACTGTAAGTATTAACGATTTTTTTTGCCGTGAGTTCCTGATGTTGATTCATACGCATGTCAAGCGGCCCATTAAAACGAATGGAAAAACCACGGCCTGGCGTATCAAACTGATGTGAGGACACGCCCAAATCAGCAAGAATACCATCTACTTTATCTATTTTATAAAATTTCATAAAGCGCTTTAAATAGCTAAAGTTTTGGGGGATGAGGGTAAAACGACTGTCGTTTATGGCATTGCGCTGCGCATCTTCATCATGATCAAAAGCAAACAATTTACTTTTGTTATCCATGATATCTAGGATTTCTTGTGAATGACCGCCGCCGCCAAAAGTTGCGTCTACATAAACTGAAGCAGGATGAATATTTAATCCTGAAACAGAGGCAGCAAGCAATACAGGGCTATGATACATTGTCTTGATCGTCACCCATTACCTCCTCTGCTAAAGCAGCAAAATCAACAGCTGCTTCATCTATTGCTTTTTCATAACAATCTTTATCCCATATTTCTATGATATTGACTGCAGCAGAAAGCACGACAGCTTTATCTACTTCTGCAAATTTTGCTAAATCACGAGGAATAAGTAGCCTGTCTGTGGCGTCAAGCTCGACAACCTTAACTCCCGCTGTGAAGCGTCGTATGAAATCATTGTTTTTTTTATTAAACCTATTTAGCTTGTTCACCTTGGCCATCAATGCATTCCATTCCTTTAACGAATACAACTCTAGGCAGGGCTGAAAAACAGCACGTTTGATTACGAAAGTTTCTTGGCGGGCTCCAGCCAACTGCTTAGTAAGGGCTCTAGGGATTTTAACCCGTCCTTTGGGGTCTGCTTTACAATGATATGTTCCAATTAAATGCGACAAAACTTATGGGTTTTACCATTTGGTATAAATCAAAATTACATATAATTTCCCACATTTTACCACATTTTACCACTTTGTTAATAAATTATACAACTATGCAATAAGCAGTGACTAATTCACTTAAAATCAAGTTATTAAAAGAAATATACTTTCTAAAAATTAAATAAATTTAAGAAAGAGACATTTTGTAAACAGGTAAAATAATGACATTTGCATGGGGTTTATTTGACTATATTTGTATCTGATTTGATAAAATGCATAATTCTGTAAAAGTATCTGGGTCCTACACTTATTATCAAAAGGGCGAAGGAACCCCACTTATTATTCTTCATGGTTTAATGGGCGGCTTGAGTAATTTTGATGGCGTTGCGGCGCATTTCTCAACTGTTGGATACAATGTTATTATTCCAAAACTGCCTTTATATGATTTGCCGCTGTTAAAAACCAATGTAAAACAGTTTGCAATATATCTTCGTGATTTTATCACGCATTTAGGTGAACAAAAAGTAGTCTTGATAGGTAACTCTCTGGGGGGACACATTGGTCTATTACATACGAATCTCTTTCCTGAAAAGGTCAAAGGACTGGTCATTACGGGAAGCTCAGGGCTCTATGAAAACGCCATGGGAGAAAGCTACCCAAAACGAGAAGATTATGAGTACATTAAAAAGAAAACACAAGATGTGTTTTACAATCCAATTGTTGCTTCCAAAGAAGTCGTAGATGACGTATTTGAAACTGTCAATGACAGAAAAAAACTTATCAAAATCTTAACTATTGCTAAAAGTGCTATTCGTCACAGCATGGCCAAAGATTTACCAAGTATCAAACTACCTACAGGTATTATTTGGGGTAAGCAAGATGCGGTTACTCCGCCAAAAGTTGGGGAAGAATTCCATAGACTCCTTCCCAATTCTACTTTATATTGGATTGATAAATGTGGGCACGCACCCATGATGGAGCACCCTGATAGATTTAATACGATTCTGTCAGCCTGGCTAATGGACAATAATTTATAATCATGCGTGTCAAAAGCGCATCTTTTGTAGTTAGTAACGCCAAGGTAAACGATTGCCCAAAGTCTTCATTACCAGAATTTGCTTTTATAGGCAGATCAAATGTTGGAAAATCGTCTTTGATCAACATGCTGACAGATAGGAAGCAACTTGCTAAAACTTCTGGAAAACCGGGAAAAACCCAACTTATAAATCACTTTTTAATCAATAAAAATTGGCATCTTGTTGATTTACCAGGATATGGCTATGCCCGCGTTTCAAAAAAAACAAAAAAAGAATTTCAAGGCTTTATCACCTCCTATTTTTTGAAACGCAAGCAACTTATAAATGCTTTTGTATTGATTGACATCAGGCACGATCCCCAAGCTATAGATATGGAATTTATGGAATGGATGGGAACCCAACAGATCCCTTTCTCTATCATATTTACGAAAGCTGATAAAATGTCTGAAAATAAAATTTATCCAACGGTTAGCGCCTATTTAAATGCCATGCTTGAGGGCATTTGGGCAGAAACACCAACGCATTTTATCACTTCCGCTTCTTCCAGCAAAGGTAAAGAAGAAGTATTGGAATATGTAGAATCAATGCTTTAATTTCTCTTTTTTATGTCCTTAAGATTTCGCTCACTTGCGAAAAAATCACAGAACTGCTGCATAGCTTCTCCCATTTGTGTATCGTCAGTTGCTTTTAGGTAAGACGCGTTAATCCCAATCAATGTTTGATGAACAAAAACCTGCATTTGATCTACTGGCATTTCTTTTGACCACAAATCAATACGTGCACTTTCCTGTGCATCCTTATCCCACGTGCTTAGGAAAAATGCTTCCATAGACTGTTCTTTAACACCGCCATCTGGTGCCGACCACTCCATGTCTTCGGGTGTATTGTTTTCGTCTAAGGTGACAGTCAAGGTAATTTGTGTTTTTCGTTTCATCTTAAGGATTGTATTTTGATTTTTTTAAAATTTCTTGAGGCGAAGCAGCAAGTATTTCTTGCAAGGTCTCTCCTGTTCGCTTTTGATATTTTTTTAGCATTTGATAGCCAATCCACTGCCCGATCCTTCCTGGGGAATCCACATCTAGGTAAGAATAAAATTTACTGTATGGACTAGAAAGTAAAAAGCGAAATGGTAAATTTTCATCTGTCGAAAACAAGAATTCGTTATCAATAAAATAGCGCCAAACATCGGCTTCGTGTGTGTTTGCCCACTCCCATTGTGCTGCTGTGTATTGGATATGCCGATGGTCTTCCATTTCTGGGGCCAAATAATCGTGAAGCAACAGACGCTTACCGTGATGTACCATTTGATCCAAAAAAGTTCTGCCGCTAGGCGCTGAAATAAATCTTGGTGCAAGTGCATCGATGATTTCAGCCTCTAAATGATCTAGTGTCAGTTTGTTTTTGATGTAAACTGGAATACCTTCATATAAAGGGTGGTCTATGCCCAAATAGGTGTCAATTGAAATCAATAACATATTTTCTGCATCCACAGCTCTAAGCGAATAATCAACATCTGTTAGCAAGGAAATAGCCGTTTGGGGCAGTTTTTCTTCTGGAAAATAGTAGTTGGCATACTGAAGCACTCGCATAATACGAGGCTTTAAGTTATTTTTTGGGATTGATTTGGTTGCGTCAAAAAGAAGTTGCTGCAACGAATCGCTGCGTTTTTCGAGCCATACCGCATCTGGGGTTTGAATTGGGAAAAAGAAAGGAAATTGGGCCTTGATATCTTCTAAGGAGGTGTCTAAATTACCAAAAAAAAGAGCTTCAAATGAAAGGTAATCCAGGGGTATTTCTTCTAGGTCGGTAGGCTTTGGAAAGGTTGATGTGTTGCAAGAAATCAAAAAATAAAAAATAACAACGGACAGACCTTTCAAGTGGCGAAAAAATAATTTAATTTTACAGTAACTATCTTGATACATAATGGGTATAAAGATACAAATGCTATGAAGAACAAAGAAGTAATTAATCACATTGTAAAGTGGCTTAAAAACTATGCTCAAGACAACCAGATGAATGGATTTGTTGTAGGTGTTTCTGGCGGAATTGATTCTGCCCTAACCTCAACTTTGTGTGCCAAAACAGGGCTTCCTACATTATGCTTGGAAATGCCTATAAAACAACAGCAGAATCAGGTTGATCGTGCACAAAAACACATCGGTTGGTTACGCAAGCATCACACCAATGTATCGGAAAAGGTGGTCTTATTATATCCTGTTTTTGATGCTTTATCCAAAGCCGTGGAGGCTGACGAGCAAAAAAATGAAGACTTATTGTCGCTAGCCAATACTCGAGCCAGGCTACGCATGGTAACATTGTATTATTATGCCGCCTGTCAACGCTATTTGGTTGCGGGCACAGGAAATAAGGTTGAGGATTTCGGTGTTGGTTTTTATACCAAATACGGTGATGGCGGCGTTGATTTAAGCCCAATTGCAGACCTGTCAAAAACACAAGTACGCGCACTGGCAAGTACTTTGGGGGTTGACCAAAAAATTTTAATTGCACCTCCAACAGATGGTCTTTGGGATGATGACAGAAATGACGAAGAACAACTAGACGCTACCTATGAACAATTAGAATGGGCTATGACTCAGCACGCAGCAGGGAAATCTCCAGTAGATTTTGTAGGAGAAAACAGACGTGTTTTAGAAGTTTTTTTATCTCATCACAACACAAACAAACACAAAATGGAACCCATACCTGTTTGTAGCATTCCGGAGTATCTACTTTAGTTAATAAATAATAATTTTTTCAAAAAATTATTTTTGATACTATCAAAGACTATTTTTCCTACTTTTAAAGTCAACTATTTATTCCATGATTCGTGTTTTTGTTGCAGATGCACATCCAATAGTATACAAAGGCTTGAAGGCTGTAATGCGCAATTCAAATGAAATCAGCATTGTAGGAAAAGGATTTTATTATCGTGACTTAGTTGACCATCTGGCTACAAAAAAAGTAGATCTCGTTGTTCTGGAGCCTGAACTTCCTGGCTTTGATGAAATGCGCTTGCTACGAAAACTAAAAGATCAGCACAAACATTTAAGTTTTTTGATATATACATCGTTGAGCGAGAATGTTTATGGAATAAGCGCTCTCAAATATGGTGCGTCAGGGTTTTTGTGTAAGGACAGCCCTTTGAATAAACTCAAAGCTGCAATTTTAAAAATAAGTACTGGTGGTGTTTATATTACCAACGAATTGGCAGAACACATGGCGTTTAATGAAAGGGGGGGCAATCCAAGAGAGTTGATTAACCAATTATCGGAACGAGAAATACAAGTTCTTCGCTTGTTGTTAAATGGAAAGCGTAATAAAGAAATTGCCACAACACTTAGTATTAGCGATAAAACTGTAAGCACTTACCGCTCAAGGCTCATGAAAAAACTTAAAGTCAAAAATCTTATTGAGTTGGTAAATAAGCTTCGGCACATAGACTTAGATATGTATTAAACCACCCGGTTTAAACGACTGCTCAAAACAGTTTTGAGTTTGTGATACTGTACGATTTCCTCCAAAAGTTCTCCGTGATGACTATCAGTATTCTCAGCAGTATCAGATTGTAGTGCAGCTACCTTTTCATCTATAAGGTGACATCTAAATCGTAAAATAACCTCTTGAACCCACCTAGCCAAATTGATCTTTTTATTTTTTATATAAATATTTTTTCGTTCCCAATCGTGAAGGGTGTGCAATTCATCTTGAAGCAATAAGTCTGAAACTTCTAATGCGAGATTTGGGTTTAGATTAGCCACAAAAGTATCCATTTCAATGACTAATTTTTCGTTTAAAACAGTCAATACCTTGCTATATAGATCTTTAAATAGAGTAGTAGAAAATGCTATTTCGTCTTGCTGCAAATCCATGTATATTTTTTCAAAAACACGCGCCGTAATTGTTGACGTGACCAGCGAAAGTTCACCAGATTTTTCATCAGTTTTTAAAATCGGTTCTTCAAATTCAACTTTTTCATGACCGTGAAGCAGTAAAATTTTGATAATGTCTTTCTCGAGTTCAAAGCGAGTGCTTACTGTAGTAAACTTTTTTTCTTGTGGAACTACAGACATGGGCTGACTAGGTGCTTGTCTTACGGGCTTATATGTTTTTTTTTGAGATACTTGCGCCAAGGTTGCAAACAAAACCTCCTCGCTTATTTCCATCAAAGAAGCACATGATTTAACATATACCTCCTGTTTAATTCGGTCTGGGATTTTAGCAATGCTCTTGACCATCTCACGTATCGTCTCAGCCTTTTTAACCGGATCTTGGGCAGCCTCATCAACTAATAGTGCTGCCTTAAACTGAATAAAGTCCTTGGAATTATTAGTAAAAAAATCGATTACATCTTCAACGCTGTTTTCACGAGCAAAGCTGTCTGGATCCTCCCCTTCTGGAAACATACAGACACGAACATTCATACCCGCCTCCAAAATCAAATCTATTCCTCGAAGCGATGCACGAAGCCCCGCAGGATCGCCATCAAACAATACGGTGATGTTTTTGGAAAGCCTACCAATAAGGCGTATTTGTTCAGTTGTTAGTGCGGTGCCTGATGACGAAACCACATTCTTAACACCCCGTTGATACATCTGTATAACGTCGGTATAGCCTTCAACCAAATAACAATTATTCTCTTTGGCTATGGTATGCTTTGCTTGATATAAGCCATAGAGTACCTTACTTTTATTGTAAATCTCGCTTTCTGGCGAGTTCATGTATTTGGCTGCCTTTTTGTCTTGGGTTAGTATTCGTCCGCCAAAGCCCAACACACGACCCGACATGCTGTGAATGGGAAACATAACGCGCCCTTTAAAACGATCAAATTTTTTGTCGCCTTTAACAATACTAAGACCTATTTTTTCTAAAAAATTAAGCTGGTAGCCTGCTTTTAGTGCTGCATCTGTAAACGCACTCCACGTGTTAGGTGAATAGCCCAGTTGAAAAAAGCGAATGGTTTCCTCACTAAAGCCACGTTCATTAAAATAACTCAACCCAATAGCTTTTCCCTGTGGAGTATTCCAAATATTATCTTCAAAGAAACTTACAGCATAATTGCTGACCAAATACATACTTTCACGTTCACTGGCAGCGGCTTTTTGCTCATCATTCTGCTCAGTTTCCGCAATGTCAATATTGTATTTCTTTGCCAAGTAGCGTATGGCCTCTGGATAAGAAAAATGTTCGTGCTCCATCAAAAAGGTAACCACGTTACCACCCTTACCACTGGAAAAATCTTTCCAGATTTGTTTTACAGGAGATACCATAAAACTCGGAGAACGCTCGTCTGTAAACGGGCTTAGTCCTTTGAAGTTAGCACCCGACTTTTTAAGCTGTACAAAATCTCCGATAACCTCCTCTAACCGGGCAGTATCAAAAACAGCGTCTATGGTGGATTTATGTATCACAGAATAAAATGAGCTCTAAAATACGTAATTCAATAAAGTTATTTCTTACGCTCAATCACATAACGCACCATTTCTTCTAGCGCATCGCGAAATTCGTTTTTTGGAAAACCGTGAAGTTGCGCTAATGCTTTGTCTTTATAAGCATGCATTTGTGCAGTCGCATAGTCCAACCCGCCCTGTTCTTTGATAAAAGCAATCACACGCTTGACACGTTTTTTATCTTTGTTATGATGTTTAACAGATTGAACTAACCATTTTTTTTCCTTTTTTTCCGACTTGTTGATGACATGAATAAGCGGAAGAGTCATTTTTTTCTCACGAATATCAATTCCAGTGGGCTTTCCGATTTTGGTCTCGCCGTAGTCAAAGAGGTCGTCTTTTATTTGAAAAGCGATACCGATATCTTCACCAAACTGACGCAATTGATCAACAGTTTCGGCACTGGCATGAACCGATGTGGCGCCAAGTGCACAACAAGAAGCGATCAATGTTGCTGTTTTTTGACGGATAACTTCCATATAAATGGACTCATCTATGTCCAATCTTCGAGTTTTCTCAATTTGTAACAATTCTCCCTCACTCATTTCACGAACAGCAACGGATATTATTTCCAATAAGTCAAAATCTTTGTTATCAATACAGAGCAGCAAGCCTTTTGAAAGCAAGTAGTCCCCCACCAATACGGCAATTTTATTTTTCCACAGTGCATTAATAGAAAAGAATCCACGCCGCTGGTAGCTTTCGTCCACAACATCATCATGAACAAGCGTAGCTGTATGAATAAGCTCTATCACAGAGGCAGCGCGATAGCAGCGCTCGTTTACCTCTTTTTCATTTAGCATTTTGGCTACCATAAAAACAAACATTGGGCGCATTTGCTTTCCCTTGCGATTGACTATATAGTATGTAATACGATTAAGAAGTGCCACATGAGAGCGCATAGATGAGGAAAACTTGTTCTCAAATAGCTCCATCTCTTTTGCAATAGGTTTTTTAAGCTGGTCTACAATTTTCATTGGAGCATAAATATACAATATAGTGTTTTAGTAATTTGAAGCAACTGATTTTGAAAATTGAGCTAGATTTTATTAGCCAATTGCCCACAAGCTGCGTCAATATCTTTGCCGCGCGAGCGCCTCACGGTTACCGGAATATGGCTTTTTTTGAGTGCAACAACATACTGGTCTATAACATCTTTATCCGCTTGAATAAATTGATCGTTGCCCATAGGATTATATTCAATCAAATTAACTTTTGACGGTGTCTTTTCACAAAATCGTACCAAAGCATCAATTTCAGCTTCACAATCGTTGATATTGCTCCAAATTACATACTCGTAAGTAACATGTGCGTTGGTCTTCCTAAACCAGTATTTTATGGAATCTTGTAATTCAGAAAGCGGAAAAGAAGTACTAAAAGGCATGATTTTGTTTCGAGTTTCTTGAATGGCGCTATGTAAAGAAACAGCTAATTTAAATCTAGGATATTCGTCAGCCATTTTTTTAATCATTTTAGGGATACCCGAAGTGGAAACGGTAATACGTCTTGGAGACATCCCCAAACCTTCTGGACTGGTGATTTTGACAATGGCTTTCATCACATTGCGATAGTTCATCATAGGCTCACCCATACCCATAAAAACAATATTAGATAGCGGACGTTCAAAATATTCAATGCTTTGCTTATTAAGCATAACCACTTGGTCAAAAATCTCGTCTGGATTAAGATTACGCATTCTTTTGAGTTGGGAAGTGGCACAAAAAGTACAGTCAAGGCTACAACCTACCTGGCTGGATACACAAGCCGTGGATCGATTTTTGGCTGGTATCAGAACAGATTCAACAACTTTATCGTCATAAAGAAGCACAGCATTTTTTATGGTGCCATCATTACTAATCTGTACTTTGGCAATATTGGCTTGGTTGATTATAAAGTGTTTGTCAAGCAAAGCGCGATGTGCCTTGGAAAGGTTGGTCATTTGATCGAAATCAATAGCTGCCTTTTGCCACAGCCACTCATATACTTGTTTTCCGTGAAAAGAGGGTACATTATGTAAAATAAAAAAAGAACATATTTCTTCCTTTGTGCAACGACGTATATCTTTCTTAACCTCTGTCATGAGGACTTATAGAATAAGCATTGCATCACCGTAAGAATAAAAGCGATATTTAAGACTTATGGCTTCATCATAAGCTTTTTTGATAAAATCGTGTCCTGCAAACGCAGAAACCATCATCAACAAAGTAGATTTTGGTAAGTGAAAGTTGGTAACCATGGCATCCCCAATTTTAAAGTCATAGGGAGGAAATATAAACTTATGTGTCCAACCTTGATATGGATTCAACGTGCCGCTTGAAGAAACCGAAGTTTCTAATGCGCGCATTGAAGTTGTTCCTATGGCACAAACACGGTTACCGCATGCTTTGGCTTTGTTTACTATATCAGCTGTATTTGTATCAATTATCAATTCTTCAGAATCCATTTTATGTTTGGAAAGATCTTCAACTTCAACAGGGTTAAATGTGCCCAAACCAACGTGAAGTGTAAGCTCAGCCAAATCAACACCTTTTATCTCCAAACGCTTCAATACGTGCTTAGAAAAGTGAAGCCCTGCTGTAGGCGCAGCTACTGCTCCTTCATGTTTAGCATAAATTGTTTGGTAACGCTCACGATCAAAATCTTCTTCAGGGCGCTTTATGTATTTTGGTAATGGCGTTTGTCCAAGTTCCTTTAACTTAACGCGGAAATCATCATAGCTTCCGTCGAACAAAAATCGCAGTGTTCTACCACGCGATGTTGTATTGTCAATTACCTCAGCAACCAAGGATTCATCTGCTCCAAAATAAAGTTTGTTTCCGATACGGATTTTTCTTGCTGGATCAACCAACACATCCCAAAGACGTTGTTCCTTGTTTAACTCTCTTAGTAAAAATACCTCAATCTTGGCTCCTGTTTTTTCTTTGTTACCCATCAGTCGTGCAGGGAACACCTTGGTATTATTGAGTACCATTACATCGCCTTCATCAAAATAGTCAATAATATTCTTGAAGGATTTGTGTTCAATGGTTTGGGTTTCACGATGTAAAACCATGAGTTTTGACTCATCGCGATGTTCAGTTGGGTGTTCGGCTAATAAGTCTTCCGTAAGATTAAAGTTAAAGTGAGAGAGTTTCATATTAATTTTTTCAAGTTACTAATATACTGCACCAGCGTAGGGGTTGTCAAGGATTTGACAAATTATTTATCGGAAACGAGGAAAAAACCTAACGAATCAAGATCATCCCAAAAACTTGGATAGGATTTAGTTACTACTTTAGCGTCATTAATTCCTATTGGAACATTAAGTCCGAGGGGGGCAAAAGCCATGGCCATACGATGGTCGTGATAAGTGTCTATGGCAACATCGGAAACGATATCATCTTTTCTAGCTTCAAGAAAAAGACTGTCTTTAGTAATCCGGATACTTGCTCCTAATTTAGTCAGCTCGTTTTGCAAAGCTACCAAGCGATCGGTTTCTTTGATTTTTAGAGTATGTAACCCGGACAAATCACAGGAAATACCTAGGCCATAGCACGTAACTGCTATGGTTTGTGCTAAATCTGGTGCATTAATTAAATCTAGTGCAATATGTGATTGCAAGTTTTCGGATTTAGTCAGTTGGAGTTTGTGTCCGTCAAACTTTGCGGTCACGCCCAATTGGGCATAGATATCGACCAATACACTATCGCCTTGCAGGCTTGCTGGAATATAACTACTGAGGGACACATCTGCTGATTGCGCCAAGGCAACCATACTAAAATGATAGGATGCAGAGCTCCAGTCAGACTCTACGGTAAGGGTTTTGGCATCAATATTTTGTTGTGGTAAAATACGAATGCTTTGGTCCGAGAAAGTGGCATCTATACCCACGCGTTGCAAAAGTGCGCAGGTCATGTTGATATAAGACAAAGAAGTGATTTCGCCTTCCAAAACGATCTTTAATCCGTTGGGTAGCTTGGGAGCAACCAACATTAAGGAGGTAATGTATTGGCTACTAACATTGGCAGCCAAGGAAACACTAGTTGTGCTTATGGTCTTACCCGAAATACGTAATGGCGGGTAGCCTTCATTTTTTACGTATTCAATCTCTGCTCCGATGGAACGCAACGCATCCACCAATAATTTGATGGGGCGCTCTTGCATACGCTTCGAGCCGGTGAGTACTTTTTCTATGCCTGGAGTTGTGGCAAAATATGAAGTCAAAAAACGCATGGTCGTTCCAGCGTGTCCAATATCAATGATCTGGTCTTTGGATGCGAGTCCACGTTGCATGGCTTGGGTATCATCGGAATCGGACAGGTTATCCAAGGCCAATATTGGAAATAATGCTTGTAATATCAACAGGCGGTTGGATTCGCTTTTGGAACCCGTTATCCGGCAGTTGCCTTCAATTGTTTGTGATGGGTGTGTTAGTCTTATGCTGCTCATGAACGTAGCTTAGGATTATTGTGGTGTCGGTCGTGGTCACGAGATGCCTTTAGGTCTAGTTTTTTGTCAAAAGCTGCTTGCAAATCGGTATCGGTTTGATTGGCAAGACAAAGCAATACAAAAAGCACATCCGCCAATTCTTCACCCAAGTCCTTGCTCTTGTCGTTTTCCTTTTCAGATTGCTCGCCATATCTGCGTGCAATAATGCGGGCTACTTCCCCTACCTCCTCGGTAAGTTGTGCCATATTGGTCAACTCATTAAAGTAGCGGATACCGTGTTTTTCAATCCATGCATGAACGGCTTTTTGGGCATCTTGAATATTCATAAGTCTTTGTTTTTTGAGTCAATGATAATTGTCACAGGACCATCCTTTATCAAATCAATTTGCATATCTGCACCAAAAATACCGCTCTGTACGGGTATTCCCATAAGCTGGGCCGCTTTTTGTATAAATTGTTCATAAAGCGGAACAGCAATTTCATGGCCTGCTGCCTGTATGTAAGAAGGCCTGTTGCCTTTTTTGGTTTGCGCATAAAGCGTAAACTGGCTAATTACTAACAATTCGCCAGCAACATCTAACACACTGTTGTTCATAACGGCCAATTCATCGTTGAAAATTCGCATATTGATAATTTTATTGAGCAGCCAATCTAGGTCTTCATCAGTATCGGAATGAGTGATGCCCAACAGCACCATCAAACCGTGCCCAATGCTTGCCTCATGGGTTTTGTTAGCCGTTACTTTAGCTGACGACACACGTTGTAGTATAGCTCTCATGAATCCCAAAAATCAGTTCGATAGTGTTGATCTTCTTCTGCCAGCATTTGCACATAACTCTTGTAACGTGATGCGGCTATTTCACCCGATTCAACGGCTGCTTTAACAGCACATTTGGGTTCCTCCAGGTGTAGGCAGTTGTTAAACTTACAAGCGTCTTTTATTGAAAAAAATTCGCGAAAGTAGTCGCCCATTTCTGCTGCTCCCATATTCACAAGACCAAAGCCACGAATCCCTGGCGTATCCACAATACGAGCATTAAAATCCAAATCGTGCATTTCGGCAAAGGTTGTGGTATGTTGTCCTTGTTGGTGGTGGGCTGAGATGTCTGCCGTCTTGATGTTTAGTTCTGGTGATAAGGCATTCACCAAGGTCGATTTCCCTACTCCACTGTGTCCTGAGAGCATACAGGTTTTGCCCTCCATCATTGTTTTGACAGCTTCCAAATTTATCCTCTTTAAGGCAGAAATCTCCAAACAGGTATAGCCAATGTTTTCATACAGCTTTTTGATGCTGCGCATTTGCTCGGTATCGGAAGTACTATAGCTATCCTTTTTGTTAAAGAGCAATACTGTTTTAATTCCATAGGCCTCTGCGGTGGCTAAAAACCGATCGATAAA
>PAAD01000015.1 GCA_002698745.1 Flavobacteriaceae bacterium
TGACCATAAAATTGTGTAAACCCTTTTCTAAAGCTGTGTTCATACTGTGACAATGATGCCACATGGTGCTTACTTGTAGTTCCAGCCGTGCCAGAACTTTCAAATATAAATGCATCTTCTTTTTTGCAACTTACACGGTGTGTTTTAAAAAAAGTGACGGGTAAGAAGGGAATCTGAATTATGCTATCTACATCTAATGGACTGACATTGGTAAGATCACAAAAAGAACGATAAACTGGGTTTCGCTCATACTGATAAGAAAACAAATCCAAGGACTCTTTTTCAAACTCATTCATAATGGTCAAATGTATAGATGATTTTTAAATATAAATCCATGAGTAACATCATAATTTTTTTATATTTGATAAGTATGTAGGATATGAAAAAAAAAGATACACGAATTTTGGTGGTTGATGACGAACCCGATATTCTTGAAATTTTGGACTATAATATATCGGCGGAAGGCTATCAGGTCAAAAGGGCAAAGAACGGCTATGAGGCCTTGGCTAAAGCCAAAGACTGGAATCCACATTTGGTATTGCTTGACGTGATGATGCCCAAAATGGATGGTATTGAAACCTGCGAAAAATTGCGTAAAAACCCCAACCTGTCTGAATCAGTTATTGTTTTTTTAACAGCTAGAAGCGAAGATTATTCCCAAGTTGCAGGACTTGAGGCAGGTGCAGATGATTACATAACAAAACCGATTAAGCCAAAAGTACTTTTGAGTAAAATTAAAGCAATTCTACGACGATTCAAGGTTGAAAGCTCTAAAAATTATTTTGAAATTGGTGATTTGACTGTAAATAGAGAAGAATATAAGGTGATTTATAAAGGCCGAGAACTCAATTTACCTCGCAAGGAGTTTGAATTATTGTCTTTACTCGCATCTAAACCACAGAAAGTATTTGAACGTGAACAAATCCTGGACAAGGTATGGGGTAGAGAAGTTGTTGTTGGTGGAAGAACTATTGATGTCCACATTCGCAAATTGCGTGAGAAAATTGGCGACAAACACTTCAAAACTATTAAGGGAGTAGGTTACAAATACGTGGTTTAATATGGCCAAAAGACCGTTAAAATCCTATAAATTTTCACTGATTTCGTCATTGCTAATAACGGTTCTTATATTACTGCTGATGGTAGGTTTCACAACTGCTTTAATGCAAATTCCCATTTTCAGCACAGTCAAAATTTTCGTATTAATCATCTTTGCGCTAGTCATTTTTATGTCTGTATTTTTATTACTCAATTATAGGATTGAAAAATTTATGTACAATGAAATAAAACAGCTTTATGAGGAATTAGAGCCTGAGTATAGAGGCGAATTGAACGAAATTCTTATCACTGATAATATCGACTCGTTGCTTGATAATGTTAAAGAATTGGCTCTTAGAAGAAGTGTTGAATTGGACAGTCTAAAAGATCAAGCAACTTTTCGTCGAGAGTTCTTAGGAAATATTGCACACGAACTTAAAACACCATTATTTACAGTTCAAGGTTATATACTCACCCTTTTAGATGGTGCACTTAAAGATTCCTCAGTCAATAAAAAGTACTTGGAACGCGCCAATAAGGGTGTTGAGCGGCTAACATATATTATTAATGATTTGGATTTACTCACCAAGTTGGAAAAACAAGACATTAAGCTTGAAATAGAAGAATTTGACATACTCGAATTAATTAAAAGTGTTTTTGAATTACTTGAAATGCAAGCATCAAAATCCGACATTCGGCTTGAGCTTGATCAGCTTTACAATTCATCAATATTAGTGAATGCAGATAGAGAGCGAGTGCAACAAGTTTTGACAAACCTTATCATGAATTCCATTAAATATGGCAAAAAGAAAGGTACTACCGAAATAAGCGTTCAGCCTATTTATGAGAATAAAATCATTGTTCGAGTACGTGACAACGGACTGGGAATTGGAGAAGAGCACTTGCCAAGATTGTTCGAGCGCTTTTACCGTGTTGATAAAAGTGGTAATCGCCGTAAGGGTGGGACTGGTTTGGGCCTAGCGATTGTTAAGCATATTATTGAAGCACACAATGAACAGATTTTTATTGAAAGCAAACCAGCAATTGGATCTGAGTTTTCATTTACTTTGGATAAGGCAATCTTGGTTGAAGCCTCATAAAAACATATTGTGGGAAGTAAGAATAAGTTAAAACGATTTAAAGAAAACGAGTCATTTGAAAATGTGATTCAGCCAAGTAGGGCGGATTTGCTTTCCCAATCTTTTGAGCACAGGGGTGCTTGGTCGACTTTTTTTAAAAATAAAAATCCCATTGTCGTGGAGTTGGGCTGCGGAAAAGGAGAATATTCTGTTGGCTTAGCCAGAAAAAACCCCAACATTAACTACATAGGTGTTGATATCAAAGGTGCGCGCTTTTGGAGAGGTGCCAAAACAGCTCTTCATGAAGGCCTTAAAAATGTTGCATTTGTTCGCACACAAATCGAACTAATTGAACGAGTTTTTGCTTCAGGAGAAGTCTCAGAGATATGGATTACATTTCCAGACCCACAGTATAAATTTAAGCGTAAACACCACCGCCTGACCAATCCAGTATTTTTACGCAGTTATCAACAAATGCTTAAGCCCCAAGGAGTTGTACATCTCAAAACTGATGCAGCTTTTTTACACGGCTATACACTAGGTGTTTTAGACGGATGGGATATAAAACCAGAAATGGCACATCATGACATATATCAATACGTGCATGCACCAGCGGATGTCATTGGCATTCAAACTTTTTACGAACAACAATACCGTGAGCAAGATATTCCCATTACTTATCTAAAATTCTCATTTCCAACTGATGCAACAACAAAATGAATTTTTTAAACGCGTATACAAAGTAGTGCGGAAAATACCCTATGGTAAAGTAACTACTTATGGTAGCATTGCAAAATACTTAGGGGCCGCCAAAAGCGCACGAATGGTTGGATATGCAATGAATTCTGCGCACGCGAGACCTGATATTCCAGCGCATCGTGTGGTGAATCGTATTGGACTACTCACTGGGAAACATCATTTTGGCGGAATTAAGACAATGCAGCAATTGTTAGAAGTGGAGGGGCATGTGATCATTGATGATCAGATTCAACATTTCGATGCTGTTTTTTGGAATCCAAATGCATAGCTCCTAGTCTTAACGCTATATGCTATATTTGTAAAGTTATTTAAACTTAATGAAAATCACACGCACTGCAATTGAAAATGCATTATCAAGTATAAGTTTACCTGGTTCAGGTAAAAATCTTATGGCGGATAATGTAGTTAAAAACATTAATATTTTTCGTGATGAGGTAGTGGTTGATGTAGAAACTGATAACCCAACATTACAGGCTAAAAAGAAAACCGAGGCATCTATTTTAAAAGCTATTCATGAGCAGGTCAGTGAAAAGGTCAAAATAAAGGTAAATATTTTTGTCAAAGTAGTCGAAAAAAAGGATATCAATTTAATTAAAGGCAAGCCTATTGAGGGTATTCAGAACATTATTGCCATTGCTTCTGGAAAAGGCGGTGTAGGTAAATCTACTGTTACGGCTAACATGGCAGTATCCCTTTCTAATATGGGCTTTATGGTTGGTGTTTTAGACGCAGATATTTATGGGCCTTCTATGCCAATAATGTTTGATATGTCTGGTGAACGCCCAAAAGCAAAAAATATTGACGGAATTTCTAAAATGATACCAGTTGAGAACTTTGGTGTTAAGCTATTGTCTATTGGTTTTTTCACTAAACCAGACCAAGCGGTTATTTGGCGAGGTCCTATGGCTGCAAAAGCACTTAACCAAATGATTTTTGATGCTGAATGGGGAGAGTTAGACTTTTTATTAATTGATTTACCTCCTGGCACAGGCGATATTCATTTGAGTATTATGCAATCGTTACCTATTACAGGGGCAGTGGTTGTCAGCACCCCACAGGCTGTGGCACTTGCCGATGCAAAAAAAGGCGTTGCTATGTTCCAACAAAAAAATATTCAAGTGCCTGTATTGGGTATCATTGAGAACATGGCGTATTTCACACCCGAAGAGTTAGCTGAAAATAAATATTATATCTTTGGCAAGTCGGGGGCAAAGTATTTGGCAGAAGATTTGGAAATTCCTTTTTTGGGAGAACTACCGCTTATACAAAGTATTCGTGAAGCAGGAGATATGGGTCGTCCTGCAGCCATGCAAGAACAAACAGTTGTTGCAACTGCTTTTACGGAAGTTACCCGTGCTGTTGTGTCACAAGTGGTACAACGAAACGAACAAATACCGCCCACCGAGGCGATTAAAATAACCACTATGGCAGGTTGTGCTGCTGTAACAAACCAATAGGCTATGTCTGATTTAAACCAACGTATAGAACAAGCACTTGATGAAATTCGACCATTTTTAAAATCCGATGGAGGAGATATTGAACTTGTAGGTATTGAAAATAATACGGTTAAAGTCCAACTTTTGGGTGCCTGCGTGGATTGTTCTGTAAATCAGATGACACTTAAACAAGGCGTTGAATTGACCGTAAAAAAACATGCGCCCGAGATTGATCAAGTGGTTAATGTAGAATAAGCATCCTGCCCTAAAAATAAATGTAGTAGTATTATTTTACGATATGCTTTTGTCATCTTGGTTTTGTAGAAACTAAACTTTCAAAACCATCAAAGTTGGTGATCATAGTCAAACAACAAACACTGTCAAGGCCATAATGTTTTGCTGAACAAAATAAGCTGCATGATATATAATAAAACTCGCAGAAAAAATTTATATAGAAAACATAATCTTTTGTTTAGGTTAAGTATTTAATGAGTATAAAATTTAAATATGTATAACTCTTACATCATTAATTAAGCACGTATATTTGTCTAGCATGGAACAGCGCTTTGTCTCTACTAACGCCCAACCCCAAAAAGATGCTTTTCATTCCAAATGGCAAGCTCCAAGCAACATAGCCCTTGTAAAATATTGGGGGAAAACCCCTCCGCAATTACCCAAAAATGCATCTTTAAGTCTTACACTATCCGGTGCGCATACCCAAATGGAAGTTAACTTTATTCCAATGGGCTCCCCAACCAAGAAAGTTTCTTTTAGTATTCTTTTTCAAGGAAAAGAAAAGCCGAGCTTTCGACCAAAACTTGAAGCTTTTTTTGATCGAATTATAGCCTATCAGTCTTTTTTGTTACACTACAACATAGTCATAAGGTCTCATAATACTTTTCCACACAGTAGCGGTATCGCCTCTTCAGCATCGTCTATGGCTGCACTTGCAGCTTGTTTGGTAGATTTGGAATCTCAGTTGTCGCCCATGGCTGAAAAACTAAGGCTCGAAAAAACATCTTTTTTAGCACGACTTGGATCTGGAAGTGCTTGCCGCAGTTTGCAAGGTCCAGCGATGGTGTGGGGTATACACCCTTCAGTTGTGGATTCCTCAGATTTGATTGCAGTTAAATTAGAAAATATCCACCCTATTTTTACTACATACCACGACACCATTTTATTGGTAGACAAAGTGCAAAAGCAAGTCAGCAGTACAACTGGACACAAACTAATGCATAACCACCCTTATGCCGCACAACGATTTTCACATGCCAATTCACAACTGGCATCTTTACTGCCAGTACTTAAAAATGGAAACCTAGATGCTTTCGTTCCAATTGTCGAAAAAGAAGCTTTGGATTTACATGCAATGATGATGACTTCTGATCCCTATTTTATTTTGATGCAACCCAATACATTGTATATAATAAATGCAGTCTGGCAATTCAGGGCTGAAACAAAAATTCCGCTATGCTTTACGCTAGATGCAGGTGCCAATGTTCATTTACTTTATCCAAGTGATGTGGCAGACAGCGTAAAGTTATTTATAGCATCAGATTTACTTCAATTTTGCCAAGATCGCCAATGTGTGCACGATGTGGTTGGTGCAGGAATAAAAAAGTACTAGATTTGTTATTGTGAAGGGTCCATTATTTTACGCAAAAATATTACTGTTTGGAGAATATGGCATAATTAATAATGCCAAGGCTCTTTCCATTCCTTACAACTATTACAAGGGTGCTTTACTGATGGACAACAAAACTTCAGAAGCAGCAGTTTCTTCTAACTCCAAACTCAAAGCATTTGCCCAACATCTAATAACTTTAGACAATGCACTGGTAACTTTTGATATTAAGCGCTTAACATCTGATTTGTCAAAGGGGATGTACTTTGATAGTAGTATTCCACAGGGTTATGGTGTAGGAAGTAGTGGAGCTTTGGTAGCCGCCATATATGACCGTTATGCGTTTGAAAAAATAACTGTGTTGGAGAACCTAACACATCAAAAGCTTCTTAAGCTTAAAAGTATTTTTTCCGAAATGGAATCTTTTTTTCATGGAAAATCATCAGGCTTGGATCCGCTCAACAGCTTTTTGAGTTTACCTATACTCATCCACTCCAAATCAGAAATTGAACCAACGGGGATACCATCCCAATCGCAAAAAGGAAAAGCAGCTGTCTTTTTGTTGGACAGTGGTATGACAAGTGAAACAGCACCTTTGGTGTCTATATTTCTCCACAACCTTGAAGTGCCTGACTTTCGCAAAATGATGAAAGATGAATTTACCACCATATCCGATCGCTGTATCGAGCACTTTTTGAGTGGTAATATTTCAGATTTATTTTCTGATGTGAAAAAACTTTCATCTGTTGTATTAGAACACTTTAGCCCCATGATTCCAAAGCGATTTCGTGTTGTTTGGAAAAAGGGTATTGAAACCAATGCGTATTACCTAAAACTCTGTGGTTCTGGAGGAGGAGGTTATATCCTTGGCTTTACTAAGGATCTGCCAAAGGCAAAAAATATACTTGCAGACCACCGATTAGAAGTCGTTTACACATTTTAAGATGCGCGCCCAATCTTCACCAAAGCAATTGTTTTTACTAGCAATTGGTTTGTTCTCTCTAGTAAGAGTTGTCAATGTTAGTGTTCTCATGCTTGCCCAAGTACTTACCGCAGTATTTATCTTTTCCAAAATAGATATTTTACCAACTTTAAAGAACGTCGAGCTATGGTTGATTGTATTAGCCACGGGGTTTAGTGTTTCTGGAGGGTATATTTTTAATGCTTTTTTTGATGAGGAGAAAGACCTAATTAATCGTCCCCAAAAAACCATACTTGAGCGACATATTTCTGCCAAAGCCAAATTGGCTATGTATTTCATCTGCTCAGTAATGTCACTTTTGGTGGCCAGCTATGTCTCGTTCCGTGCGGTGCTGTTTTTTACATGTTATATGGTTGCTATGTTTGTGTACTCCTCGCTTCTTAAACGTGATTTGTGGTTTGGCACCCTAACCAGTACACTGTTGACTGTATTACCCTTTTTTGCCATTACAGTTTACTACAATAATTTTTCATTTGAAATTTTTACCCATGCAGCTTATTTGTATACGCTTGTGAGCATTCGTGAATTTGTTAAGGACTTGTATAACCTCAAAGGGGATATGGTACAAAACTACCAAACCTTTCCAGTAGTTTGGGGTGAAAAACGCACCAAAAAACTCATTAGTATTCTGATAGCATTTGCCTTGATGGTAATTGTATTGCTGTACACATTTTTTCCTCTCAATGCCATGATTTATTATTTCGTTTCTGCTTTTGTTTTATTACTGTTATTGCTACTTCTGTTAAGGCAACTTTCAAGCATAAGGCATATTGGATTATTACTCCAATTGATACGACTTATAATTTTATTTGGCATAATAAGCCTGCCTTTACTTCGCCTTGAAGTTTAAGCTTCTTACTTTTGCAAGGTATATCTACAGCCATGAATAAGAAAAAATCACAAAATTCCCGCAAAGGCATACGATTGAATAAGTTTATTGCCCATGCGGGTATTTGTTCCCGACGAGAAGCTGATATGCATATAAAAATAGGCTCTGTAAAAGTGAACAACAAAGTCATGACCGAAATGGGTTATATGGTGAGGCCAACCGATGAAGTCCAATTTGACGGGCAGCGTATAAAAGCCGAAAAATCAAATTATGTGTTACTTAACAAGCCAAAAGGATTTCTTGCAACTACACGAGATGAAAAAGGCCGAAAAACCGTGATGGATTTGGTGGCTAATGCTACAAAGGCGCGCATCGTGCCTGTGGACAGTTTAGACCGTCCAACCACTGGACTTTTGTTGTTTACCAATGACGGAGATTTGGCTAAAAAACTCACACATCCAAGCACAGGTGTAAAAAAACTTTATCACGTCGTGCTAGACAAAAAAATAACTGGACAACATTTGCAAACCATCAAAGCAGGTATCACAATTGACGATGGGAGTATTAAACCCGATGAGGTGAGTTATGTGCAGGGTGCCTCTAAATGCGAGGTGGGCATTGCCCTACAATCGGGGCGTAATCGAATAGTGAGACGTATTTTTGAACACTTAGGTTATGAAGTAATAACCCTAGATCGTGTGTTGTTTGCAGGGCTTACAAAGAAAGATTTACCCCGTGGGCACTGGCGCCATTTATCCGAGATAGAGATAAAGCACCTAAAGATGATGTAGCAGATACAAACAACAAAAACCTCTACATCGAAAACGATTTGTGGTACCTCCAGGAATCGAACCAGGGACACAAGGATTTTCAGTCCTTTGCTCTACCAACTGAGCTAAGGTACCATTCAAAATTTCCAGAGACAAATATACTTGCTTTCCAAGAATTGACAAGCCGCTTGAAAAAAAACTTCTACTTTTACCTCATGAGTAAGAATCAGCAGCTGGTATTGGACATTGGCAACACCAATACCAAATACGGTTACTTTGAAGCAAACGTGCTTAAATACAGCGGTATATGCACCCATTGGTCTAAGGACGAATGGGCTTCATTTCATCAAAAAGCGCCATTTACAATAATTTTTGTAAGTAAAATGGAGGCATCAATAAAGCAAACACTCTCACTATTTCCGCAGTCATGTGATGTAGCTTTTATAGATGATACCACAAAATACCCTTTTACAACCAATTATGATGATATCAATTCCTTGGGGGTTGACCGTAGGGCTGCATTATCTGGTGTTTTGACTACACACCCTAAAAAACCTGTTCTTGTAATTGATGCGGGAAGCTGCATTACATATGATTATATCAATGCTGATGCACACCATGAAGGAGGAGCAATTTCTCCCGGGAGGGTAATGCGTTATAACGCTATGCACGTATTTACAGCAAATCTTCCTTTGCTAGATCCAATAGATAAGTTGCCAGAAATAGGGACGTCTACTTCATCGAGTATGTCTTTGGGGGTTGAAGCTGGCATTATTTATGAAGTTCATGCTCAGATCAAAGCATTTGCCCAAAAATTTGGCGATTTTACCATAATTTTAACAGGCGGAGACTCCAATTTTTTGATTAAAAACATAAAATGCACCATATTTGCTGACGCTGAATTAATATTAATCGGTCTTCAAAACCTACTGACGTTCAATATATTTCATGAAAAATAGACTTCTGAGTTTTTTTGTTGTTGCAATAGCCGCCTTTTCTTTCGGCCAAAATGCAACCTTATCTCCTTATTCGTATCATGGTTTTGGACTAGCTGCTAATGATAACATTGCGGAGAATAACATGATAGGTGGCGTTACGGTGTATGCGGACAGTACACATTTCAGTTTAGACAACCCAGCCACGCTAAAAAAATTAGATTACGTACAGTATCGTGTTGGGGTAAGTTATAAGCCTGTTGAACAAACATCCAATAACGGAAATGGTTACACCTCAACCACATCACTTAATTACCTTTCATTAAGTGTACCAACAAAACATTTTGCGTTCAGTTTTGGACTAAAGCCAAAAACTAGCTTGGGCTATAGAATAAATATAACAGGTTTATTGGATGAATTGGATACAATGACTTTTTACCAGGGTTCTGGTGGTGTCAACACAACTTTTTTGGGATTTGCTGTTTCTCCAGTAAAAGGTTTGAGTTTTGGAATTATGGCAAATTATAATTTTGGTTTTACCGAGAAAGTCTTTACCCAAAATATTTCAAGTGTACAACTAGACACACGCATTTTTACTCGTTCAGAATTGAGTGGTATTAATTATGTCTTTGGGGCGCATTATACCCAGCCTATCAAATCAAAATATAACCTGCAGCTTTCAGCGACTTATACGCCGCAAAGCTCTTTGGAAAGCTTGAATACAAGAACAATATCTTCTATTTCAACGAATGGTGGTTTGAGTTCACAAGAAAACATAGATCTAGGCAGCTTGTCCAATACATCTAACAAATTTTCACCCGAAATCAATTTGGGTGCTGGTTTCGGATTTGCACATAAATGGTTTATTGGGGTCAACTTCCTTAACGCGTCAAAAGGATTAACAAACCCATTGGAAACGAATGCCAATGTCCAGTATGTAGCATCTTCTAGGATATCTTTTGGTGGTTTTTATATTCCAAAATATGATTCGTTTACAAGTTTCATAAGCAGGGTTACTTATCGTCTAGGTGCTCGCTTTGAAGAAACCGGTCTTGTGCTAAATAACCAACCAATTGAAGATTTTGGCATAACCTTTGGAATAGGTTTGCCAGTAGGTGGTTTATCAAAGATAAATATTGGAGTTGAGCTCGGACAATTAGGCACCCTAAACGGGGGGTTAATTAAAGAGAATTATGCCAATATCATGCTTGGCTTTTCGTTAAGCGATATTTGGTTTATAAAACGTAAATATGATTAATAACTGATATGAAAAACAGATTACTTTTTTTAATAATTATGGGCAGCCTTATTGGAATAGCTCAGTTTGATAAAAGCTCTTGCCCCGCTAACTTATCTATTTTTGCTGAGTTTGCGAAAGTTAAGAATTACGATTCAGCATATCAACCTTGGCTTGAGGTACGTAACAATTGTCCAGAACTAAACGTAGCAACCTTTAAGTATGGTGAGCGAATTCTAAATCATAAAATCAAAAATACAACAGATGATAAGTTGTTTTTACAGACCTCCCTTATGTCATTGTACGATGACTGGTTAAAGTACTTTCCCAATACTAAAAGAGGTGTAACTGAAGTGGGCAAAATCCTTTCTTCAAAGGCCCAGGCCATGGTAGATAACAACCTGGGTACTAAGCGAGAAGCTTACGAAATATTTAATCAGGCTTTCACTCAAGACCCCAAAAGCTTTACAAGCCCGAAGCGCTTATATACATATTTCAAAACCGCCTATCAACTTTACAAAGAGGGTGATAAGACAATAGAAGCGCTTTTCAATATATACGAGGAGGTTTCAGAAAAATTTGCATTAGAGCAAACCAACTTAGCCAAAAAGCTAGATGTAATTTTAAAGAAGCTTGAGGATGGAGAAGCACTCACATCTAGAGAACAGCGCAATAAGCGCGTTTATGAGACAAATACCTTAGCATTTTCAACCTTTTCTGGAAACCTTGATGCTATGATAGCTAAGGAGTCTAGCTGTGAGAATCTTATTCCATTATATCGTAAAAATTTTGATGCTAACAAATCAGACAGCATTTGGCTTAACCGTGCAGCAAGCCGTATGGATGCCAAAGAATGTTCTGACGATCCACTGTTTGTGGAACTGGTCGAGGCGTTGCACGCGATTAAGCCATCTTCAAATTCTGCTTACTATTTGGGTATTTTAAAAGACAAAGCAGGAGATAGTAAAGCTGCCTTAGCTTATTATGAGGAATCCTTGACATTGGAACAAGATGTGTACCGTAAAGCAGATATTCTTTATAAAATTGCTGTAAAGTTTAAGAAAAGTGGTTTGAAGAGTAAATCAAGATCTTATGCAATTAAAGCGCTAAAAAACCGTCCATCTATGGGTAAAGCTTATATACTCATCGCAAGTTTGTATGCCTCTAGTGCCAACAGTTGTGGTAAAACTCAGTTTGAGAAGCGCGCCGTCTATTGGATGGCTGCAAAAACAGCACTTAAGGCTGCAGCTGTAGATTCTGGAGTAAAGAAAACGGCACTTAAATTAGCGGCAAGTTATGAAGGTAGAGCACCAAGTAAAACAGACATTTTTACAGAAGGAAGGGCGGGGGAAATTATAAGTTTTTCTTGTTGGATTAACAATACCGTAAAGGTTCCGCAGTTGTAAATGAATCGACCAACGCACTTTTTAAACTTTGTCGCGGCGCTTATTTTACTATTAAGTTTGTCGTGTAAAGAAAATTTTGCTCAACTTAAAACCATAAATCAGTTTGATGCGCTTCCAATTGGCGAGGCAGATACGATTCGTGTAGTGTACACAGAGTTTGCAAAAACTATTGCTGTTCTGACTGCCCCAAAAAATATAGACTACACCAATCAGCCGTTTCCTTATTCTGAATTTCCCAACGGGGTTCAAGTTGTTTTATATGATGAATACAGTAAGGAAACACACGTAAAGGCAGATTATGGCATCATGTATTCAAAAACTAGTGTTGTAGACCTTCGGGGAAACGTTTCTATAACCACACCCGAGGGAGCTGTGTTAAACACTTCTCAACTGTATTGGGATATAAATAAAGAGTGGGTTTTTACACAAGAATACTTTACCTTTAAAAATGAAGATTATGACATTGCTGCCTATATTTTAGACGCCAGCAGATCATTTGATAAAATAACCACAGGCCCACTTGTTGGGAATGTATTAGTTGAAGAAGAATAATTATGATAAAGTTTTACCGCATTTCGGAAATCATATATTTAGTTTTTGGAGGATTATTTTTATTTCGCGCCTTTATTTATTATGGAACAGAAGATGCGCGCACAACTATGGATGTTTCTATTACGGCTATTGCAGTTTTCATGTACTTTATCAGAAGACGTTACCGTAAAAAGCTAGAGCAGCGTAAGGACCAAAAATAAGTATGACAGTAGAGATAAGCGTTTTATTGACAAGTCTTTTGTTGTCGGCGTTTTTTTCAGGAATGGAAATTGCATTTGTTTCTTCCAACAAAATAAGGCTTGAAATTCAAAAAACACAGAAGAGAAGTTTTGGCACACTTTTAGGCACCATTACAAAAAGTCCTTCGCGCTTTATTGTTTCCATGTTGGTAGGGAACAACATAGCTTTAGTAGTTTACGGAATTTATGCTGGGGAGCTTATTGTTCATGAGTTGTTTCCTGCTTATGAAAGCTACACCTCACTCCCACTCCAAATTATATTTTATCAGACGCTAATATCAACGGCCGTTATTCTTATCACAGCCGAATTTTTACCAAAGGTATTTTTCCAAATCTACGCCAACAGATTTCTAAGTTTATTTGCTGTTCCAGCATATGTTTTTTACCAATTGATCAAGCCATTAAGTTGGGTGGTGATGCGATTTTCAGACGTTGTTTTGCATCGATTTTTTCGGCTGCAAAAGCAAGAAGGTCCTATTTCCTTTAATAAGGTCCAATTAGGCGATTTTATTTCAGAACAGATAGAAACAACAAGTGATGAAAATCAAGATGCCGAATTGCAATTATTCCATAACGCCCTATCGTTTACTAATCTTAAGGCAAGAGAGATAATGGTTCCTAGAGCTGAGATGACAGCTGTAGATCGTTATGAAAAGCCCAAAGACTTGTTGGAAATTTTTTCATCTACTGGATTTTCTAAGATTTTGATTTACGCGCAAAATATAGATAACATTATTGGCTATGTACATGCATTTGACATGTTTAAAAAACCAAAATCACTTCATGCCATTATAAAGGCAGTGGAATGGATTCCTGAAACCATGCGTATTCAAGATGTCTTTAACCAATTGGTTAAAAAGCGAAAAAGTATTGCTGTTGTTTTGGACGAATTTGGGGGTACTGTGGGAATGCTAACTTTAGAAGACATTGTAGAGGAGTTGTTCGGAGAAATTGAAGACGAACATGATACTTTAAGTAGTGTTTCTCTAACTCACGATGACGGCTCTTTTACATTTTCTGCTCGTTTGGAAATTGAAGAAATCAATACACAATACAACATTGAACTGCCAGTTTCTGAATCCTACGAGACGCTAGGTGGACTAATTGTACATCATACAGCCGAAATGCCAATTGAGGGTGAACGTGTTTCTATCGAGGGATTTACATTTGAAATGCTAGAAGTTTCTATTACAAAAATAGATTTGGTTCGTATATACCCAGAATAGCATTTTAAATTCACCTTTTTAATTGTATTTTCGCAAGCAGTTCAAAATAAATAACCATGGCTATTTTAGGTAAAATTAGGGAGCGTTCAATTTTTTTAATCTTCATTATCGGAATGGCGTTGCTAGCATTTGTTTTCACGGGTGTTTTTGACGGCAACACCATCCAAAGTCAAGAACCTGTACTTATTGTAGGTGATTTGGAAGTTGGCATCGATGAATTCAGTCGTCAAGTAGATTTTGCCGAGCGAAGCTATCGCATGAGTTCGATGCAAGCTGTTAACTTTGCTTTTGAGCAAACCACCAATGCCAAAGTGTTTGAGCAAATTCTTGAAGATCTAGGGCTTGATGTAGGTAAAAATCACATTGAAATGTTTATCAAATCAGATCCCAACTTTTCATCTGATCCTCAATTTGTTGATGAAAACGGTACATTTGATCAACAACGATTCACAGACTTTATTCTTGATTTACGTCAAAATAATCCACAGGGCTTTGAGCAATGGAAAGTCCAGGAAAGTTCAATTAAAAATAATATCAAAGTAAACAACTACCAAGACATGGTCAATGCTGGTATCAACATAACAAACTTTGAGGCCCAACAAGAATACTCCCTACAAAATGACCTTGTTGATATTGAATATATACGTATTCCTTTGACCACTGTTGCCGACAGCCTAATTAATGTATCAGCCAAAGACATTGAAGCCTACATAAAAGACAACAGTACGAATTATGAGCAGGATGAATCGCGAAGTGTTCGCTATGTCCTATTTGATGTCGCCGCTACTCCTGAAGACAAGCTACTTATTGAAAATGAACTGCGTAAATTATTAAGCGACAGATCCATATTTAATGAAGTTTCTAAGCAGGAAGAAATTATTCCATCGCTTGCCAATGTTTTAGATACAGACATATCTTCATATGTAAGTGAATACTCAGAAATTCCTTATAGCGATACTTTCTTAAGCGAAAATGAAATTTCTGGCAACTATGCAAATACACTATTTAAACTATCAAAAGGCGCAGTCTTTGGCCCTTATGAAGATGATGGTTATATCAATTTGACTAAAATGGTTGGTAAGAGAAAGAATGGTAAAGCTAAAGCACGTCACATTTTAATAGCTTTTAAAGGGGCGACACGTGCCAAGGAAAGCGTCAGTAGATCTAAATCTCAAGCTAGAAAAGAGGCCTATGCTTTATTGCGAAAAGCTCGAAGTGGAAGTGATTTTGCTCAACTAGCAATTGAAAATTCAGATGGGCCTTCTGGACCAAATGGAGGAGATCTACCAGAATTTACAAAAGAAGATATGGTTGCACCATTCAGCGACTTTGTATTTAGAAACCGTAAGGGTGCAAAAGGCGTTGTAGAAACCGATTTTGGATATCATATTATTGAGGTCTTAGACAAAAAAGATGCAGTTAAATTGGCTACAATTTCAAGAAAACTTATTCCATCTGATGCTACAGCTAACCGATTTTATACTGAAGCCTCTCAATTTGAGTTTGATTTAAAAGAAACCGGATTTGTAGATTTGGCCAAGCAAAAAAACTTGTCTGTGCGCGAGGTTAACGAACTTAAAATTTTAGATGAAACATTTCCTGGCTTAGGGAATCAACGACAGGCTGTACAGTGGGCTTTTGAAAAAGACCGTAAGGTTTTTGATGCAAAACGTTTTTCATACAACACTGATAGTTTTCTAATAGTTCAACTTACCTCATCTAAGTCAGAAGGTCTTGCTTCAGCAAATGATGTTGCAGAAGCAGTAAGGCCACTCGTTTTAAGCAAAAAAAAGAAAGCATATATTGTTGATCAAATTAAACCATATTCGACTTTAGAAGAAGTGGGTAGTCAATTTGGACAAACACCAAATACAGCCACTGCCATGAATAGATTTACTGCTATGTTGGCTGGTGCATCAAAAGAGCCTAAGGTTATTGGAGCTGCGTTTAGTATGCCATCTGGTGCTCTATCTGAGCCCATTGAGGGTAATACAGGCGTATATGTATTGAAAGCGACGTCTACAACGACTGCCGAAGCCTTGCCGAGCTATGCTGGGTATAAGTCATCATTGTTAAACAGCGCACAGCAAAATCTTCAACAAGAGCTTACATCTGCTGTAAAGTCAACATATACAATTGTTGACAACCGCAACTTGTACTACTAAAATAGTTCTAACTTAATGCAAGAATTAAGCTATACAGTTACAAATTCGACGCCACTTTTCTATAGTGACTTATTATTGTGACTAGATATAGAACTATCTGCAGGCCCCTTATTTAGCAACTATGGCATTGTATTTTAAATATAAATACAACTGCTTTTGCTTACTGTTTCTTAAAACCAACTTTCAAATGCCTTCCACCCTGTTGAAGCAAAAAACAGCAAGTATATAAAGGAAATTATAAACTTAAGCAGTACTCCGGAGAGGAAACCCATGAATGATCCAAAAGCAGCTTTAAGCGCTAGTTTTCGGTTTGTGTTTTTACTTAATTCTCCTGCAAGCGCACCAATAAAAGGACCAAAAATAATCCCAAATGGTGGGAAAAATAAACCCACAACTAACCCCACTGTAGCGCCAACTGCTCCTGCTTTAGTGCCACCAAAAGCTTTGGTCCCCCATATGGGTATGAGATAATCCAATGCCATAACGATTATGGCAACAGCAAGTGTCCAACCAAGAAAATACCAATCCTGTTCCACCTTTGTGGTGTAGTGTAAAGAAAGGAGACCAAACCAACTTGTTAGTGGTCCGGGTATAATTGGTAAAAAACTACCTGCTATCCCCAACATAATGAGTAGCCCACCTAGAATTAAAAGTACTATATCCATAAATCTAACTTACAAAATATTTAGAGCCTTACTTATAAAGAGCGGTTAATTTTTTACATTTATGCAATGAAAATTTGGGCACTTTTGTTGACTACCACTTTGCTGCTTTTTGCGTGTAACTTTACCAAACAAAACTCACAAGCGCCTAATATTAATTGGACCCAACTAGACGAACCGCCTTTATTTCTTGATTGCCCAACAGATGACGTTAAATTAAATTGGGATTGTTTTACCAAAACACTTGAAAAAAAATTACAATCAAAATGGGCTACGAACAAGCTTTCATTTGGAAATTTAAATGACACCCTCTATGTTACTTTAAAGGTAGATACGCTTGGGCAAATTTCAGTCTTGAATTATAAAAATAGCGCAAAACCTCAGACTTCTATGGATATCTTTTATGCTATTGAAGAGGTTATTGCTTCCCTACCTTTGTTACAACCTGCATTTAAAACAAATTTGGAAGTTCCTGTAGAAGCACAATGGATACTTCCTGTCGCTATATCTAAATAGCTTTTATTCCCTATTTTTACACATGGCCGATTCGCGGATTATTTTGGGTGTTGATCCTGGAACTACCATTATGGGGTTTGGTATCATTAAAATAGAAGGAAATTCCTTGACTTGCTTGCAGTTAAATGAGTTAAAGCTCAGCCAGTATAAAAGCCACTACGAGCGCTTGGGTCGTATATACATCAGAACTACTCAGCTTATAGAAACCTTTAAGCCAGATGAGATGGCGCTTGAAGCGCCCTTTTTTGGTAAAAATGTACAATCCATGCTTAAATTGGGACGCGCCCAAGGGGTAGCTATTGCTGCTGGGATTGCGCACGATTTGGATGTTTTTGAATATTCTCCGCGTAAGATTAAAATGGCCATTACAGGGAGCGGAAATGCCTCCAAGGAGCAGGTAGCAAAGATGTTGCAACAGTTATTAAAGCTAAAAACACTTCCCAAAAATCTTGATACAACGGATGGACTTGCAGCTGCTGTATGTCATTATTTTAATCCCGCGCAGCAAAACGAAAAGAGTTATTCTGGTTGGGCATCATTTGTTCAAAAAGAGTCCCATCGCATAAAAAAATAAATATGTCGGGTATTTATATTCATATTCCTTTTTGCAAAAAGGCATGCCATTATTGTAATTTTCATTTTTCAACATTAGATAATTATAAAGACGAAATGGTTTCTGCACTCAAAAAAGAAATAGGACTTCGAAAAGATGAAACTCAAGCACCCATTGAAACCATTTATTTTGGTGGGGGAACGCCCTCAACGCTCTCGGCAACTCAAATAAACCTACTTATAGTTGAGGTCTTTGCACAATTCAACGTGGTTGCATCGCCTGAGATTACGATTGAGGCCAACCCCGACGATTTAACCCTTGCATATTTAAAAGCCATAAAAGAAATAGGAATCAATCGTTTGTCTATTGGCATACAGTCTTTTCAAGACAAGGAGCTTAATATGATGAACCGAGTTCATAATGGAAAACAAGCTGTACAAGCGGTGATTCGGGCAAAAGAATTTTTTGATAATATATCCATCGACCTTTTGTTTGGGATACCAGATTCAAACTTTACTGATTGGAAAGAAAACCTAGAAATAGCCCTTAAGCTGGATGTACCGCACATCTCTTCTTATGCCCTTACATTAGAACCCAA
>PAAD01000016.1 GCA_002698745.1 Flavobacteriaceae bacterium
AATGGTTGGTGTGGAGACAATATGGTTTCTAAAAACGCAAATACAAATACCGACTTTTCGGTTTCTGCAGTTGAAACACAAATTGATGTTGATTTAACAGCAATTGATGCTATTGATAATAATGGCAACTTTGTTGTTTACACTTCAGAGGGTGATCAAGGAAATTATCCCGCTCCTCAAATAAACTTTGAAGATTTTGATGAGAATGATAGTAGGCTTGAGGCACATAATGGCGCAAGTACGTCTGTAGTTGATGATCCATCTAATAGTGGAAAAGGTAAAGTACTTAAATTAGAGTATAATGACGGCTCTTGGCAAAATATCCATGTTAACATAGCCCCTGGCTCACCAACAATTAAATTGGATGATAATAACAGAACTGTAACTTTTGATATTTGGTCTGACCATGGTGCAAACGCTGGACAATATGGATATCTATTAAAACTTGAAGGTGAACTAACTACAGGTGCGACTGTTGAAAAATCATTCTCATTAAACGGAGATGGCCAATGGCAAACAGTAACTGTAGATTTCTCTAATTGTGATGGTGCTCCTGGTAACTGTAATGCTAATAATACATCAGGAGAATTTTCAAAAATAGTATTGTTTAATTGGGGAGGCGGAGATCCTTCAGCTCAACCAGACACATCTTATGTTGATAATTTTGTCTTTCAATTAGGCGCAGAGGTTCCTAATCCTGTAAGTGCGATTACATCATACAGCGAAAACTTTAATGATGGTGATTCAGGGTGGAGCGCTGCTGATGGTGCTTCTTTTGATGAAGCAAATGGTTATGGTACAGGGTCAAGTACAAATGCTTCTGACTGGGCGCATATATTTTACAATTCTGCTCCGTTAGATTTATCTGCTGGTGACAAAGGATTTTCATTCAAAGTAAAGGGGCCAAGAGCTTCTAAAGTGTTCTTTAAACTTCAAGTTGGAGGTGAACATTGGAATAATCATGAATGGAACCCAGGATCTGAGGCTAACTATACTAATGCAGGTGATTGGCAAACTATTACAATTGATGCTACAGCTCATAGCTCAACAAATATGACAAGGATTGTAATATTTTTTGACACACAAACTGCAGCTAGTGCTGATCCAAATGATGATGTATTTCAAATAGATGACTTTAAATTTGGTGTTCTTGCAACATTAGGTTTAGATGATATTAATGCTATAAATGAAGTAATAGCTGTTTATCCTAACCCAACAAATGGAATTATAAACATTTCAGGAGTTGAAAAAGTAGACAGAATCAAAGTGTTCTCAATTAATGGTCAGCTTGTAAATGAGGCTTTTAACACGAACAGAATTGATTTATCTTCAGAAAGAAGCGGACTTTATATGATTGAGATTCAACACGACGGAAAAACTTCAGTCAATAAGTTAATTGTAAGGTAATCGCTGTAAATCTTCATTAATTTGATTTAATTTAACAATGTAATAAACCAATCACATTGTACTACAAAAAGGCGTTAGCTATTAGCTAACGCCTTTTTACTTGTTATAATTAAGAGGTATTCATATTTAATATTTATTTAATAGATTAGCATTTAAATCTTCTTATAATTGAATAAATCAACCGTAAAGTTTTTTTGCTTTTTTGTTTTTTTTGATCTTTTTGCTCAAGAATTACCCCCACTACAAAACTATACACCCGAACTATACAATGCTGGAAGCCAGAACTGGAACATTTCGCAGAACGAATCTGGAATTATTTATGTAGCTAACAATGAAGGATTGTTGTCTTTTGATGGTAATCATTGGCGTTTATATCCTTCTCCGAATAAATCTATTTTACGCTCAGTGTATGTACACAATAATATTATTTATTCCGGGGCGTATATGGACTTTGGTTATTGGAAACCTACTGCTGACGGAAATCTTGAGTATTTTTCAATTGTTCAAAATCTCGAATTTAATATGCTCGAAGAGGAACAGATTTGGAAAATTAATCATTATAAACAATTTATTATTTTCCAATCCCTAAATAGATTGATAATCTATAATCAAATCACAAACTCTTTAAATACACTAAAACCCCAAAATGACGTAATAATCAAGTCATATTTTGTCGACGACGATGTTTATATTCAAACCTACGATTTCTCAATTTATAAAGTAAGTAGTGATAAATTGTTAAAGTTTGTTTCTGGGTCTCAACTCAACAATAATACAGTTGTAGAAATTTTTAGTCGAGGTGACGACCTCCTTTTTTTAACGGACAAGGATGGTTTTTATCTAATGCAGTCAAATCAAATTCGTCGTTGGCGTATTAATCCTAATTCTATTTTCAATGATTCATTGGTTTACAGCGCAACTAACATTCGAAATGAATATTTTGTAATAGGAACAGTCACTAATGGATTAATAATTTTAGATAAAAAGGGGGATGTGGTTTTTTCTCTTAAAAAAGGGAGTGGATTAAATAACAATACTGTTCTAAGCACTTTTGTTGATTTAAATCAAAACTTGTGGGTTGGTTTAGATAATGGTCTTGCCATGGTCAATTTAAATTCTAACAATAAATTTTATTTTGATTATTTAGGAAATCTTGGCTCTGTTTACACTAGCGCAATCCATAACAATAAATTATACTTGGGCACTAATCAAGGATTATTTTATAGAGAATTAAATTCCCAAGCATTATTTAAAAAAATAGAACAATTACAAGGCCAGGTGTGGAACTTAGCAAAAATTGATGACACACTTTTTTGTTCGCACACTTTAGGTTTTTTTCAAATTAATGACACTAATGTAACTCCGCTTATAAAAGATACAGGTGCTTGGAAGTTTTCTAAAATAAATAAATCTAAGATTCTTGTGGGAACATACAATGGGCTACATATAATCAATAAAGAAAATAATAAATGGCAGTACATTAATAAATTAAAAGGGTTCGATATTTCCTCGAGATATATTGAAATAGCATCTAAAAACAGCGCCATTGTTAGTCATGGATACAAAGGGGTCTTTAAATTACAAATCTCTAAAGATTATAAGTCAATTAAAAAAGTGACAACATTGCCAATTGAGATGGGGCCTTCGGATCTGAGTTCTATGGGTGGTAGTATATATTATTTCAATCGCGAGGGGTTATACGAATTTAATATTAATGAAGAAAAGTTTGAACTTAATAATCATATTACAAATTTATTGGCAGAGGATACTTTTATTGCTCAAAAAATGTTTGCCATAAGTAATGATCAACTCTTTTTGTTTGGGAAAAATTATATATACAAATTAGAAAAAAATATTTTCTCAAAACAACTAGAATTTAGCAGGTTTTTTATTGGACAGCAAACAAGAAAAGATGTCATTGGTTTTGAAAATATCTCATTATTAGGAGAAAACAATTATTTAATCGGATCTAGAGATGGCTATTTATTAACAAATTTTTCCTCATCACCTAAAATTAGTAAAGACATAATTATAAGTAAGATTTCTTCCAAAAACGTTTTACAGCAAATAAAAACACTTAATATAAGCGGGGTTAATAATGTACCTTTCGAATTTAATACCATTTCATTTGAATTTAGTTTACCAGAATATAAGTACAGTGATAAAATAAAATACCGTTATATTTTAGAGGGGTATAACAAAACCTGGAGTAAATGGGATAATTACGATAATGTTAGTTTCGGAAACCTAGGTTTTGGAACATATAAATTAAAGCTTGAAGCGCGAATTAGCGATTTAGAAGTCGTCTCTACCCAAAGAGTATTTAACATTTTGAAGCCATGGTACGCTAATAACATGATAATTTTCACAGTTGTTATCTTTTTTATTTTAATGGCATTAATGATCAATAAAGCTTACGAGAGATATTACGCCAAAGCACAATTAAGAATAATTAAAGAGAATAATCAAAAGTTGGAATTAATTGAGCTAAGGAACAAAGACGAACTTATTCATCTCGAGAATAAAAACCTGGAAGAAAGTATTAAAAGTAAAAATCGAGAACTTGCTATTGCAACAATGGCAATCGTAAAGAAAAATCAATTTTTACAAACAATTTTACAAGATTTAGAAAACATGGAATCAACTCCGTTGACAACTCGTGTTATAAGATTGATCAAACAAAAATCTAAAAAGACAGATGACTGGGAATTTTTTAGAGAAGCTTTTGATAACTCGGATAAGGATTTCTTAAAAAATATAAAATCTAAACACCCAAAACTAACTCATAATGACATGCGGTTATGTGCATATCTAAGACTAAACTTAACGTCAAAAGAAATTGCACCATTGTTTAATATTTCACCAAAAAGTGTCGAAATTAAAAGGTACAGATTAAGAAAGCGGATGGACTTGTCTCGGGATATAAATTTGATTGATTATATAATAAATTTATGATAACTGTATGTGTTTTGTATAGGTGCTGTAAACAAGTAATAATTAAATAAAATATATTTTTGTCATTGCAGTAAAAAACAAGTACAATAAATACTAATTTATGAGAATTATATTGCTATTATTAACTTTTTCATTAGTGAGCGTTGTTTATGGGCAACAAACAATTAATGGTAAAGTCTTAGACGCAGAATCAAATTCACCCATTCCTGGAGCAACTGTTATTCTAAAAGACAGAAAAATTGCCACTAATACTGACTTTAATGGATTGTTTAGTCTAAGTGGTATTTTACCTGAAGATGTTTTGATATTTTCCTCTATAGGCTTTAAAACAATTGAGATAAAAGTTGGTGACAACACAAATTTTCAAATTTCGCTTCAAGAGCAGATAAGCTCATTAGATGAAGTGGTGGTTGTAGGGTATGGATCTCAGCTTAAAAAAGAAGTTACTGGAGCAGTATCTGTAATTAGTAGTGAAACTATAGAAAACATCAAGCCAACTAGAATTGAGCAAGCTTTACAGGGGCAAGTTGCTGGTGTCAATATCACTTCACAATCTGGTGCTCCAGGTGCAGGATTAGACATTAGAATTCGCGGGATATCAACTAATGGAGACAATAGACCACTTATATTAGTAGATGGAAATGTTATCGAAGAATTGAGCGTTATTAACCCTAGCGATATTGCCAGCATATCTGTTTTAAAAGATGCATCTGCGGGTATTTATGGTACACGTGCTGCAAATGGAGTAATACTTATAACCACCAAAACGGGACGCCGCGACACCCCGATCAAGTTTAGTTACAATGCATACACAGGTTTACAAGAAACGACTCGAATGTTACCATTACTGAATGCTACTGAATTTGTATTGATTGCCAATGAGGCTCACGCCGCTGGTGGTGAGGACCTGCCTTTTGACTACCTAGGTGATATTAATCAAGGAACTAATTGGCAAGAGGAACTATTTCAGCTAGCTGAAATTACAAATCAAGACTTTAGCCTCAGAGGAGGTGGTAAAAAATCAACATACAGTGCTAGTTTCTCTTCATTCTCTCAAGATGGAATTGTAGGAGGCATAAAATCAAATTTTCAACGATATACAGGAAAAGTCAATTACAGTGTAACCCCGATTAAAGACTTAGATTTAAATGCAAGTCTATTGTATAGTAACACATATAGAAGGACATTGCCTGAAAATAGTATTGGATCACTTTTATACAACGCTATTAGTATGCCCTCAAATCTACCTGTTTACGACGAAAATGGCGAATTCACACGCGCTGTTGATCAGCCTATCGAAGTGGTAAACCCACTAAAGCAAAAGTTTTTAGCTATTAATCGTACACAGGCAGACCGTTTCAGTGCTGTGCTTGGAATGAAGTACAGTATTTTACCACAACTTAGCCTTCAGGCCAATTACCAAGGGAATTATACTGAAGTAAGAGGTCGTTATTATGGACCGATTTCAGACTATGGTGTTGAGGGAGTCTTTGGGGATAAAGTTTTTGATTCTCAAAATGCAGGCTATAATGAGCCATTAGATATTTATCGTGACTATACTGTTGACTTACTCTTTGATTATGAAGACACTTTTGCCGATAAGCATAACGTGAAAATTACTTTAGGTAACAGCATTTTCAGAACTTTTCAAGATGGTTATGGTTCAATCGGATTTAATATGCCAGTTATTACTGATATAAATGATGCCGATTTAGCAGACGCACAAAGTACTCAACAAATTTTTATAAATAGATCTAATCGTATATCTGATTCTCGCATACTGTCATATTTTACAAGATTACGCTATGATTATCAAGGTAAGTATTTGTTAACCGCTGTCTTACGAAGAGATGGCTCTTCTAATTTTGGGCCTGGCAATAAGTTTGGTTATTTCCCATCTGCCTCTGCAGGTTGGGTTGTTAGCGAAGAATCTTTTTTAGAGAACAGTTCAGTAATAGATTTTTTAAAGCTTAGAGGATCTTTTGGAATATTAGGAAATGATAGAATAGGTTCTTTCAGGTTTGTATCTCTAATGAATGGCGAAGGGGTGTATACATTAGGTGGTAATCAACTTGTTTTTGGAACTGCAATTGGAGCTTTATCAAACCCAAATATTCAATGGGAAGAACAAGAAACTTTTAATATTGGATTAGATCTCAGGCTATTAAACAATAAAGTCAATATGACTTTTGAATACTATAACAGGACTACAAGGAATCTTTTATTAGTGGTTGAATCAAGTTCTTTGTTGGGTACGGCGGCGCCAGGATCTGGCAACCCTTTTGCAAATGCTGGCACCATCGAAAACAAGGGCTTTGAGTTTGAATTTGGATATCAAGACACATTCTTTAATGACTTAGACTTTGGGTTGAATTATAATTTTTCAACTTTAGAAAACAATGTATTAGTTGTTGATAATCAAATTGGATATGTTCTAGGAGGTGGATTCGGAATTGGAAATTTTGAAGGACCCTCAAGAATGGAAGCTGGATTCCCGATAGGGTATTACTATGGACTTAAAACAAACGGTATTTTTCAAACTTTAGAAGAGGTTGATGACCATGCATCACAACGTGCGCTTGGAGCTGATGCCGTACCAGGTGATTTTCGTTATGTCGATCAAGACAATAATGGTATAATTGACGAGAAAGACAGAACTTATATTGGGGACCCAATACCAGATATTACTATGGGGCTTAATGTGTCTTTAGATTATAAACAATTTGATTTTAAGGCCTATGCATTCGCCTCTTTGGGGAGTGATATTGTCCGTAATTACGAGCGGTACGGAAAACTTACAAATAGGCCATCTTATGTGCTTGATCGTTGGCACGGGCCTGGAACATCTAATAAAACTCCTCGTGTTACTACAGCAGCAAACCCAAATACGCGCTTTTCTGATTTTTATGTTGAGGACGGATCTTTTGTAAGAGTTCAGAATATTCAGCTCGGGTATTCTTTAGACAACCAATTTTTAGATATCGAATCATTTAGATTATATATCTCTGCAAACAACCCATTTACATTCACAAAATACAAGGGCTTTGACCCAACAACTTCTTCGGGCGCACCAATTGGTGGTGGATTTGATCAAGGTTTTTATCCAAACCCAAGGACTTTTTCTTTAGGAGTAAATATTAAATTTTAGCATAGATGAAAAATTTCAATAACACATTCGTAATAGTTTTTTCGACTTTACTCTTAACAATTTCATGTAATGATGACTTTGTTTATGTAGAATCAAATGATATTAACTCAGAAGCCTATTTTAATTCTGAAGAAGATTATTTTGATGCTTTAATAGGGGCATATGATCTTTTAGGTATGACTTATCAAAGCTCTCTTCTTGGAGAAATTGCATCTGACAATACTCTTTGTGGGGGAGAAAGTGCCACAGACGTTCCGGGGTTTCAACAAATTGACGATATGATTCACACTGCAAATAATGTTCAGCTAAGAAGTATTTTTAGATGGATGTATGCGGGGTTAAATAGAGCAAATTATATTATAGAAAACCGAGATAAAACAGACTTTGATGGGCGTGAGGTAATTATTGCTGAAGCCCATTTTCTCCGTGTATATTATTACTTTGAACTTGTTAAATGGTTTGGTCCAGTTCCATTAGTTGTTGATAAACGCATACAATACGGAGATCAATTTAGTTTGCCTCGTACTCCTGTGTCTGAAATTTATAAACAGCTTGAAACAGATTTGATTTATGCCGCAGGCATTCTTCCTGAAGTCCAAACGCTTGCAGGAAGGGCTACTAAAGGTGCTGCACTAGCTTTATTAGGAAAAATTTATTTATACCAAAATAAATTTGATGAAGCTGCACAAGCTCTGGATGAAGTAATAATTAATAATAACTATAGTTTAGTTGAAAATTTTGCTGACCTCTTTGAAAATGACACAACTTTTGAATTTGAAAATCCAAGCCATGTAGATTTTGATACAGATATAATCGAGATTGAAGACCACATTTTACTTAATGGGAAACCTGTTCTTTACGAAAGTGTCGCACCATTAGACGGATTAACAAGCGGAACAATTTATTATGCTATTGCTGTAGATTATAGCCACATTAAATTAGCCGCAACTAAACAAGATGTAATTGACAATAGGCCTATTGACTTGACTTCAGGAGTAGCTAGCGTACACACACTGTTCGCCCAATATGAGAACAGTCAAGAATCCGTATTTGAAGTACAGTACTCAGATATGGAAGGTGGTGGTTTTGGTTGTTTTGCCTGTGTTGAGGGGAATATTGCTGTTGGGTTTTCAGGGATTCGCAAATATGTAGGATCTCCCTTTGGCCCAAGATTTGAATCTGGTTACAGCTTCAACATACCCACACAAGAGGCATATGATTCCTACAATGAATTAGACACTAGACGTGATACTTCAATATTAGATATAGAAAAATGGGTAGAACAATGGGGTTCTTTAGGGATTACCATTTCTTATGGTGAAGGATACGAACATACAGGATTTTTTAACCGAAAATATTTACCCCGAAAACGAGATGCTAATATCCCTGATCCCAACCTTACAAATCCTAACAATTACCGTGCTATTAGGTATGCAGATGTTTTATTAATGGCAGCCGAAGCCCATAACAAAAAATCGAATCCTAATCCTTCTATAGCCCGTGATTATTTGAATCAAGTTAGAGAAAGAGCATTTGGAAATTCAGATTTTAATGTTACGTCATTAAGCGGCAATGCACTTAACCAAACAATTTTTAATGAAAGAAGACTAGAGCTTATGGGCGAGGGCCACCGATTCTTTGACTTAGTTCGAACCGAGCAAGCTAAAAATTTTATAACTGGTTTTCAAGAGGGTAAGCATGAACTTTTCCCAATTCCTGTCGTTGAAATTGAACTTACAGGTAACAATTGGGAGCAAAATCCCGGGTATTAATTTTATATGATTGAAATGAGACTAATAAAAATTTTAATTTTAATATTTGTTACAGCAATACTTAATTCATGTGACTCGGATGGTTTACGAGATACATCCTTTGCTGACTTTTCAAAAGCGCCAACAAACGTTGGGGTAATGACCAAAGTTTCCACAGATTTTTCAGGAAGTGTTCAAATTATACCATACGCTGATGGCGCAGAGTTTTTTCTTATCGATTTAGGTGATGGATCGGCAATTCAAGAAATATCAACAGGAAATGAAATCAATCACATATATGAAACAGGGCAATATGAAATAAAGGTTGTTGCATTTTCAACTAATGATATCGGCTCCAATGAAATATTAGATTCTTTTTTTGTGTTATCCACGTGTCAGACAGAAACAGAACAGAACATAGATGGTAATACAGGGGCATTAAATATTTCAGTTGTTAATATTTTTAAAAATACTTTTACTCCCATTGGTGGACTTACCACCAGAGCAACAAATAATCCTGCACTTTCCCTTTCAAATATTAGTTGTAATGTTCAAGAGGTTGTTAGGACTAGTGGATGTACAGCATTTGCAAGTTTATTGACGTCATTTTCTTCACCATTTTCAATCTCAGAAGAATCAGATACTTTTAGTCTAGATGTTTATGGCGAACAAACAGTTAATGTCAATGTCCTTTTTGTTGGAACGGATATATTTGACATAACCCAAAGCACGACTATTTCTGGAGAATGGCAAAGACTTTCTTACGATTTAAGCGCACATCACGGCAGTTCAATTTCAAGAATATTAATTTATTTTGATAAAGGGGAGATTTGTGATGATAGTGTGTATTATTTTGACAACATTCAATTATTAGCTGAATAAAATGAAAAAATTAATCTATATAAAATCTTTATTACTCATAATAATGTTTATTTCATGCACTGAAGAAAACTATGATTTTGGACAAATAATCGTCCCATCAGAAATTGACTTTAGTGTAGAAATCATGGGAGCTGATGCAGCAAATCCATATGGGGATGGGACAGGTGAGGTTGTTTTTACTACTAAAGCAAAAAACACTCTCGCTTTTAAATATGTTATTGGCGGTGTTGAATATTTATCTCCAAGTGGAAGATTACAACACCTGTTTACTTCGCCTGGGTTAAACCAATATACTATAAATATATTAGCCATTGGAACAGCTGGAATCCAGTCTAATTTTGTTCAAACAGTAGAGGTTTTAGTTCTTTATGAACCACCTGCAGAGCTTCTTACTATGCTTCACTTAAATTCTCAAAGAACCTGGCGTATAAAAGCTGAAGGCCCAGACCACTTTGGTTTAGGGCCTGGCTTGGGAGATGACCCTTTTGCATGGTATTCAGCTTCTCCTAATGAGAAATCATATACAGGAATGTATGACGATAGATATATATTTAGTGAAGACGGAACTTATACTCATATTACAAACGGAACTGTTTTTGGTTTTGAAGAGTATTTTAATAATGATATTGGCGCATCTGGTGAAGTGGCTAATGATTTAGGTGAAATAGATCATTATCCGTTGGATGATTATTCCGGCAATTGGACACTTTCTGCTCCTGCCGGTCAAGAAACTTTAAATCTAACTGGAATTTCATTTATTGGCATGTATGTTGGAGGAAATCATCAGTATAAGATCATGTCAAGAACAGACAATGAGATGGTTCTTCAAACAACAGAAGGTGATGAAGCATACGATTGGCATGTTCGGTTGATAGCGGTAGACTGAGCTAATAATTTTCATAAGGTGTATAAACCGCTCACAATTGAGTACTATCATTATTGTGAATAATTAGGGGTATTAATAACAATTTAAAAAGTGCATATTATTGATAAATCCATTACTGATAATAACAGTATATACATAGGAGAAAAAAAAGCTGATTTAACTTTAAAAAAGGTTAAAGGTGAAGAGATTAATGTAGAGGGTGAATCCTTTTATAAAATTTCAAATTCAGATTTTATGCGTCCATTTTTCATGAGTATTGTAAGTGACTCTGACCATTGGATGTTTATTTCCAGTAATGGAAGCCTTTCTGCAGGAAGAAAAAACTGTAACTATGCCATTTTTCCTTATTATACAGATGATAAAATTACAGAAACTGGAGAAACTACGGGAAGTAAATCAATTTTTTTGATTACTACAAATGGCAAGAAGTATCTATGGGAACCTTTTAGTAAAAGGCACGAAGGGATATATAATGTTTCAAGGAATTTATATAAGAATGTACTTGGGAACAAGGTAATCTTTGAAGAAATAAATCACGACTTGAATGTTGTGTTTTCATATGAATGGAATTCTAGTAATAAATATGGATTTTTACGAAAATCTCGTTTAAAAAACCAAAGTGATGTTTTAATTTCAGTTGAACTTCTTGATGGTATACAAAATTTATTACCCCACGGAGTTCAATCTGATTTGCAAAATGCCAGTAGTAATTTGGTGGACGCCTATAAAAAATGTGAGTTAGAACAAGACACAGGATTAGGAATTTACTCACTTAGCGCTATTATTGTTGATAAATCCGAGCCAAGCGAAGCCCTAAAAGCTAACGTGGTGTGGTCAATTGGTTTAGCCCAATCCAAAAAGCTTATTTCCTCACTTCAATTGGATAATTTTCGGAAAGGACGAGAGGTATTCCAAGAAATTGATATTAAAGCCGAAAAGGGCGCATACTTTCTAAACGATACCATAAGTTTAAAAGCAGGTGAAACTAAAGAATGGGTGTTGGTTTTAAATGTAAATCAAAGTATTTCTGATATCATAGCTATAAAGGCCAATATCCGATCCAATAAATCGCTGCTTGAGCAGGTAATTTCTGATGTTGAAGCTGGTTCTGCTCATTTACTAACACTCGTAGGGGGCGCTGACGGACTTCAGATGACAAATGACCGCTTAAGAAATATTAGGCATTTTGCCAATACCATGTTTAATATAATGCGTGGTGGTGTTTTTGACAATAATTATACAATTGACAAAGGGGATTTTATAAAATACATTTCTAATGCAAATAGCAATATCTTCAAACTCAAAGATACTTTTCTGCAAGTACTACCTGAGCAATTTGACTTAAACCTACTTAAAGAAATTGTTAAAAATGATGACAACCAAAACTTTAAGCGCCTTTGTTTAGAATATTTACCACTTAAGTTTAGTCGTCGTCATGGCGATCCAAGCCGTCCGTGGAATAAATTTTCCATTAATACTCGTGATGAAGATGGTTCAAAAATATTAGACTATGAGGGAAATTGGAGGGATATTTTTCAAAACTGGGAAGCTTTAGCATATTCTTATCCTGATTTTATTGAGGGGATGATTCATAAATTTCTAAATGCCACTACTTTTGATGGCTATAATCCATACCGTATTACTAGAGGAGGCTTTGATTGGGAGACTATCGAACCAGATAACCCATGGGCTTACATAGGCTATTGGGGAGATCATCAAATAATTTATCTGCTTAAGTTCTTAGAATTTATTGAAGATTATCATCCAAACAAACTCAAAGAATATTACAACCAAGATTTGTTTGCTTATGCCAATGTGCCCTACCGTATTAAGAACTATCATGACATTTTAAAAGATTCAAAAAACACCATTGAGTTTGACTTCAAACGAGACAAAAACATACAATCAAAACGTGACGAAATTGGTTCGGATGGCGCTTTACTTGTAGACCAAACAGGGGTTATATACAAAGTCAATTTTATAGAAAAGATTTTGGTTACCGTTTTGGCAAAAATATCAAACTTCATACCTGAGGGGGGCATCTGGATGAATACCCAACGCCCGGAATGGAATGATGCGAACAATGCTTTAGTAGGTAATGGAGTTTCCATGGTAACACTATACTATTTAAGGCGTTTTTTAAGCTTTTTTCAAAACATGATTGAGACATCTTTTGAATTGGATGTGCCAATTTCTAAAGAGCTGCTGTTGTTATTTAGCCAAGTGAGCAATGCCTTTGAACAACACAGAAACATCTTGAAGGGGAGTTTTAGTGATGTCCAGAGAAAAACGCTTATGGATGAATTGGGTGAAGCAGGAAGCCGATACCGAAACACCATATATGACAACTATTTTTCTGGTGAAAAAGAAATAGTTTCAAAAGCACCACTACTTTCATTTTTAAAAACAGCGATTTCATTTTTAGATCACTCAATCGAGGTCAATAAACGAAATGATGGCATGTATCATGCATATAATTTGATGACATTAAAATCTGATCACGCCGTCAGTATTAATCATTTGCCTGAAATGCTTGAAGGCCAGGTGGCTGTGTTGAGTTCAGGGCACTTATCTACTCAAAAAAGCCTAAGGGTATTGGACAGCTTAAAAGCCAGCTGCTTATTTAGGAAAGATCAATACAGTTACATGTTATATCCCAACAAAGATTTACCAAGGTTTGTTCATAAAAATACCATTCCAGATGAAAAAATAGCAAACTCTGCACTGCTTCAGAGACTTGTAGCAGATGCCAATTCGGAAGTCTTGTCTCAAGATATTTCTGGAGAATACCACTTCAATGGTAATTTTAATAATGTGAAAAGCCTGCAAGCTGCATTATCAGAATTACCTGGCCAGTATAAAAGTTTAGTTGAAAAAGAGACAGCTTATATTGAGCAAATTTTTGAAGACGTTTTCGATCACAAATCATTTACTGGAAGGTCTGGAACGTTCTTTGGATATGAAGGCTTGGGCTCTATTTACTGGCACATGGTTTCAAAACTTCAATTAGCCGTTTATGAAATTACCAAAGCGGCAATAGATAACAATGAAGATTCAGCCTTGATTGGAAAACTGTTTGACCACTACTATGAAATAAATGCAGGCATAGGCGCACACAAGTCACCTGAGTTATATGGTGCTTTCCCGACAGATCCGTATTCTCATACACCTGCTGGGAAAGGCGCACAACAGCCAGGTATGACAGGGCAGGTAAAAGAGGATATTTTGAGTCGTTTTGGCGAACTAGGTGTTCGTGTTACAAATGGAGCACTTGGATTTGACCCTGCCATTCTCCACAAAGATGAGTTTTTAGCAGAACCTAAGCAATTCAATTATGTAAATGTTGCCAATAAAACGGTTTCAATCGCTTTAGATAAAGATAATTTGGCGTTTACCTACTGTCAAGTCCCTATAATTTACAAAAAATCAACTAAAGTAGCTATAGAAGTAGTGCTGAATACTGGAAAATCTAAATTGTTTTCTGGGCAATATTTAGATAAAGAAACATCCCAACAAATCTTTCAACGCACAAATACTATTAACAAAATAATCGTATCAAATTTAAACGCATGATGTATTTAAACTATGGTACTGTCAACTTGTATAATTCAGTACTTCCTTCTAATATTTTGGAGTTTAACCAAAACTAATTTTATGAAAATAAATACACTTTTAATTTGCTTAATATTTATTCTAATGGCAACTTCTTGTAATGAAGGATTTGTTGAAATAAAGGTTTATGAGACTTCAGAAAGCGGAAATACGCTAACGCAAGTACATGAATTTAAAACCCTAGAAACCCCTTCGACCATTACCTTAGACACCTCTAGGGAACTCCAAACTATTACAGGTTTTGGAGGTGCTTTTACAGAATCATCCGCATATCTGCTCAACCAGATAAGCAAAACAAATAGAGACAAAATTTTAAAGGCATATTTCGCAAAAGATGGCGCGCGCTATTCTCTTGCTCGTACACACATGAATTCGTGTGACTTTTCGCTCAACAACTACTCTTATACGCCTGTTGCAGGTGACAAGGAACTCCTTCATTTTTCAATTGAAGAAGACAAAGACGATTTGATACCTATGATCCAAGATGCCATGGCTATTTCTGAAGATGGTTTTAGGCTTTTTGCTTCTCCTTGGACAGCTGTGCCTTGGATGAAAGACAACAACAGTTGGGTTGGAGGAAAATTGCTTCCTGAATACTACGACACTTGGGCCTTATTCTTTTCCAAATATGCTGATGCTTACAAAGATCAGGGCATTGACATTTGGGGCTTTACTGTTGAAAATGAACCCCATGGCAACGGTGAAAATTGGGAAAGCATGCATTATTCACCCGAAGAAATGACACATTTTGTGCAGCATTTCCTCGGACCAAAACTCGAAGCTGATGGCAAAGGAGATTTGGTTATTTTGGGTTATGATCAAAACCGAGAAGGCCTAAAGGAATGGGTAGATGTCATGTATCAAGATGAGGCCTCATCCAAATATTACGATGGAACTGCTGTGCACTGGTATGAGAGCACTTACGACTATTTCCCAGAGGAGTTACAATATGCACACCAAAAGGCACCTGACAAGTATTTGATTCAAACCGAAGCTTGCATAGACGCAGAAGTTCCTGTGTGGCAAGATGACAATTGGTATTGGAAGAAAGAAGCCACGGACTGGGGGTATGACTGGCGAGAAGCAGAAAAAAAATACCTACATACCAAGTATGCGCCAGCAAACCGCTATGCTAGAGACATTATTGGTTGCCTTAACAATTGGGTTGACGGATGGGTAGATTGGAATATGGTATTGGATACCAAGGGAGGTCCGAACTGGGCTAATAACTGGTGTATTGCACCCGTAATAGTCGATATTGAGAAGGATGAAGTATACTTCACACCACTCTATTACATTATGGCGCACTTTAGTAAGTTTATTCGACCAGACGCCAAAGTAATTGATGCCCACAACACAAATTCTGAATTGATGGTTACAGCCGTTAAAAATCCAGATGGAAGTATTGTTGTTGTGGTCTTTAATGAAGGGAAGTCAGCTAAGAGTTTTGAGTTAAAACTAGGTAGCAGTTTAAAAAATATTTCGATTAGTCCACAAGCTATTCAGACGATAACCATTTCAAATCTAGTATTATGAAAAGTGGAACATCTACAGTTCACCATAACAAAGTTCCTATGAGTCAAAAGATTGCATTTGGTTTTGGGATGTTAGCTAATCAGATGTTCCCAGCAATATTAGGGATTTTCATGGTTGTATTGGTGCAGGACTTAGGCTTTACTGGATGGATGTGGTCTTTAATTTATTTTTTTCCGAGAATATTTGACTCTATAACAGATCCAATAATGGGCTTTATATCAGATAATACAAAATCAAAATGGGGTCGTCGAAGGCAATATGTTTTATTGGGCGGAATAACAATGGGTGTAGCCTATATTTTTATGTGGCAACTTTTTAAAGAAAATACACTTGAATATAACTTTTGGTATTTCTTTTTTTGGTGCATTTTATTTTATCTAGGGCTCACACTATTCAGTGTTCCTTATGTAGCTATGGGTTATGAGATGAGCGATGATTTTCATGAACGAACAAGCATCATGGCTATTGCGCAATGGATTGGTCAATGGGCTTGGGTAATTGCACCATGGTTTTGGGTAATTATGTATGATCCGGAATGGTTCCCATCAGCAGATGAAGCAGTGCGAGAGCTGGCAATTTGGGTTGCAATTCCTTGTGCTGTTTGTGCAATGATCCCCGCGATATTTATAAAGAGCAAGTCTACGCTTGATGAAGATTATGAACCCCTAAACATAGCTAACATTGGCAATAGTTTTCTAAAAATCTACAATAGTTTTCTGGAAGCTTTCAAAATTAAGGAGTTTAGAAAATTGTGTGGGGCAACATTTTTTATTTTCAATGCATTTAATACCGTAGCTGCACTAACTTTTTTTGTTATCGTATACAAACTTTTTAATGGAGATGCTGGAGCAAGTGGCATTTGGGTTTCTCTGTTCGGCTGCTTGGGTGCTTTGGGCACTACTTTTATCGTAATACCCATAGTCGCATGGATGTCAAAAAAGTTTGGCAAGAAGAGGGCATTTTTGTTGGCACAAGGCATTTCTGTTATAGGATATGTTATGCTTTGGTTTTTGTTTGTTCCGGGAAAGCCATGGATGTATATAATAGCTCTTCCGTTTTTTTCTTTTGGAATAGGAAGTTTGTTTACCATTATGATGTCTATGACCGCCGATGTAATTGATGTAGACGAACTGAACACGGGTTTGCGTAGAGAAGGAATCTTTGGCGCTATTTATTGGTGGATGGTCAAAGTTGGTTTTGCTATTGCTGGTGCATTAAGTGGTTTTATAATCGCATTTGTTGGCTTTAATCCAGAATTAGCCACTACAGAGCAGGAGTCGGCCGTTAATGGCCTCCATGCTTTCTTTTGTTTTTTCCCGTTAGGGGGTACGCTTATTGCCATGTATATCATGAGAAACTATAGTATTGATCAAAAGCGTGCAAATGAAATTAGACAACAATTAAAAGCGCGGAAAGCCCTCCCTTAACCTCTTGTATAATATTACAATTAAGAAATATCAGTCTTAGTTTTAATAAGTCATCGGAGGGTGATATCGATTTCAGCTACCTTACTTATTAATAGTCTTTTGGACAATGTACAAGAAGTGTATCTTTGAAAATGCGTTTATGTTATTTATTTTTTTTCATCGCGTTAGTTGGTTGTACGCAAAAACAGCCCCCCCTCTTTTCAAACAACTCTGTTACAGTGGATACCCTTATTCAAAAAACACCACTTAAAATCCCTGTTTCAAGTCAGGAATTAAATTGGTCAAACCTATTGGCGTTGATGGAGTCTTTGCACGAAATTCCTTATGACCAACGATCTATTACGCTTAAAAACATCAAAGAGGAAGCTATTAAATTAAATACCCAAGCCTGGCCAAAAGACTGGGATACCAAACCTATTCGTGCACGTTTTAATGTGTTTGTAACCCATGTAAGCATAGCAGCGGACCAGCGTTTAGGGGATGATACTATTGAAGAACAAAGCTTAGTTATTAATAAAATGAAAATAAGTTGGGACATATTTGCCAACCAAATTAGAGGGGATAATGTGCTAACTGACTTCAACTCCACAATCGGGCAACCGATACAAAAAACCAAATAGCGCAGCGCTACTGTTATCCATTACCAGTTTGTTTCTTTTACTTCTAGTTGTTTGGAACGATGGAGGTGTTAGGTTTAGACGTTTAGCGGCTAGGGTATAAAAATCATCTCTTTTATGATGAATTGGACTAACACAATGAAGTATTTTTCCCCAATGTCCTTCCTTAATTATCGCCACTAAAAAACTTATAGCGTCCTCTCGATGAACTAGATTTGTTGGTGCTTGAGGTGCTGGTATATTGGTTTTCCCAGCAAGCTGTTTAACTGGATGCCTATCGTTCCCAACGAGTCCACCTAGCCTTACAATTGTTGCATCATTTGCGGCATTTTGAATGGATTTTTCCGCTTCCAAGAGTTGTTGTCCGGATAAACTATCAGGCACAGGAGTGCTTTTTTCATTAACTACACCTTGAGAAGCACCAAACACCCCGATACTACTGAGCAGTACTAGCTTACAACTGGTATGTCGAGTAAGTGCAGTTATAATAATTTTTATTTGATTTGTATAGTTGGAATCGGGATTTCTTCTCAGTCCTGGAGGGAATGCAATAAGGAGAGTGTCAACTTCTTCTAGAAACGAATTTAAGTTTCCAACAATAGCTTCTTTATTGACCTTAATTAAGAACGGCTCGATATTCAGATTACCTAAGTCTTCTAGTCCGTTTTTGTTTGTGACACTTCCACGGACATGATAACCTTGGGTAATAAGCGACTGGGCAAGTGCTTTACCAAACCAACCGCATCCCATTATAGCTATCTTTTTCATTTTTATAAATTTATCTTTTTTGTCAACAATTCAAAGATTAAAAAAATTTTCATTATATTTTGTTCAATAAAACTTAAACATGCCTATTAAAAGTTTTCAAGCAGCACGTCAAAAGTTCGTCCCTAAGCGAAGGAAATCCCTTTTGGTACGTGACTATATGACACGCGACTTGATTACATTTACCCCACAGCAATCTATCCTAGAGGTTATGCGTATTCTTATTCGAAATAAAATTTCTGGTGGACCTGTTTTGGACGACATGTCTAATTTGATTGGAATTATTTCTGAAGCAGACTGCATTAAGCACCTATCCGAAAGCAAGTATTTTAATCAGCCTTTTTTTGACCGAAAGGTAGCTCAGAGTATGTCAGAAAATCCAAATACTATAGAAGCAGACAAGACTATTTTTGATGTTGCTACATTATTTCATAAGACCAACCGCCGCAGGCTTCCAGTACTAGAGCAGGGTAGGCTCATAGGGCAAATAAGTAGGCAAGATGTTGTTAAGGCAGCGTTGTTGTTGCGCAGTCAGCGTTGGGGGAATAAATAAAATATAAAAATAACTTTTACGAGTTACATTCGGAATAGTGTTATATTAGTTGGATACTTGGCGATAAGACAACACAGAAGAACTAAAATTAGATTCCAAAAAAAGCTGGCGGCCTTTTATCTAATTACTTACGCTTTAAAAACAAAAAAGATAAAGCTATTGAAAAACCCCAATGACATTCTATTGTAGCTCAGATTATGCCAGCTAAAATATACCTCAGAAAGTTCAAAAAGGAGTCATTTAGCATTTCGCTGTAATTTGGAATATATCGAATATGAAAATTAGTCTGCTGAAAAAAAGTGTTGTTAAAATTCATTTTGGTGAAATGCAGCGGCTTTAATCAGCCGTGAATATCTTCTGCAACTCGATAGGTATTGGCATGAGCTTCAACGATTACATTTACGTCTGGCGCATAGCCTCCGCCCATACTACATTGCACAGGAATGTTGCGTTCATAACATGCGGATATTACTATTTCATCCCTTTTTTTAGCCCCCTCAAGTGTAAGAGATAAGCGTCCGAGTTTATCCTCATTTAGCACATCTACACCCGATAGGTAAAACACAAAGTCAGGTTGTAAGTTTTTTAATAAATTAAGTAGTGCTTCTTCTAATATGCTCAAGTATGCGATATCTTTTGTGTTATCTTCTAATGGGATATCTAAATCACTGAGTTCTTTTTGAAAAGGGTAGTTCGCTTTGCAGTGAACTGAAAATGTAAATACTGATGAATTATTTTGAAATAGTGCTGCGGTGCCATTTCCTTGGTGAACATCCAAATCAACAATTAAGATTCTTTGAGCTAAATTATTATCTAGAAGGTAATTCGCTGCAATGGCTTGGTCGTTAAGCAAACAGAATGCCTCTCCACGATCATAAAACGCGTGGTGTGTTCCTCCTGCAACATTAAAGGCAATGCCATTTTCAATCGCAAAAGTACAGCCTTCTAATGTGCCTTGTGCTATAATACATTCTCGCTCAATTAGCTTAGCAGACAAGGGAAATCCAATGCGGCGTGCCTCTTTTTTTGAAAGTGACAAGGAGTTTAGATGCTCGTAATAGTTTTGGCAATGTGTTCGTATAACGTGTGAATCTGCAATTCTTTTAGGTGCAAAAAACTGTTCTTTATGGCAAGTCCCTTCCAAGAGCAGTTGCTGTGGTAATAATTCATACTTGGCCATAGGAAAACGATGCCCTTTTGGCAAGGGGTGTACATAAATAGGGTGATGGGCAATACGAATCATTGTCGCAAATATAGGCCTTACCCTTCTTAAAATACATGTTAAGGTATTGGCGCAACACTAATTGCAAAATCAAACTGACTTCCGACATTAGAATTTCGTATTAAAGGCCTTTTCAAAAATAAATACGAATCTACTTTCAACAGTTTACGTGACAGAAAAGAATAACACTAAGGGGTAAGCTTTTTTAGCTGAGCTGCAATGGTATAATCTTCTATTTTTTCAAAAAGTAGAGAAGTTTCACCGAGCGTATGGTTGCTTTTAACTGGAATTTCATCTTTTAAACTATCCCAACAAATACCCTTATCCAAATTTAGCATTTTTCGAAGTTTTTGGGCAGTATGCGGCAAAAAGGGTTCGGAAAGTACAGCTAATCCAGCCGCCACTTGTAAGGCGGTGTGCATTATTGTAGCCACACGTTCAGGTTTTGTTTTGATAAGCTTCCAAGGCTCTTCGTCAGCCAAATACTTGTTGCCCAAGCGTGCTAATTGCATCATTTCTTGACAGGCAGCACGAAACTTATATTGACCAATTAATTTACCAATTTTCAAAGGGGTAGCCGCAAGTGTTTCGATGGTTTCTATATCAACGGTGCTGTATTCATTGGGTTCAGGAACAACACTTTCATAATATTTCTTCATCAAGACCATTACTCTATTAATAAAGTTACCAAAAATGGCTACTAATTCGCTGTTGTTTCGCGTCTGAAAATCATACCAGGTGAAGTCGTTGTCTTTGGTTTCTGGTGCGTTTGCGGTAAGGACATAGCGCATTACATCTTGCTTGTTTGGAAAATCTTCAAGGTATTCATGCAGCCACACTGCCCAATTTTTTGAGGTTGAAAGCTTATGACCTTCTAGGTTTAGAAATTCATTTGCCGGTACATTTTTTGGAAGTATATAGCTGCCCATTGCTTTTAGTACGGCTGGAAAAATGATGCAGTGGAATACAATATTGTCTTTTCCAATAAAATGAACCAGTTCGGTATTTTCATCTTTCCAATAGGGCGCCCAGTCTTTACCTTCTTTTGCCGCCCATTCTTTTGTGGCAGAGATATATCCAATAGGTGCGTCAAACCACACGTAGAGTACTTTATTTTCACCCCCATCAACGGGCACTGGAATCCCCCATGATAAGTCACGGGTTACGGCTCTCGGTTTAAGTCCGTCGTCAAGCCATGATTTAACTTGCCCCAATACATTTGGTTTCCAATCTTTTTGATGCCCCTCCAATATCCATGAATGTAAAAACGTCTCATATCGATCTAGGGGTAAATACCAATGTGTGGTTGTTTTTAGGCTAGGGGTTTCACCCGAAATTGCTGACTTTGGGTCGATCAAATCGGAGGCGTTAAGCGAACTTCCACAAGATTCGCATTGATCGCCATAAGCTTCTGGGTTATGACATTTTGGGCAGGTGCCTACTACATATCTATCTGCCAAAAACTGGTCTTCTTTAGCATCATACAATTGATCGGTAGTTTGGGTTTCAAACCCATCCTTTTCATGAATTGCTTTGAAAAATTCTTGTGCTGTTTCGTGGTGCACTTTGCTGGAGGTCCTGCCGTAGTAATCAAAAGAAATACCAAAATCATTAAAGGCTTTGTAGATAATATTGTGGTACTTATCTATAACTTCCTTGGGTGTTATGCCGTCCTTTTTGGCTTTCATCGAAATAGCTACACCATGTTCATCACTACCACAAATAAACAAAACCTCTTCTCCTTTTAGACGCAGGTAGCGTGCATAGATATCTGCAGGAACATATACCCCGGCCATATGGCCAATATGGATAGGACCATTGGTGTATGGAAGTGCAGCGGTTATGGTGTGGCGTTTGCTCATAATGAATTTATGCGCACAAAAATAGGGATTTTATACCCTAACTTACCCAAGGCTTTTTATCTTTAATTATCTTAAAACTTAAAACTATGAATACCCTTGATAAAAAAAATGATGGTGAAGATATGGCTTGTGCCTATTTAAAAACACAGGGTTACTGCATTAAGAGCCATAATTTCTACTATCAAAAGCCGAACTTAACATAGTTGCATCCAAAGATGACACACTTGCCATTGTAGAAGTTAAGTGGGGTCTCTCAGATTTTTATGGTTCTCCCGAAAATTTGTAACTCCTAAAAAATGCAACAAGCTTTTGGTTCGTGCCGCTGATTTTTATATGTAGAAGTTTAATTGGCAAGGGTAAATGCGTTTTGATATCATCAGTATTGTAGTCCAATTACCAAATCACAGCCTTACGCATATTAAACAGTAGTTTTATTTTGTTTAGAATGTTATAATTATAACAGTTTGTTGAATTATTAATATCTTTGTGAAATAAATTCAGCTCATGAAAACCATTGCCGCCGCTGTGGAGGCCCATATTAAGTCAAAGCCTTTTTTGATTAGCGCACTTACCCAAGGGATTATTAATCTCACATCTCTCTCTCGAATCATCCAAGAAGAGATACAGGCACAAACCCAAAAGCCCGTACATACAGGTGCCATTGTCATGGCCCTTAAACGCCTGTCTACAGATTTAGAGTTTCGTCACTCACATAAAATTATCAAGACCTTAAAAAATATTGGAGACATTACAGTTCGTTCTGCACTTATTGACTATAACTTTAAAGTATCAGACACCTTGCTTGCAGCCCAAGCCAAACTGCTTTCCCATTTGCAATTATCAATTGAAAACTTTTATACCTCTTCAAGGGGCGTACATGAGTGTAATATAGTTGTTAGCCAACATTTGGCGCCCATGATTGACAAGCATCTTGCTCAAGAACTTTGCCTGCACAAAGAAGAAAATTTATCTTCAATCACCCTAAAGCTACCGACTGAAAACGTAGCCATTCCAGGGATTTATTACTTTGTTTTTCAGCGGTTATCTTGGGAGGGAATAAACATTTATGAGGTAATATCTACGTCAAATGAATTTACCATTCTCGTTAACGATGCCCAAGTTGACAAGGCTTTCAGAGTCGTGAAAGACCTCAAGCAACTATAGGCATTTGTAGTTTTTGCAATAAGGCTATGGCATTTTCTATTGCGTCTACATCATTGATTACCAATACCAATTTATGTTTTTCTTTAGTTGTTTTTTCTTTTAGCTGTGCTTTACCTAGGCTTCCTAATTTGCCAAGCATATATTGAAAGGCAGGCGTCTGGTAAAAGTCACTTTCTGGGCTGGCTTCAAACGTACAAATGCATCTTTGCTTTTTAAATACAATTTTTTCAAATCCTAAAGCTGCACCAAGCCATTTGAAACGCACACTTTCAAAAAGGGCTAATGTTGGCTCAGGCAAGCTGCCAAATCTATCTTTTAACGCATCTGAAAAAGCAGCGAGTTCGTCTTCTGTCTTTAGCGTCGAAAGCGCTTGGTATTGTGCCATCCTTTCTTTTACATTATTGATATAATCTGATGGGAAAAAGACCTCAATATCTGTATCTAAAACGAGTTCTTTTGGTTTGGGTTTTTGATTGGGATATAAAGCCTTAAATTCATTTTGTTGTAATTCCTCAATGGCATTTTTTAGTATTTTTTGGTAGGTTTCAAATCCAATGTCATTGATAAAGCCGCTTTGTTCGCCACCCAACAAATCACCAGCGCCTCTTATTTCTAAGTCTTTCATGGCAATTTGAAAACCAGCACCTAGGGCGGTGTATTGACTTATGGCTTCCATTCGTTTTCGGGCATCTGGTGTGAGTACTGAAAATGGAGGTGTGATAAAATAGCAAAACGCCTTTTTGTTGCTTCTTCCAACACGACCTCGCATCTGATGCAAATCGCTAAGACCAAAATTGTTAGCATTATTGATGAAAATGGTATTGGCATTGGGAACGTCCAAACCGCTCTCAATAATAGTTGTGGCTACCAACACATCAAATTTTCCTGCAATGAAACCAAGCATTAACTTTTCTAAAGTATTTCCTGGAAGTTGGCCGTGTGCAGTTGCAATACATGCATCAGGCACGAGGCGCTGAATTGCCCCTGAAACTTCTTTAATATTATCAATCCGGTTGTGCACAAAAAACACTTGGCCTCCACGTTGTAATTCGTAAATAACGGCATCGCGAATTTGTACTTCGTTCCAAGTCAGCACCTGACTTTCAATGGGGTGGCGGTTGGGTGGTGGGGTATTGATAATCGATAAGTCTCTTGCTGCCATAAGACTAAACTGAAGAGTCCTTGGAATGGGTGTGGCGGTTAGCGTGAGTACATCTACATGTTCTTTAAGTGCACGCAACTTTTCCTTAACGCCAACCCCAAACTTTTGCTCTTCATCAACTATTAGGAGCCCCAGATCTTTAAAAGAAACCGATTTTCCAACCAGTTGATGCGTGCCTATGACAATATCAATGGTGCCTCTGTCAATGCCTGCTAATACTTCCTTTTTCTGTTTTGAACTTCTAAAACGGTTGAGGTAATCCACAGACACTGGAAAATCTTTAAGCCGATTAGTAAACGTGTTGTAGTGTTGAAAAGCCAGGATAGTTGTAGGCACCAAAACAGCTACTTGTTTGCCATTGTCAACAGTCTTGAACGCAGCTCTAATAGCTACTTCTGTTTTACCAAATCCAACATCACCACAAACCAATCGATCCATGGGTTTTTGGTCTTCCATATCTTGTTTAACGGCTTCGGTGGCGGTCCGCTGATCTGGGGTATCTTCAAAAACAAAAGAAGCTTCTAGCTCGTGTTGCAAATAGGTGTCAGGTTTGGAGGCGAACCCTTTGTTAATGCGTCTTTTGGCGTAGACGTTAATAAGGTTAAAGGCAATTTCTTTAACTCGTTTTTTGGTTTTTTGTTTGATTTTCTTCCATGCAACAGAACCTAATTTATATATTTTGGGTGCTGCACCGTCCTTTCCATTGTACTTCGAAATTTTATGGAGTGAGTGAATACTCACATATAGAATATCTCTATCTCCATAAAAAAGTTTGATTGCGTCTTGTGTTTTTCCCTCAACATCTATGCGCTGTAGACCTCCAAAAGTTCCTATACCATGATCGATATGCGTCACGTAATCGCCGACCTCTAACTCTGTCAGCGCCTTTAGAGACAATGCTTGTTTTTTGGCGTAGCCATTTTTTAACCTGAACCTGTGATAGCGTTCAAAAAGCTGGTGGTCAGTATAACAGACAATATGCTCATCATCATCTACAAAACCTTGAAATAGGGGTGCCACCCAGCAATGAAAAGATGTTTCAGGCGCAAGTTCCTCTACAATTTGAATGAGTCGTTTTTTTTGTGCCTCAGAAGCACAAAATACGTGATTGACCACCTGTTTTTCTGTATTTTCGTTTAAGTGAGTTACAAACCAATCGAATTTACGCTGAAAATGCGGCTGGGGTTGGCATTCAAAAACCACAGCATTGTGTTTACTTGTTGAAGTAAAATGCACTTGTTTATGTACAGTTAAATTTTGCTCAAATGCCTTTCCGTCCACAAAAAGGGCAATGGGCTTTAACCGCTTAATTTCACCAGAAAGCGCCGCATATGATTTTTCTGCGTGTGCGTATAAATGGTCTAATGAAGTTTGAATGGCACTCGTATTTTGTACACAAATCAAACTTTCTCTTGGAATGAATGACAATAGGGATTGTCGCTTTTCGTTTAGTTCTTTTTGTTCAATATTGGCCAAGACGTCTATGGCGCTCAAGGATTGAGTTGAACGCTGACTGGCTATATCAAAACTGCGAATGGTGTCAATTTCATTGCCAAAAAATTCAATGCGGAATGGCTCTTCATGGCTGTAAGAGTGCACATCCAAAATGCCCCCACGAACGGCAAATTCACCAGGTTCTGAAACAAAGTCTACCCGCCTAAA
>PAAD01000017.1 GCA_002698745.1 Flavobacteriaceae bacterium
ACAGGAAAGTGGTCACTATAACCTCCTGTAAACTTACCTCCGGCAAAGCTTCTAAAAGGATATCCTTTATAACGTCCCTTTTTGTTGTAAAGATACCTCGGGTTAAAAATACCCGCTTTCCAAAAATACCAGTTTGTATCGCTTTCATCCAGTAAGCTCGGAGTCACATGGACCTGATCTAATACATTCCATTTGTCTCGGTAGCAGCTTGTTCCAATTCCACGGCTGTAGAAAGACATCATAGGGTTGTAGAATGTTGTTTGCGCTGTTACTTCATCTTTATCAACTGATGCACCAAGTGCATCTATGATACTTTTATCATTGGGGTCGTCATTAAAATCACCCATATTGATAATCTTGGCAGAAGGATTGATTCCTCTTATAGAGTCCACGGTTTTTCGATTGAGTTCTCCTGCAGCAATGCGTTTCGGCTCGCTTCTTACTTGCCCACCACTGCGAGACGGCCAGTGATGAATAATGACATAAAGGAGTTCATTGTCTAACAATCCGGAAACGACGAGCTGATCTCTTGTATAGTCACGGTCTCCATCTGTATCAAAAAGGGAAAGGAAATGTCTTTTGGCGCGAAGTAGTGTAAACTTACTTTTACGATACAACAAACACACATCAATTCCTCTTTCGTCTGGTGACTCAAAGTGTGCGATACCATACTTATATTTTTTGAGCAAGGGATGTTCAACAAGCCGCTCTATAACATACCTATTTTCTACCTCTGAAAGCCCAATGATAGCAGGTGCGCTGCCCGTAATATCATTACCAATGTCGGCTATTACCGCTGCAGTATTGGTGAGTTTCTTTTCGAATATTTCTTCAGTCCATTTGTCACGCCCTGTTGGTGTACGGTCATCATCGTTTGTTTTGGGATCGTCGTAATGATCGAAAAGGTTTTCAACATTGTAAAAAGCTATTGTTTCGACTGCATATGCTTGCTCTTGTGTGTATGCAATAAGACTAAAAGCTGCGACACATAAAAATGCTAAAATATTCCTCAAAATATTATTCAAATTTTAACAAAAATAAGCTTAAATTCGTAAATCAAATAAAAATTTTCGATTGCGTAGTTTTCTAATTTTATTCATTACAATTCAATTTGCACTAGCTCAAGAAAAGGTTTCGGGTTTAATTGTTGACACTAAGGGTAAGAGTGTTAAAAGTGTCCTAATTCAAGCACCAGAGCTTGGGGTTTCTACAACCTCTAACTCCAACGGTGAATTTGAATTGCCTATAAACACAAAAGCACTACTGACATTTACTGCCGATAATTATGAAACGTACGTCACGGAAGCTAGTCCTGGTGAGGTATTATCTGTCGTGCTTCAAATAGATGCCAGCGTTTCAGAAAATATTTCAACCAACCAACAACTAATAATTTTATCTGATGACGAATTGAGTGAAGATGACCAAGCTTCTGGAAATATCTCAGGCCTGCTACAATCTTCTCAAGACGTATTTTCAAGAACAGCGGCATTTGAGTTTAGTTCTTCATTCTTTCGTGTTCGAGGCCTAGATACAGATTTTGGCGCAGTACAGATGAATGGAATACCTATGAACAAGTTTTACAACGGTCGCCCGCAATGGAGTAACTGGGGTGGTCTTAATGACATGATGCGTAATCAGGAATTAAGTTTAGGAGCTCAGTCATCAGATTATAATTTTGGGGGGCTTATTGGAAGTACTAACATCAGTACAAAAGCCTCTGAGTATAGAGTTGGTAGCCGTATTACCTATTCTTCATCAAATCGTTCGTATACCAATCGCGCTATGTTTAGTTATGCGAGCGGTTTAAGTAATAAAGGATGGGCATATGCATTTTCCATTGGAAATCGTTGGGGTGAATCGGGCTTTATTGATGGAACATTTTATGACGCACAATCTCTATTACTTTCTGTTGAAAAAGTCTTGGAAAAACAAAGCCTTAATTTAACTATTATTGCTGCTCCAAATCGTCGAGGCAAATCATCTCCAAACACCCAAGAGGTTTATGACCTAATGGGAATCAAGTACAATGAGTATTGGGGGAATCAAGATGGTGAACAGCGAAACTCGCGTGTAAGACGTTTGGTTGAGCCGATTATAATGTTGAATCACGAACTTAAGCTTTCATCCAAAACTAACTTAAACACTAATATTGCCTATCAGTTTGGAGAACTTGGAAATAGCAGACTTGATTACCCAGGTGGCGCCAATCCAAGTCCAACATACTATCAAAACTTGCCAAGTTACCACCTTGCAGCTTCTGATGGACCTGATTATTCGAGTGCCTACCAATCACAAGAAAATTTACTTAATAATGGTCAAATTGATTGGAATCGTATTTATGATGCTAACCTCACTAGTTCTAGTAGCGGTCTTCCTGCCGCTTATGTTTTTTATGAAGACCGTGCAGATGACAAACAGTTTACTGCAAACGCTTCATTAAAAACGTTCTTAACGGATGAAGTTAGCCTTGTATTCAATGTCACACACCAAGACTTAACGTCTGAGAATTTTGCAGAAATTCAAGATTTACTTGGAGCTACTTCTTACCTTAATCGTGATTCTTTTGATGGCTATGCCTTTGATCTTGAAGATCCAGATGCAACGGCGGGTGTAGGAGATCGTTTTCGCTACAACTACATATTTGACGTAGGACAAACGGAAGTATATGCCAAAACACAATTTAATTTAAATCGATTTGATGGGTATGTTTCAACATCGTTGAAGAAAACCAATTACCAAAGAGAGGGGCTGTATAGACATGGTGCTTATGCGGAAAACTCTTACGGTAAAGGAAAAAAACTCAGTTTTAATGCCTTGAGTGGTAAGGCTGGTCTTACTTATAAATTGAGTGGTAAACATTTATTTGATGCCAATATAGCATGGATTCAACGCGCGCCCCACTTACGTAATACGTATGCAAACTCACGGGAAAATCATTACATTGTTGGTGAACAGGCAAATCGCGAATTGGAAGTAGAGGAGATTAACTCATATGACCTTAGCTATATTTTGAGGGCTCCCAACCTATCTGTAAGGCTAACAGGGTACTATACCAAACTATCTAACGCCAGTGAAATATCCTTTTTCTTCGCAGAGGGTATTGGAGGTGATACCTCATCTTTTGTACAGGAAATTTCTCAAAATATAGATAAAGAATATCGAGGGATTGAGTTTGGTTTTGAGGCTGATGTATTGCCGGTATTAACACTGAAGGGCGCCGCTTCTGTAGGCCGACATATTTACACAAACGACCCAAGCGTTTATTTGACTTCAGATGATTTTGGCTACTTAGACTTTGGTACAGCCAAAATGAAAAACCTTCGAATTGCAAATGGTCCACAGGAAGCATACTCTCTAGGTTTTGAGTTTAGACAAAATTATTGGTGGTTTGGTTTTACTACAAACTTTTTCAGAAATACGTATGTGGATGCAAGTCCAATAAATCGAACTCAAAATTTCTTTTTGGATAGCGATAGCTTACCATTCAACGACTACGACCCTGAATTGGCACGTGAGCTGCTTCAACAAGAAGAGTTTGGAGAATATTTTGTTTCAAACCTTGTTTTGGGCAAATCATGGAGAATTACCTATGGCAAGTATGTTGGATTTTTCTTGAGTGTAAACAATATCTTTGATGGTGTGTTCAGAACGGGTGGTTTTGAGCAATCCAGAAATGCTAATTTTAGAGAGCTTCGACAGGATTTTGCGTCTCCTAAAAGGCAATTCGGCCCCAAATATTGGTATGGCCGAGGAGCAAATTACTTCTTGAATTTATATGTAAGATTTTAAAAAAAAAATATGAATATAGTAACTAAAATCATCCCATTTATAGCCCTTATATTTCTTGTTAACTCTTGTCAACAAGAAGATATTTTTGAAATTCCTAATTCATTAGGGAATGAGGAAAATGCATTTCTTTCAACACTCATGTCGGCCATCGACGCTGGACAAAAAAGTTTAGTATCAATAGACTACGTAAAAGATTTGACGGTTAGTGGTGAGGCAACAGAAATTACATCTGATATTGTAATCAAAGGCTATGTGGTTTCATCAGATGCTACAGGAAATTTTTACAAAGAATTTTATATTCAAGATAATCCTAGCTCTCCATCGGCAGCCATTCGTATGCTGGTAGATATTACCGACTCTTATAATATGTACAATGTTGGTAGAGAGGTTTATGTCGATTTGAAAGGATTATATGTTGGTGAATACCGGACTGGAGACGGAGTTATTACAGTTGGTGAGCTGGACAGTGCACAAAACCGGATTACAAATGTAAGAGATGAGGTAATGAAAGCGAAAATATTACGTGCTGCAACGACCACCGAAATAACACCACTTAATGTTACGTTTTCACAAATAAATGATAGTCATGTAGGTATTATGGTTCAAATCGAAGATGTTAATTTTACTGCCTATGACGTTGGGAGCCCTTATGTAGATCCTTATGATAGCTATGACACACGACGTACGCTTGAAGCATGTGATGGGTTTTCAAAGAAAACTTTTTTACTGGAAACAAGCGCCTATGCTGATTTTAATCAAGATATTTTACCCGAAGGTTCAGGAACTATTAAAGCAATTGTAACGAAAACATATGACGGTGACAACTTGGTCCTAATGTTAAATTCAACACAAGATATTAATTTAAACGGCCCCCCTTGTGAGCTATTACAGCTTTCAGATTTTGATACTGTTTTAAACGAACAATTTAATGATGCAGTTGATGGCTCAAACTTTGATTACCCTGGGTGGGTAAACTTTAGTGAAGTAGGATCAGAATACTGGACAGAACAGGTTTATGGTGGGAATGGTTATGCAGAGTTCAGTGGTTACAGAACCGGAGATGACGTTAATATTGGTTGGTTGGTTACTCCAGCTTTTGACTTGTCATCAGCCACAAATGCATATGTTTCATTTAATTTAGCTCAGCATCACTTGGACGACGAGGACAATAATACATTAGAGGTATTTGTTTCTATTGATTTTGATGGAACTAATGTAAAAACTGCAAATTGGAATAAATTAAATGTTAATATACCTGGTGAAGACACGTCTTGGTATGCATTTCAAGAATCTGGTCTCATAGATGTTTCGAGTTATTCAGGCAATAATCTCTATGTGGCTTTTAAATATGTCGGTTCGGGTACAAATACGTTTTTAGATGGAGGTTATTATGTTGATAATGTTTTATTTTTAAAGCAATAAAATTACATATTGAAAACGGCTCATTTCCTTTTTATTCTTGCGAATTGTGCCTGTAATATTGTTGTTTACAGTCAGATTCCAACAGGTTATTATAATAGTGCTGAAAACCAGTCTGAGCAGTCTTTAAAGTCAGCGCTTCATAATATTATAAATGACCACGTAGAGTATGATTATACTAGTTCTTCAGAAACAGACACATGGGATATTTTAAAGGTGGCAGACGCACAACCAAATAATCCAAATAACGTTTTATTAATATATACAAGAGAATCTGTAAATGGTTCGCAAGAATATGCTAGTGGCGCTGGTTGGAACCGAGAGCATGTTTGGGCAAAGTCTAGAGGAGACTTTGGCACTGCAATTGGAGCAGGAACGGATGTCCATAACTTGCGCGCAAGCAATATCAATGTCAATTCGACTCGTTTAAACTATAGTTTTGATGATTGTACAAGTAATAGTTGTAAGAATACATTTGGTAATTACTACAGCTCCTCCGCACTTATTTTTGAGCCTAGGGACGAAGACAAAGGTGATGTAGCTCGAATCATTTTTTACATGGACGTTCGCTATGAAGGAGGAGATGATGAGTTAGATTTAGAGATGATAGAAGATGTCTTGTCAACTTCTAGTAAACAACCTCGACACGGCGTGCGTTCGACGCTCCTCGAATGGCACGCGCAAGATCCAGTTGATGATTTTGAACGGAATCGAAATAATGTTATTTACGGATATCAAGAAAATCGGAACCCTTTTATAGATCATCCTGAGTTGGTAGACTATTTATGGGGCGACAAACAAGATCAGCAATGGAATTCGTCATTATCTATTCCATCTAACAGGCAAGTAAATATTCATATTCCCAACCCGATTGTTACAGATTATTTAAATTTTGAAAGCGATATAAACTTTAATCGTATAAAACTTTTTAATATTGACGGAAAAGTTATTCATGAGCATTTAGGGAATAGCAATCGAATTCAAATGCCAGCTTCAACAGGGATTTATTTTCTACAGTTGCATCATGGTAACAGTGTAATTTTAAAAAAGCTTATTATTAAAGAATTTTAATATGTTTTTTAGGGAGACTACTCTTAGTTGTTTTTTTAATAGTGCCATAAATTATTAAAGTATTATGAAAAAACTATTTATTCTGGCTACATTGTCTTTGCTGCAATGTGAAGAAATAAAACAAAAAAAGTCCGTTTCAAAACCTAATGTCTTGTTGTTTTATATGGATGACTTACGTCCTGAACTGAACAGTTTTGGGGTAGTGAAAATTAAATCTCCGAACATTGATGAACTTGCAGTAAATGGCGTGAAATTTACGAATGCTTATTGCAATGTACCCGTCTGTGGAGCATCACGTGCAAGCATGCTAACAGGTATGCTACCCACTAAAAATAGATTCCTAGACTACAAAACTTTTGCAGAAGAGGAAACACCACATGCTGTAAGCCTTCCACAATTGTTTAATGAAAATGGATATACCACCATTTCAAATGGGAAAATCTATCATCATTTAGACGATAGGGAAACAGATTGGGATGAGGTTTGGCGTCCTTATGCATTTGATGAGAACTACCTCGGCTTAGAACCAACTGATTATTGGCAATCGCTTTGGAAAGATTATCACAATCCAGAAAATATTGCAAACTATAAAAAGACAGATAGGGGACCTGCCTATGAAAGTGCCGAGGTTAGTGACTCTACTTATATTGATGGTTTGATGACTGAAAAAATCATTAGAGATATTAAACAGTTAAAGAAAAATGGCAAACCATTCTTTTTAACAGCTGGTTTTATAAGTCCACATTTGCCTTTCAATGCACCAAAAAAATACTGGGATTTATACGACAGAATTGATATTAAACAACCAGAAAATTATAATTATGTACCAATTGGTGCTCCAAAAATGAGCATTAGCAATTGGCCAGAAATGCGCTCCTATACCAATATTCCTAAACGTGGCCAGGTTTCAGATAGCATAGCAGTAGATTTAATTCATGGCTACTATGCTACCGTCTCTTATTCAGATGCATTGATTGGTAAAATATTAAAAGTACTCAAAGGCCAAGGGCTTCACAAGAACACAATTATTGTTTTGGTCTCAGACCATGGTTACAATTTACAGGAACACACTCAATGGGCAAAATTTACCAATTACAATACCTCAACACAAGTGCCTTTGATTATTTATAATCCACTGACAAAAACTAAGGGTCCAACAAATGCTTTGACCTCGTTGGTAGATCTTTACCCTACGTTGGCTGAATTATGTGGTCTTGAGGCACCAATTAATCAATTGGATGGAACGAGTTTGGTAAATGTTATGTCTAATCCAAAATCGAAAGGAAAAAAACATGTTTTTATAAAAAGAGGAAATGGTTATACACTGAAAACAAATGACTTTAGTTATACCGAATTCATTAGACCAACAGATAATACCACTGTCAGTTCTATGCTCTATGATCATCGAGAAAATAAAGATGAAAACGTTAATGTTGTAAATAAAAAAGAATTTGCAGAAGTTGTAATAGAACTCAAAACCACCCTTCACACGGCTTATAAAAAAAATATAAGCGCAGAATAGCTCTATATTTGATTTTATAAAACTTTATAAAGGTTTGTGCCAACTTTAATGATAAAAAGAGATTATTAATGGATTTCGTTAAAAAAATCATAGTTAAAATCTGAAAACAAAGTGTATTTTAAAACAAACATGAGATTTTTGCTTTTATTTATTTTAGTAATTACTAAAATTCAATCACAAAATAACAATCTTTCAAAAAAAGGAGTTGCATTTAGCTTAAATTATGAAAACAGTTGGCATGAAAGATTTGATAAACTAAACCCCGCTTGGCATTATTCATGGAATTGGGAATATAGGGACCATTATCCAAATAATGTTGAATTCGTTCCCATGATTTGGGGGAGTGATGCTGCAACTCAAGAGAAAATTGATTACTTAAATAATTTAGCTAGTACAGATTTAATTAAACATGTATTGGTGTTTAACGAGCCTGATCTTGAAGAACAAGCAAACATGACCGTTAATGAAGCAGTTGAGTTGTGGCCTGTATTAGAGACTTTAAATGTTCCCATATCAAGCCCTGCTACCTCCGCGCCACTAAATAGTTGGATGCGTGATTTCATGGAAAAAGCTGCAGCCAAAGATCTTCGGATTGATTTTGTCGCAATTCATATTTACCATAAAGATACGCCTTCAAAATTTTTAGCATTGCTGGATGAAGTTTATCAAACCTACGGCAAACCCATTTGGATTACTGAGTTTGCAGTTAGAGATATCAATGCAACTTCAAGCTCTCCAAATAAATATTCAGAATCATATGTTCTTTCTTTTATGAATGAAGTTCTTAATGCTTTAAACCAACTAGATTACGTAAAGCGTTATTCCTGGTTTGATCCAAACAGCAACAACCCAAAATACGCAAGACTTGAAACATCAGATTTAATTTCAGAAAACAATAAACTTACCGAATTGGGTAATTTTTATGCCAACCATTCACTTTCAGTTCAAAATAACATTCTAAAAAATACCTTCATATATCCAATCCCAGCTTCAGATACTATATATATTAACGGAAATACAGAAGCACTTGAGGCAACAGTTTATAACATAAATGGACAAAAACTTTTGAAACAATGTATCAAATCTAAAATGGATGTTTCAAGCTTAAAAAATGGTTTTTTATTCTTAAAGTTGAAAAGTGGGGATAACGAAGCAATCCATAAGATTATTATAAAAAAATAGTCAATCAAAGATTGACTATGTAAACATTAATCTATTTTAGAATGCTTTAGTAGAAAAAGTGCTTTTTGGAGTTTTTTACCCATCCGGCCTGATTTCTATACTTGACAAAGTAGATTTTTAAATCTGCCGTGTTTTTATAATCTACGAAAAAAATTTTCTTATTTGCTTGATTTTTGTGTTTGGTAAAAAACCACTTTCCATTGTTTTTCCCTGTTTGACTTTGATATTTTACCTTATATACTTTGAGATCGGCTTGATTAGGATAGTCGACCACAAACAACTTTACATCCGCTTGATTAGCATATTGAACAGCAAAAACTTTTTGGGCCAAACAGTAGCTATTAACAAATAGAAAAAACCCTATAATAGTAAAGCTATTTGAATTTCTCATAAAGATAACGTTGCCTATTACAGGTCCTTAACAGCTCTGAAGCCTGTGTGAATACTTCCAGTATCAGGTGTGGTTTTCATACGCATAGAGTTGCGATATCCACTGCAATAGCTTTTATGGCATAAAAAACTACCTCCTCTGGTCACACGTTTATTCGTGTAGGGTTCGTTTGAGTCGTATGAGGTTTCTGGACCTTTTGGGTTAATAGCTATTTTATTGGTTAATGTTTTGTAGTAATTTTCGTGGTACCAGTCTGCACACCATTCCCAAACATTTCCAGACATATCATACAAACCATATCCGTTTGATGCGTAATTCTTTACAGGAGCACTTAAATAATATCCGTCTCTTTGGTTGTTTTGATATGGAAAATTTCCTTCCCATGTGTTTGCTCTTGGCTTACCATCTAAAAGATTTTCATCTCCCCAAGAATAAGCTTTATTTTGTAAGCCGCCTCTACTAGCATACTCCCACTCTGCTTCTGTTGGCAGTCTCTTACCCGCCCAGTTACAATACTCTACAGCGTCAAACCAACTTACATGAACAACAGGGTGATCTTCTTTGCCTATAATATTACTTCCAGGACCTTCAGGTTGACGCCAATTGGCTCCTTGTTGCCAGCGCCACCACTGGCTCACATTATCAAGTGGCAACTTATTTTCAGAAGCCACAAAAACCAAAGATGCAGGTTCTAGCTGACTGTCCATAGGCTTAGGTGTCCCTGGAGGTAATTCTTTTTTAATTTCATCCCATTCAACTGCCTTTTCAGCCGTTGTAACGTAATTAGTCGCTTCAATAAAAAAGGCAAATTGTGCGTTAGTCACTTCGTGTATATCCATCCAAAAAGAGTCTACCTGGACATTATGTTTTGGATATTCATCACGCCATGCACGCTCATCATCAGCTCCCATATTAAAGTTACCACCAGGAATTAAAACCATATTTAATGTGGATTGATTTGGATCTTGTTGAAAGCCCTGGTCTATTTCGGTTGAAAATCGGCTATTTATAGGAGTACAACTATGTCCATCAGCTTGTTCAAGCGCTTTTGGGTTTTGCTGACAGCTTATAACAACAATTAAAATTAGCAGGTAATATAATTTCATACTATCAAAATTTATACGCATTCTATATTGGCAGTCATGTAAAAAATGATATGACAAGATGTTAAGAAGTTCCTTTAATAATCTTTTTGTGAGCTGTACGTTCACCATCGCTTAATTGAACAATGTAGATTCCTGATTTTAGAGAAGACATCTCTATTACATCAAAACCATTCTCAAAATCGAGTTTTCCTTTTTTTACTGTCCTGCCAGTAGTATCTATCATACGATAACCCATAATTGTAGCAAACTCAGATAATGGATTTATAAATAGTTTATCATTAACTGGATTAGGGTATGCCGCAAAAAAAGATTCTTCTTTGATTTGATTTGTGCCCAAAGTTATATAACAAGAAGGGTCAACAAAATGAGAGGTCTTTATAATACTTGAAAGCTTGTTTTCTGAAAAACTTTCCATGTTCGTGTTGTCAAAAAAGGCATTATCAATTATTGAATTATCAGCACCAAGAAAATCTTGCATAATTGTAGCAAAAACTTGACGATAGTCATGTTGAACAGTTTTGATTTGCCAATTATTATTTGAATTAGCTTCATTCAAATCAACATTTACACCTGAAATACCGCCTTGAACAGGTTTTCCGAAAACAAACATTGGTGCAATTTCTCCATGATCAGTTCCATAATTACCATTTTGTATAGCCTTACGACCAAATTCAGAAAAAGTAAGTCCAATAATATCGTCGCCGACAGAATCTGAATTGATATCTGCAACAAATGCATCTACGGCTGAGGACAACTCTGTAAGTAGTTCAGTGTGTTTACCGTTTATGTCACCAGATCCCTGATTTTGATTATTATGGGTATCAAAACCACCTATGGTAACCATATAAACTTTTGTTTCAATACCGCCTCTTATTAAACGAGCTACGGTTTTTAGTTGATCTGCTAGATCGGTATCAGGGTATGCCACTAAATTTGTAGCACCAGGTGCATTAAAAGAATTTTGAATTGCCTCTGCATATGTATTGGCACTTGCATCAGTATCTACAATATATTGAAGCTCGGTTCCATAGTGAGAATTCGACGGAATATTTTGAGGTGCTTGACCTGCTAATCCATTTAATACAGTATAAAAATTTTCAGAATTTTGTCCTTCAATGTTAAGAGCAGTGCCATGCTCGTGTTCTCCATGAAAACCAAGCCATGTATTACTTGAACCAAGCTGAATACCTACAGGAAAAGTTGAGGGAAATAAATCAGCATAAGCCTTCTCAATAAATCTTCCCATCCAACCGCTTTCTTTTCCATTGTCCCAGCTGTTTCCGTCATTGCCTGTTGCCCACAAGTCTATTGAAGCAAAGTGACTTTTATTTGCAGATGGATAACCAACAGATTGCAATACTCTTAACATACCGTCTTGATACAATCCCTTAAAACCTGAATTAATACTACCCTCTAAAAGAGCAGGATTAAATATTAGATCTTGATTGGTTCCGGTCTTTGAAATATCAACAGCCATGTTGTTATAGTTGGTCACTGGAATATGAATATCAGGACGTAGCGTATTGCTGTAATAACCGTAGTTATCATAAGGTATCAAAGTATTTAAACCGTCATTTCCACCCTTGAGTTCAATTAATACAAGTTTTCGGTTAGAGATGTTGCAATTCAAAGATGTATTGGCCAACTTCAATGCAGCACCCACTTCATGGGGGAGTAACCCCAACGCTGATGCTGTAACTGAAAGTTTAATAAATTCTCTTCTTTTCATATGCTGTGATTACATGAGTTGGAATTCAGCGGCATTAATCATTTTTGGAAGTAAACCATCTTGACCAGATAATCTATTTTTTATAAAAATAGCCGCATTTTCTTGATTATTTCCACTTCCAGTCTTATATGCAGTCCAAGCATCATACCAAACGTAATTGGGCTCATTGTCTTGTATTAAGAATTTAACAAAATAAGCAGTTCTATTAGCATCTATATCTTCAGGGTAAAACAGCCCAGACAACTCTTCCACGATTTTAGTAGCTTCAGATGGATCAGATATGCAGTTTTCAATAAAGTTAATTGCATCAAAATCTGTCCAAATTCGGGAGTAATACTGGGATCCATTATTTGTAGTTTGAATTCCTTGAATACGATTTTGTCCATTACCATAATTGTCATTATTATATGTACCACCTATAAAAGATAAAATAGTATTGTAACGTGCTATTATATTATTAGAATTGAACCAGGCTTTATCGTATGCAGGTGGTTGATAATCAGCTGGGTAACCGGCTACAGTAGCAGGTGAAAAAATATTCATTCCACTAAACGTAAAAAATGTATTGTGGCAAAATTGCCACCAAAACAAATAAAATCTGTAATTCTCGTTATTTTTTCCATTGGTCTGATTTGTACCCTCAGCTACTTGAGTTGTTTCAGGGTTTGGAATTCTAACATCCAAAATTGTAATCAATTCGTTTAAGAATTGTAATGGGCTCTTAATAATTCCACCAATGTTTTCATTAGTACTGTCTGAATCATCTAAATCATAAAAATGCTTTGATTTTAAAAGTGTTTGCAATATGTCCAGAAGATTATATCCATTAGTTTTTAGCTGTTGAGCCAATGGAGTTATTATTCCGTCCTCAACATCTTGATTCCATTCACTGCGGACATACATACGGTATATTTTACGAACATAGTTTTTTGCCGTTTCCAACTGATCAAAAACCATATCAACAAAATCATCTAACTCTGTATTAATTGCCGAAGTTGTGTTTCCACCTGAGATGGTTTGACTATTAAAAGCATGGCTAAAAGTCTTATTACCTGTGTCATGTTTGTTTACATTTATATATCCCATTGGTATGCCAGAGGGGTAATGAGGTAATTTGACTGTATCGCTATCAACCGTATCACGGTTGTTTTTTAATTTTATACCAGAAAACACTTTAGCTGCCTGAACTACATCATGTTCAGTGTAATTTGTGTAATCACCATCGGCAACTTGGGGGCCTTTTCCAATTGTAAAAAGCTCCAAAAATTCTCTTGCATAATTTTCGTTTGGACTATTTTTATTATTATCTCCATTGTCTAGATAATAAAGCATTGCGTTATCAAAAGTAATTTTTCGAGCAAGATCTTTAACGCTTTTACCAGCATAAAACTGCAATAAATTAATGTAATCAAAAAAATGGCCTGCTTTACCAGAACCATCATCTTTAGCTGTAGTAAAAGTAGTAAATAGAAACCAAGTCAATTTGTCAATGAGCGCATTTTGTTTCAATGCATTGTACCACCACCATCCAGCTACCATTGCACGTTTAGGGCCTTGCCTACAGGGGTATGAGTTGTTTTGCCAATTTTGGTCATTAAGCCAATAGCCATCTTGATTATTTGCACAAGAAGGATTAGCTCCTGATCCATTTGTTACAGGGTCATTTGGCCAAATCCATGCAAAAGGCGAAGACTGGTTTAAAATTGATAAAATTTGAGCTGGAGTTTTTCCAGTCATATTATCTAATTGAGTTTTTGAATATTGGAAACAAGCTCTTCGCAACAAATGCTTTGTTAGCCTTTTATCTAGGGGTTGATTATGTTCGATTAGTGATGCCATAAAAAACTGTGAAGTATTATACTCCTAAATTTATTGAAATTCAAAGTTCTAAATTAAGTAAAATAATTATACTACACCTAAATAGCATTCCAAATGCAATACAAATGATAAGTGTTACTAATCATAAATTGTAATAGAAAAAAACCTAGATACAGGAATAGTTACAAAGCACAAGACTCATAATATTAGAGTGATATTAAGAAAATCAAAGCGCTTTTATGCAATGAAAGATCCTTCAAAAGCCGAAGGAGTAAGAAAAAAAGTACTTTATTAAAGCAGTTTGATGTTACTAGCGGATTTGCCGCGTTTACCATCAACTTCTTCAAAAGAAACGCTGTCACCTTCGTTTAGGGACATACCGTCTTCAAGGGCACTAATATGAACAAAAACATCTTCACCAGCGTCTGTTGTGATGAAACCAAATCCTTTTGAGTCGTTAAAAAATTTTACTTTACCAGTCATAATTAAAAAATATAAGCAAGATTACGACTAAAAATTGAACTAACGATATAAAAATTGAATTTTTAGTCAACTTTAAACACAATTAAAGGCGGAATTTACATACACAATTAAAAAAAGGGACCTAAAAAACTTTTTGTTTTTGTGCTAGTTGATTTAACAACAATACAACAAAACCATTTAAAAGTCAATGAGCACAACAATTTGTGGAAATTTCAACTGCAACTTCCGTCTTATCTCAAATAGGCCCATGCTTTTAATTTCACTCAAAATATGCGTAAAGTAATAAGCTGTAATAGCTATCTGCCAAATTTGAATTTCAGCTATTGTAATGTGCATCAATATCAGTATTTTAATGCATTTAAAGCTAGCTAAATTTTGAAAAAGTTAAGATAATGAAACTAGTTCAAGTTTAAGTTGGTTCTACGCATCAGAAGTGGAGATATTATTTCTAATCGTGTAAATTTAATTCTGTGATTTGATGTGGTTTAAAAAATCTGGAAGTCGCTCAAAAACATTTGACACAGGCACTAGTTTTGGCAACAAACCAATACGCTCCATCATGTAGCGTGGCTGCTTTGGTAAATGAATAAAGTAAATACTCTTATCTTGTTTGCTTAAATCTGCCAAAAGATCTTCTAAAGCATATAATCCTGATTGATCAATATACTCCATGCGATCAAAACGGAAGAGTATCGTATTCGCTTCTTGCGGAATAGTTTTAGCCAGCTTTTGAAAGCCGTCCGTTGAACCAAAAAATAAAGGGCCATTAATGTGTTTTATTGCAATACTATCGTTTTTCAATAATTTACTACTTTTTTCATCTTCCCACAGCTTTTCCTTACTGCCAGTGGTAACTTCAGAAGAGTTTTCAGTAAGATCACCGATCTTTTTCATAAACATTAAGGATGCCATAATAAGGCCAATACCTACTGCATATACCAAATTCCATACCGTTGACAAAACCATTACAACAAGCATTACAACAACTTCGGAGCTGATACCTGTTTTGCCAATTTTAATGTCTCGGGGAAGTATTGGGATGGCACGTAATCCTTTGTAATCCATTACTCCGATTCCAACAGTTACCAGGATTCCTGCAAGCACCGCAGCTGGAATAGTGGAGGCAGCTGAACTAAATAACAATAAAATCATAAGCAATACCAGTCCAGCAATCATTCCAGAAATACGTGTTTTACCTCCAGAGTTAATATTAACAACGGTCCTAATGGTTGCACCTGCACCTGGGATACCACCAAATATAGCAGAGATGCTGTTTCCGATACCCTGCCCGATTAACTCCTTGTTGGGCTTGTGCTTAGTCTTAGTCATGTTATCTGCCACAACACTTGTGAGCAGGGAGTCTATAGCTCCTAAAAGAGATAATGTCAAAGCTGTAAATACGTATGGAATCAATTCAGACAATCGTAACTCGGTGAAAATTTCCCATCTAGGCACAGGAAAACCTTGTGGTATTGATGTAATAGGACGATAATTTGGCACAAATAGTATAGCTATACCTGTCATGACAAGTAATGCCACCAGTGTGCTAGGAACTGCTGTCGTGATACGTTTAAAACCGTATATGATGAAAATGGTTCCTAGTGCTAATAAAAACTCAATCCAGCTTATATTTTGAAGTGCTGAAGGCAATACGCGAATAGCGCCTAGAACACCAGATGCAGAGTTAGCAGCTAGCGTTTGAGACTCTTCCAGAATTTGTTCTTCAGACATAGAAGATCCACGGGCAACTGTTTTTGAAAAATCCTCCAATACAAGTAAGGCCTCTCCTGCTTCTTCTTCAAGAATTTTATTTAAAATAATGGCTTCTGCTTGTGGTTTAAAAGTATCTACATAAGAAATATCTTCTCTTGCGTAGTAACCCAAGACTGGGAGCATCTGAGTAATTAAGATAATTAATCCAATAGCTGTCATAAAACCTGATATAACTGGATAAGGAATATATCGGATATACTTTCCGAGCTTTAAAAAACCCAATGCAACTTGCATGAGTCCTGCAAGTATAAATACGGCAAGTATGATTGGTAAAGCTTTTTCAACACTACCATCATTAGCAGCAATTAAAGTGCTAATAATGACCATACTAACAGCTGTCATTGGAGCAGTTGGGCCAGAAATCTGAGTATTTGTACCACCTAGTAATGCAGCGAAAAAACTCAAAAATATAGCACCATACAAACCTGCATCTGGACCCAATCCTGAGGATACACCAAATGCTAAAGCTAGTGGAAGCGCAACAATACCTGCAGTTAAACCACCAAAGATATCTCCTTTAATATGAACGAATGCTTTTTTCATTATTTAGTTATTTATAAAAATTAATTTTAGTTAAATATGCATTATTTTATAATGTTGTAAGTACTGTGTGTCATTAACTAAAAGTTTACAATCTTCATTTAGGTCAGCAAAAGTTTTACTTTGTTTGGGTTTAAATTTCTCACTTACTATTGATATGCTGGTTGTTACAAAAACTGAGTTGTCTGCACCCTGATATACAAAAGCAGAAAGTAGAAGACAAAAAGCATAATAACAAAACAAGCGGAAAATCCAAATTAAATAAAATTTTAGAACTATTTAGTGAAAGAAATTTTCTTTTTAGCCCTGCTAATATACAAATTTATAACTCACTAAATATGATGTAATAATAAATCAAAACAGCCTAATATTAAACTTACAAGCAAATTAATTTACTTTTTCAATATCTTAATAATAGACTTTTTAGAGAAATCCTTCAATTTTATAAAATTGTTTTTACCATCGAGCATGTTTTTAATTGAGATTATACCTTTTTGCTGCTCATCATTTCCATAAAACATCACAAAAGGGGCGTTGGTGCAATTTGCAAATTGCATTTGTTTTTTAAGTTTGTGAGCCGTTGGATAGCAATTTATACGAATGCCCATGTCTCGCCATTTTGTAAAATATGGAATCAGGTCTTGCATGAATTCATCACCAAAATTTAGGACAACAATATCTACTGACTGTGATAGCGAAGCAGGAAATAAATTCAAATCTTCAAGAACAATACACAATCGATCTAATCCAAAGGAAATACCCAATCCATGAACGTCTTTAAGTCCAAAAACAGCGGTTAAATCGTCATATCTACCCCCTGCCCCAATTGAACCCAAAGAGACTGATTTAGGTGGCGCAACCTCAAAAATAATTCCTGTATAATAATGCAAGCCTCTTGCAAGTGTTAAATCAAATGCCAATTTGCTTACTTTAAAAGGATTTAAAAAACCTAGTGTCTTGCGCAACTGTGCAATTCCTTCCATGGCTTCGGGTTGAAGAGCCAATATTTGTTCTAATTCATCTAACTGAGTTAAAACATTACCAGATATCTCAAGTAATGGATTTAGGCGTTTCAAAGCCGCTTCATCAAAACCTTTACCACGCAACTCGTTATAAACCCCTTCTGCACCTATTTTGTCAAGTTTATCTAGTGCAACAGTGAAATCTACAATGCGATCTGGTTCATCTAAATAATTAGCTATACCTGCCAAAATTCCGCGGTGGTTTATTCGGATGGTTGAACCTTTTAGAGATAAGTCATCAAAAATATCATCAAAAAGCTGCATGCATTCTGCTTCTAGCAAAGGGCTAACTGCACCAACAACATCGGCATCACATTGGGTGAATTCCTGAAAACGACCACGTTGTGGACGATCACCACGCCAAACAGTTTGAATTTGATAACGCCTAAATGGAAGGTTTATTTCATTATAATGCTGCACAACAAATCGAGCAAAGGGTACTGTAAGGTCGTAGCGAAGTGACTTTTCAGAAATAGAGCTAATGAATTGACTAAAAGCATTATTTTCAAAGGCATTGATATCAGCCTTTTTTACTTTTACTCCAGAGTTAAGGATGTTAAACATCAAGCGGTCGCCTTCCTGGCCATATTTTCCCTTTAATGTAGATGACTTTTCCATGGCAGGTGTTTGAATAGGTAGATAGCCATATCGCTCAAATTGGGTGCGAATCACACCTGTTACATAGTTGCGCTTAGCTACTTCAGTTGGAAGGAAATCTCGGGTACCTTTTGGAATACTAGCCTTTAAAGCCATATCTTCAATTTATACAAATATCTTATTTTAAATAAAAAAAAGCCGCATAAGCGGCTTTATGTTTTGAGTTTTAACAAAATTTATTTTTCCCCTGCTGTTTTGATCACTTCAAAATCAAGGTCAGTATAAACTTCACGATGCAAACGAATAGATGCAGTGTGCTTGCCTAGTACTTTAACAGAACCTCCAGCCAATTTGATGGCTTTACGTTTAATGTCTTTACCAGCTTTTCCCAATGCAGCTTCTAATTCAATAGTTCCAACAGAACCAAACAACTTGTTACCCACACCTGCCTTTGCTTCAATTTTTATATCCAGCTTTCCAAATTCCTTGGCTAGTTTTTGTGCATCCTCAATAAGCTTTTGCTCTTTAAAAGCACGTTGCTTGAGGTTTTCAGCTAAAACTTTTTTTGATGATGAAGTAGCCATTACTGCAAATCCATTTGGGATTAGGAAATTTCTACCATAGCCATTTTTTACTTTAACTATGTCATCTTTGAACCCTAGGTTCTCAACATCTTGTTTTAAAATAAGTTCCATAGTTCGTTATTTTAATAAATCGGCTACATAAGGCATTAAAGCCAGGTGACGCGCACGCTTGATAGAAACCGATAATTTACGTTGATATTTTAGTGATGTCCCGGTAAGGCGACGAGGTAAAATCTTACCCTGTTCGTTTACGAACTTTAATAAATAGTCTGCATCCTTGTAATCAATATATTTAATGCCTGTCTTTTTGAAACGGCAATATTTTTTTGTTTTGGAAGTTTCAATATCGAGAGGAGTTAGATATCTTATTTCTCCTTGTTTTCCTCCTTTACTTTCTTGCTCTATTGACATTTTTTAAGCTTTTACAGTTAAACGTTCTCTCCTTTTTTCAGCCCAAGCCTCTGCGTGCTTGTCTAGTTTAACCGTAAGATAACGCATGACACGCTCATCGCGGCGGAACTCAACTTCAAATGGGATAATGGCGCTGCCATCAACTTTGAAATCTAGCAAGTGGTAAAACCCACTTTTTTTATTTTGAATAGGATAGGCAAACTTTTTCAAGCCCCAATCCTCTTTAGCGACAATCTCGCCTCCGTTAGACGTTATAAACGTCTCATACTTTTTTACTGCTTCCTTTACCTGATCTTCAGATAAAACGGGATTCAAAATGAAAACAGTTTCGTAATGGTTCATATTATATTCTTTAAATGGTCAGCGAAAATACGGATTTTCTTTCTTTAGACAAATATGTTGACTACAATTATTGTGGGTCTACATCAACAATTGCTATTACTTGGCTAAATGCACCCACCATTTCAAAGCTTTTCAACAGTTTAGAAAGTCGATTTTTCGCAGCCGATTGAGAAGCCTCAAGCGGTAGTTTGATTAGTATGTTAAGTATGTAATAATTTCGCACACGCCCAACAGTTGGCGCTACAGGCCCAAGGACTTGAGAAAAACGCGCCAAAAGTCCCTTTTTTAACCATTCACTTGCACTGATAAGGGTAGACATATTTTTGTGTTTCAACTCAATACGTATGATACGCGTGTAAGGCGGATATCCAAATTGCTCACGTTGCTTTATCTGCAATTCATAAAATGACGCATAATCATAGTTGCTTACAAATTTCAAGACCGAATGTTGTGGTTGAAAAGTCTGAATTAACACTTTACTTTTACCACCCACCCTTCCTGCCCTACCAGCAACCTGTGTTAGCACTTGAAAGGCACGCTCATGTGCACGAAAGTCAGGGAAGTGTAAAAAGTTGTCGGCAGAGAGGACTCCAACCAATGTTACCTGCTTAAAGTCCAGACCCTTAGTAATCATTTGCGTTCCGATTAGAATGTCTATTTCTTGACGTGAAAAAGCATTGATTAGTTTTTGATGGGCGTGCTTTTTTCTTGTAGTGTCCAAATCCATGCGCGAAATTCGTGCAGATGGAAACAAGGCCTGTACTTCTTCTTCCAACTGCTGGGTTCCCAACCCTTGGGTTTCCGGCGCAATCGTACCACAAGCTTTACAAGCTGGCGTATAGTGGTCTGTATAGCCGCAGTAGTGACATCGCAACTCCATTGAAACTTGATGATATGTAAGGCTCACGTCGCAACTCGGACATTGCGGTACATGAGCACATTGACGACACTCAACAAATGAGGCATAGCCACGACGGTTTTGAAATAGTAAAACCTGTTTACCAGAAAGCATGGCTTCCCCTATGGCCTGAATAAACGGTTGTGCCAAATGACCACTCATTTGTTTTTTGCGGTATGCTTCACTCAAGTCAACATAAGATATTTGTGGCAGTTGCGCATCTCTATATCTGGCGGTCATGCTGACCAATCCATACTTGCCCGACTTTGCATGTGCATAGCTTTCAACGGTAGGCGTTGCTGAACCCAAAATTACTTTTGCTTGGTGCATACGCGACAAAACCATGGCTGCATCACGGGCGTGGTAGCGTGGGGAAGATTCAAATTGTTTATAAGACATCTCGTGTGATTCATCTACCACCACCAGACCCAAGTTCTGAAAAGGCAGCAAAACAGCAGATCGTGTCCCTAAAACCAATCGTACTTCTTCCTTATCAGCTAAGATTTTGTTCCACGTCTCCGTGCGTTCTTGTGGACTATATCGCGAATGGTAAACCGCTAATTGCTTGCCAAAAAAAGTATACAATCGCTGCATTAACTGCGTGGTAAGCCCAATTTCAGGCACCAAAAACAACACTTGATTTCCCTTGGCCAGTTCCTGCGCAATAAGATGCTTATACACTTCTGTTTTTCCCGAGCCCGTTATGCCATGAAGCAATACATTATCTTTTGTTTGCCAGTGTGTTTCGATAGCCGATTTCGCCTCTAGCTGGTGGTCGCTAAGTGATGTTAAGGGCTCGTCTTTAGTGAACTTTGGCGGCAAGCGATCCATGATGCGCTGATGGGTTGCCAATACTTCGTTTTTAATAAGTGTCTTGAGCGATGAAGGGCTAACCGTTTCAATCTTTGAGAATTCCGTCATAATGACTGGCACCTTTTGCTGCAGGAATGTCAACAGTGTTTTGTATTGCTTTGGTTTGACAGCAAGTTGATCCATAACTGCCTTCAGGGCATCGTCTCCTTTTACATTTGGATGAAGTATAACTTCAGTTTGATGCTTTGGTGCATACTTGGTATAAACCTCCTCTTTGAGCGAAACAAAACCATCTGCTACCAATTCTTTTAGAATAGCATAGGGGTTTTTAATTGAAATTAACTGTTGTATCTGTGCTATAGAATAGGTGCTATTGGTTTCCAATTGCTCAAGCAATAAAATTGCATTTTTAGAGACCGTATGGGGAAGCTGTTCCCAATCATGCGTTACGATCTCCGTTTCACTTTTAAGCAACATCAACGACGGCATGGCTGTCCGCAGTACCAACCCAATCGGAGATTGGTAATAGTCCGCAACCCAAGACAAAAATTTCAGTTGCTTAGGCTGTAGTACAGCATCCATGTCAATAATACTGTCTATTTGTTTGGGGGCATAGGTCTTTGGACGTACTTGGTGTACGCGCCAAGCAATAGCAGTGTATTTTTTACGCTTGCCAAAAGGAACAATAATCCGCATACCCGGCTGAATAAATTTGGCCTCTGCGGGGGTTATCACATATGTAAAGGTTTCTTTA
>PAAD01000018.1 GCA_002698745.1 Flavobacteriaceae bacterium
AAGGAATCTTTAAAGACCAAGTAGTAGTCTACGGGGCTTTTAAATTCCGTTTGCATTTTGGTCAGTACCCCTTGAAACATAATTTGTATTTTGGTCCAGCAATATACCCAAAATGGCAATACCACTGCTCCATACCGTTGTTTCATGGCTTCTTAAAAAAAGGGTTCATGACATTGAGCTTTTTATTAAATATCCCAACGAAGTCCAGCGTGACGAACTTATGAACTTGCTGCAAACGGCAAAAAAAACAGAAGTAGGTAAGCAGTATGGCTTTGGGGATATTTACCAATATGAAGACTTTGCCAACCGAGTTCCAGTGCGCACCTATGAAGAAATAGCACCCATGATTGAACGCTCCCGAAGAGGGGAACAAAATATATTTTGGCCTACTCCTATCAAATGGTACGCCAAATCGAGCGGTACGACCAATGCCAAAAGCAAGTTTATTCCTATCTCAAATGAATCTTTAGAAGACTGTCACTTTAAGGGAGGTAAAGACATGCTGAGTCTCTATTTCAAAAACAACGAACAGTCTAGTGTATTTCAAGGTAAGGCATTGCGCTTGGGTGGTAGCAAAGAAATTTATGAAGAAAACAACTCTTATTTTGGCGATTTATCAGCTATTATGATCGATAATCTACCCCTTTGGGCGGAAATGGTAAGTGCTCCAAGTCAAAAAGTATCCCTGATGGCGGAGTGGGAAACCAAAATGAAAGCTATCGTAGATGAAACTTTAAGAGAAGATATTCGGAGTATGGCAGGCGTTCCTTCTTGGATGCTGGTACTGCTGCAAAAGGTATTGGCAGAAACTGGACGAAATAACATTTTGGATGTGTGGCCTAATATGGAAGTATATTTTCACGGGGGCGTAAACTTTATGCCCTACAAAGAGCAATATAAAGCCTTACTACCAAGCGATGCTATTAATTATGTTGAGCTATACAATGCATCAGAAGGCTTTTTTGGGGTGCAAGACCAACTGCATTCTGACGAGCTATTGCTGATGCTTGACTACGGGATTTTCTATGAATTTATAGAAATGAAAACCTATTTTACTCAAAAAGAAAAAGTAATACCATTATCTGACGTAGTGGTCGGTACTCAATATGCTGTGATTATTTCTACCAATGCAGGGCTGTGGCGCTATCATATTGGCGATACCATTCGCTTTACTTCTATTATGCCTTATCGTTTTAAAATAACAGGCAGAACCAAACACTTTATCAATGTATTTGGGGAGGAGCTGGTGATTGAAAATGCCAACAAAGCACTTGAGTTGGTATGTCAACGTCACCATGTACAATTGGTGGATTATACGGCCGCACCCATTTTTATGGAAGGCTCCGAAAAGGGCGGGCACGAGTGGCTGATAGAATTTAAGACACCACCAAAAGATATTGCTGCTTTTGCCGAAGATTTGGACAAGCAGTTGCAAGCCCTAAACTCGGACTACGAAGCCAAACGCTATAGAAACATAACGCTTATGCAACTTAAGATACATGTTGCCAAGTCCAAAACCTTTTACAAATGGCTGAAGCAAAAAGGAAAAATTGGAGGCCAACACAAGGTGCCGCGACTATCCAACACTCGTGAGTATTTGGATGAGTTGCTGGGACAATTTTAGTCAGGCGATTAAATGCTTTTTACTTAAAGACAACTGCATAACCTTGGCGAGTTTTGGTGTGTGGAAAGCCTAAGTGGCTTTATGTTAAGAAGCCGCCTTGAGTTGGTTGAGTTGAACAACGCTCAATTTATTTTCGGCATAGCGTTTAGTAATTTTCAGCTCAGTAGTATTGGTACTGGGAAGTTCATACATGGCATCCGTAAGGATCGCCTCACACAAGGAACGTAGTCCTCTTGCCCCTAAGGCATACTGTACCGCTTGCTCCACAATAAAGTCCAGTGATGTTGGTGTAAAAGTCAACGTAACTCCATCCAAATCAAAAAGATGTTGATACTGCTTTACCAATGCGTTCTTAGGGGCAGTTAGTATCTGGTACAGTGCTTTTTCATCCAATGGATGCATGTGGGTAAGCACAGGAAGACGTCCAATAATTTCAGGAATAAGCCCGAAATCCTTAAGGTCTGTGGGTGTAATATGCGCCAACAAATCATCTTCAGTTACCGATTTACGTTTGGCAGAGGTACTATAGCCCACCGCTTGCATGTTCATACGTTTGGCAATATGACGTTCAACACCATCAAATGCACCTCCTGCAATAAATAAAATATGCTCGGTATTGATTTCGACAAACTTCTGATCAGGATGCTTCCGGCCACCTTTGGGTGGTACATTAACCAAAGTCCCTTCAAGTAATTTTAAAAGTGCTTGCTGCACACCCTCTCCAGAAACGTCACGTGTAATGGAAGGGTTGTCGCTTTTGCGAGCAATCTTATCAATTTCATCGATGAAGACAATACCACGTTCCGCTTTCTGCTGATCGTAATCCGCCGCTTGCAAGAGACGTGTTAAAATACTTTCTACATCTTCACCCACATAACCTGCTTGGGTGAGTACAGTTGCGTCTACAATGGCAATAGGAACTTGCAGCATTTTTGCAATGGTCTTGGCTAAAAGCGTTTTGCCTGTTCCTGTTCGGCCAGCAATAATTATATTACTTTTTTCAATTTCAACTTCGTTATTGAGATTTTGATTGAGTCGTTTGTAATGGTTGTATACTGCAACGGAAAGTACTTTTTTGGCTTGCTCTTGACCTATGACATAATCGTCCAAAAAGGCTTTGATTTGCTTGGGTTTTTTGAGTAAAAACTCGGCCTTGTTGGGCGCGTTATCGGCATGTGTGGTTTCTTCTTGAATAATGCCAACTGCTTGGTCAACACAGCGTTCACATATGTGCGCGTTAAGTCCTGCGACCAAAAGTTTGGTCTCGGCTTTTTTACGTCCACAAAAAGAACAATTCAGTTCTTCCACAATCTAATTTTTAATTAATACTTCATCGATCATACCATATTCTTTGGCTTCTAAGGCCTTCATCCAGTAATCACGATCAGAGTCTTCATAAACCTTATCATAGGTTTGGTTACTGTGCTTGGCAATAATTTCATACAATTCTTTTTTAAGCTTCAAAATCTCACGAGCAGTAATTTCAATATCAGATGCTTGTCCTTGAGCACCACCTATTGGCTGGTGGATCATCACACGAGAATGTGGTAAGCCAGAACGTTTTCCATCTTGGCCAGCACAAAGCAATACAGCCGCCATTGAGGCTGCAATACCTGTACAAATAGTCGCCACGTCAGGGTTGATAAACTGCATGGTGTCGTAGATGCCCAATCCGGCATAAACACTGCCTCCTGGGGAGTTGATATAAATCTGGATGTCTTTAGTTTTGTCGGTGCTTTCCAAAAACAATAACTGCGCTTGAATGATGTTAGCGACACTGTCGTTGATACCTGTCCCAAGAAAGATAATTCGATCCATCATCAAGCGTGAAAACACGTCCATTTGGGCCACATTTAACTGACGTTCCTCAATGATATAAGGGGTTAGGCTACTGACCAATTCATCGTAATACATGGAGTTTATACCATGATGCTTGGTAGCGTACTTTTTAAATTCTTTTCCGTAATCCATGTCCTAAAGTTCTAAGTTAAATATAGCGATTATTTTTTGTAAGCTTGTTTGATAAAGTCGTTGTAAGATAATTTCTTGACTTTGATGTTTCCTTTTTCCAAAAACAGCTGTCGCATTTTCTCACTCATAACTTGGTCGGAGATGCGTTTTACTTCTTCTTGGTTGCCCAAAATACGTCCTGCTATTTCTGTGAGTTCTTCTTCCTGAATGTCTGTACGGCCATATTGCACCATTTGCTTTTTAATCAAGTCTTTAGCAAATGTTTCCACTTCTTCTATAGTGATTTGAAGGTTGTGGTCCAGCATGAGTTTTGATTCGATCAATTGGTAGCGTAAGCCACGTTCTGATTTGGCGTATTCTGCTTCGGCTTCCTCTTCTGTTATTGGATTTTCACCTGCTGTTTGCATCCATTTTTTTAAGAACGCTGCTGGAAGCGAAAACTTGGTGTTGTCTATCAAGTGTTCAGTCATATCATTGATAAACTTTTGATTGGCTTGTGTTTCAAAATGACCCATGGCATCTGCTTTGAGTTTTTCCTTACAGTCTGTAGCAGACTTCACAGCGTCTTTACCAAATACTTTATCAAAAAAATCTTGATCCAAATCGGCCAAAGTGCGGTTGTTACGCTCCTGAAGGGTAAGCGAAAGTGTTACTGCTTTTTTTGGAAGAGTTTCCATTACACGACGCAATACATGCTCTTCTCTAAACAAGCCTTTGGTTGAGAATTCAACCACTTCGCCAATCGTAGCCTTTTTAAAGGCGTTGAGGGCTTTCTTGCTTTTTAGCTCGCTAACCGTAAATGTGGCACTTTTCAGATCGGCACCACCCTCATAAGAAACGCCAACGGTCAATTCTGTGTCAATAGTTACGTCATTGGTAGGAACAATGGCGCCGTATTGTTTCTGAAGGCGTTCCAATTGTTCGTTCACAAACTTTTCGTCTGCTTGAATTTCATATCGTGTAACTGCTTTTCGGTTGGGAAGTTTTACCTCCACATCTGGCGTCAAGCCGAGTTCAAAATCAAAAGAAAAGGCAGGGGCATCCCAATCAATATTATCTACAGGAACGGGTAATGGGTTACCTAAAATAGAAATCTTTTCTTTACTAAGAAAGTCGTTAAGGGACGATTGTAACAACTTGTTTACTTCGTCAACCATAACAGATTTGCCGTATTGCTTTTTGATAACTCCCATGGGCACATTCCCTTTTCTAAAACCAGGTATATCAGCGCGCTTGCGGTAGTCATTTAATACTTGCTCCACTTTGGGGGCAACATCTTCTTGATTAATATCAACGGTGATCACTGTATTTAGTGCATCGACATCTTTTCGCGTTACGTTCATTTTTTCATTTAATAGCTGGCAAAAGTAGGCTATTTTTAAGCAAGGTCAAAGTAATGTTAAAGGTCAAAATTAACTAAGGAAATCTTGTAAAGCAATGGTAAATCCTTTAGGGTTTTCGGCATGAAGCCAATGGCCCGCATCAGTAACCCAATGTAAAGAAGCGCTTGGGAAAAGGCCATGTATGACAGTCATATCTTTTTGTAATACATAATCAGACTGTTTTCCTGCTAAAAACAGCGTCTTTCCAGTGTAAGGCAATCCAGCTGGTGCAGCTCCAATTTCTTTGAGCTTGTGTTGCAGCACTTCAATATTACAACGAAGGCTGAGGGTTTTTTGTTCTGTCCAAGCTAGATTTTTAAGTAAAAATTGGCGAACACCCATTTCTGGAACAAAAGGCATAAGCAACGTGTCCGCTTCGGTTCTTGAACGAATGGTCATATTATGAAGATGCAAAAGCCCCTTTATAATATTTGAAAATTTGGTGTCAACGTCATATTTTTTGGGTACAATATCAGCGACAATAAGTTTGGAAACTCGAGAGGGGTATTGAAGTGCCAAACTCATGGCTGTTTTACCTCCCATGGAGTGACCAAGTACAATAGCTTGTGGAATATTCCGCTCATCCATATAGTCAATAATATCCGCAGCCATTAAATCGTAATTGAACTCTTGGCTGTGAAAGCTTTTTCCGTGGTTGCGCTGGTCAATTGCGTGTACTTCATATTGAGTCGACCAAAATTTGGCATGGGTACGCCAATTGTCTGACATCCCCAAAAAACCATGTAATATGATTAGATTTTCGCCCTGCCCAACGATGGTGCTGTGAACTAGTGCGTCGATAGCTTGGCTTTGTATTGGTTAATGACGTTCTCTAGACCAAAGTACAAGGACTCGCAAATTAGGGCATGTCCAATGGATACCTCTAATAATGCGGGTAATTGTTGGGCGAAAAATGCGATATTGTGTAAGCTCAAGTCGTGGCCGGCATTAAGACCTAGTCCAACTTCTTTTGCTCTTGTAGCAGCATCTACAAATGGTGCTATGGCTTTTACAGGGTCTAGTGGATATACTTCAGCATATGCTTGGGTATAGAGCTCAATACGGTCTGTGCCTGTTTTGACAACAGCTTCCACTTGTGCCGCATCGGGATCTAAAAATATGGAGGTGCGAATGCCATGTTGCTTAAATTCTTGAATAACCTCTTGTAGGAATGCACGATTTGCTACCGTATCCCAACCTGCATTGGAAGTAATGGCATCTGGAGCATCTGGCACCAAAGTCACTTGATCGGGTTTAATGGCGCATACCATATCTATAAATTTTGGAATGGGGTTTCCTTCAATATTAAATTCGGTGGTGATAACAGTAGGCAATTCTCGGGCATCTTGATAGGTAATATGTCGCTCGTCGGGCCTGGGGTGAACAGTGATTCCTTGTGCGCCAAATGTTTGAGCGTCTTTAGCTATCTGTAAAATATTTGGTTCATCGCCTCCTCTTGCGTTGCGCAGGGTGGCTATTTTATTGATGTTCACACTAAGCTTTGTCATGCCGTTTTTAAGCAAAAATAACACAATAATGTACCTTTAAGCATTTTGGTCTAACTTTGCAGCATGAAAGTAGCATTGTACAGTTTAGTTCATGATGAGGCATCTATTAAAATCGTTACTGAAATAGTTGCCTTTTTTGCAATTAAGGGTGCTGGTATACAAGTTGAAAAAGAATTATTACGAAATATTTCCAATACTGCTGTAACATCATTTAGTTCCCATGAGGATTTAGATCCGAAAACGACTATTTTTTTTGCAGTTGGAGGTGATGGCACTGTATTGCGTGCGTTGCATTACATCCGTGAATCTAAAATACCATTGATTGGCGTCAATACAGGCCGACTGGGGTTTTTAGCACCGATTCAACCGGATGAAATGGAAGCTATGCTTGATGATATCGTAACCAACAACTATCTAACTGAAGAGCGAACAATACTTGAGATAAATACAACGCCTGCTGTTGCGGAACTGAGTGAATTTCCATTAGCGCTTAACGAAATTTCTTTCAGTAGAGAAAATACGACGTCTATGGTTACTATAAATACCCAAGTCAATGATGCTTTTGTAAATGTATACTGGGCAGATGGTTTGGTGGTGGCAACACCCACAGGTTCAACTGGATATTCTTTGAGTAGCGGCGGACCTATTATAGCACCCGAAGCAAAAAGCTTGGTCTTAACGCCTATTGCGCCACATAACCTAAACGTAAGGCCACTAGTTGTTGCCGATGATGTTGAAATTAAAATTCACGTTGAAGGTAGAGGAGACTCTCACCTAATTTCACTTGATACCCGACTCTTTTCTGTACCAATGAACACCACCGTTATTATTAAAAAAGCGAAAAATCCGATTGTATTTATTAAATCTAATACAAATGGCTTTTTTGACACCTTACGCAACAAGTTGCTTTGGGGGCAAGATAGACGCAACTAACAATATATTTGGTCCTTTTCAGTTTTTAGTTAGTAAGATGAGTATTAATCGTATTTGGTTTTGGATTGCTATTGCAAGCCTTGTGAGTGGCTTTAGTACTGCACAGCGACACGAAATTGGTGTCACTTTTGGTGGTGTGAATTACATTGGTGAGATAGGAAGTACCCAATATATAAAACCACGACATCTTGAAATAGGACTTATATATAAGCGTAATTTTAATGAGCGTATTGGTCTCCGTATCATTTATACTAGAGGAAAGTTAAGTGGAAATGATTCAGATGCTTCAGAACTTGATCGCTTAAGGCGGTGGCCCGGTCCTCTTTCCTTTGCCAACAACTATTCCACTCTAGGTGCTGCGATTGAAATTAATTATGTAAATCTTCCCGTCGGAGACTTTGGATTTGCATGGACTCCATACATTCACACAGGAATCAACCGCATGATTATTGAAAATATTTATTTTGATCCTCCTCCAAATATATCGCTTACTTCAGGAAAATTAATTACCATTGGTATCCCTTTTGGAGTGGGTCTGAAGTTTAACTTTGGGCAATCATGGATTTTGGCTTTGGAGGTACGCCCACAATTCACCCTTAGCGATAATTTAGATGGGAGTTCACCTGACCTTAAAAAAAACCCTTACGCAGAACCATTCTCAACAAGTTTAAGTACTGATTGGCTCGTATTTACTGGGATTTCAATAACTTACAGCTTTGGTAGGCTGCCCTGCTGTAGAGATTAAGATAATGAGTTTACAAGAATTTAATAACGATCAATTACCACAGCACATTGCTATTATTATGGATGGTAATGGTCGTTGGGCACAACAGCAAGGTAAAAATCGATTGCGTGGTCACGAGGCAGGTGCAAAAGCAGTACGAAATACAGTCGAAGCAGCTGCAAGATTAGGTGTTAGGCATCTTACGCTTTATGCATTTTCAACTGAAAACTGGAACCGACCAAAAACAGAAGTTTCTACGCTTATGTCACTTTTGGTACGAAATCTTCGTCGAGAATTAAGGCGTATGACAAAAAATAATATTCGCCTCTCGGCGATTGGCTCTTTGCACAAGCTCCCCAAAAAAGTGTATGAGGAATTAGAAGAAGTTATTGAAAAGACAAAAAGCAATACTGGTACGAATTTAACATTAGCGCTTAGTTATGGCGCACGCGAGGAAATCAAGCAAGCAGTTATTGATATTGGCAAAAAAGTTAAAAATAACATAATTAACGTTGAAAGTATTGATCAAACCATAATAAATGAGCATCTTTACACGCAACATTTGCCTGATGTGGATTTACTCATCCGCACCAGTGGTGAAGTTCGTATAAGTAATTTTCTTTTATGGCAAATCGCTTACGCAGAACTATATTTCACTGACGTAATGTGGCCAGAGTTCGATGAGCATGAGCTCCACAAGGCAATTAAAAGTTATATAAAAAGAGAACGTAGATTTGGAAAAACAAGCGAGCAACTTACTTAACTGTTTACTTCTCCCCCTTATATTGTGCGTGTTACTGTTTTGTCTCAATCAAGCAAATGCGCAACAAAATACCTATGATAAAGGCAAGTTTTATGAACTTGGAGAAATTAACGTTACTGGCGTAAAAAGTTTTAGTCCACAAACAGTTGTGGCATATACCGGACTTAAAAAAGGTCAGCGTATTCAAATCCCGGGTGAAGAAATTAGTACTACCATAAATAAGTTATGGAAGCTTGAGCTTTTCAGTGATATTGAATTTTTTATCACCAATATTAATGGTGATGTTGCAGATTTGGAACTATACATTCAAGAACTGCCTACTTTATCTGACTACACCATTAAGGGTCTAAAAAAAGGTAAAATCGAAACTATTGTTAAAGATACTGACATTAAAAAAGGTAAAAAACTCAGTAAAAACTTTCTTTCCACTACCAAAAACTACATTATAAATAAATATAAAAAAGAAGGTTTTCTAAACACAAAAGTAACCATTGACACTAAGGCCGATACGACAGATGTGAACAGTCAAAAAATGTTAGTTTACATTGATAGAAATGAACGAGTAAAAGTACGCTCCATTTCTTTTGAGGGTAATAAAGTTTACAGATCCAGAAAACTGCGTAAACAAATTAAAAATACAAGGGTAGAGTTTCCAGGTCGATTTTGGAAGCGTTCTAAGTATATTGAGGCTGATTTTGAAGAAGATATTAAAAAACTGTTGGACTTCTACAAAGAAAAAGGTTACAGGGATTCCCGTATAATTTCTGACAGCATTATTATTGACAACAACAAAATTGATGTTGTTATCAAAGTTCAGGAAGGCAACAAGTATTATTTTGGTGATGTTAATTTTATTGGTAATTCCGTTTACAGCGATGCACAACTTAGAAGAGTACTGGGTATTAAATCTGGTGACACATACAACGGAGTGTTATTGCGTAAGCGCATTGCAGACCAAACCAAACCTGATGGTGATGACCTCACAAACTTATATCAAAACAACGGTTACTTATTCTCAAGTATAAATCCTGTTGAAGTAAGTGCTACAAATGATACCATAAACTTTGAAATTCGTATTAATGAAGGCAAACCTGCTTACTTTAACCGAATTAGTGTTCGAGGCAATGACCGCACAAATGACCACGTAATTTACAGAGAAATTCGCACTCGTCCAGGGGAACTCTACAGTAAAGATAAAGTGGTCCGTTCAGTACGTGAGTTAGGACAACTAGGCTTTTTTGATCCTGAGCAAATATCCCCTGACTTTAAGGATGTAGACCCAAATGCAGGGACAGTAGACATTGAATATGGCTTGGTCGAAAAAGGCGCCAGCCAAATTGAACTTCAAGGTGGCTATGGCGGCGGTGGGTTAATTGGAACTCTAGGACTTTCATTCAACAACTTCTCAATGCGTAACATTTTTAACAATAAAGAATATAAGCCAGTGCCTATGGGTGATGGCCAACAATTAGCGCTTCGTCTTCAAGCAAGTCGTTTTTTTGAAACCTATAGTTTTTCATTTTCAGAACCTTGGCTAGGCGGGGAGCAACCAGTGCGTTTTTCGACTTCTATTTCGCAAACAACCCAGTACCGCTATAATTTTATGACAGGTTTGGCGGATAAATCTCAATATTTTAAAATTCGTGGCATCAACTTTGGGTTGGCCAAACGTCTTCAGGTTCCTGATGATTACTTTACACTTTCGCAAACAATAGGTTACCAATACTTTGACTTAAACAACTATTATACAGGGTTGTTTACTTTTGGAGATGGGGTTTCAAACAACCTATTTTATGCCATAGCCTTATCAAGAAATAACACCTTTACAAATCCTATATTTCCTGTTGGTGGTTCTTCATTTACGATTGGTGCTAAACTAACCTTTCCATACTCATTGGTGAATAATATAGATTATGGTAATTTGAAGAATCTAGCAGCATATCAAAATGCAAATGGTAATCCTGACCAAGCTAAAATTGACCAAGAACGATTTAAATGGTTAGAGTACTACAAGTTAAATTTTGAAGGTACATGGTATACCCGTATTATTGATAAATTAATTTTACGAACCCACGCCGAATTTGGATTTTTAGGCGCATACAACCCTGACAGAGGTAATATCCCCTTCGAAAGATACTTCCTAGGAGGTGACGGACTTCAACAATATGCCATGGACGGAAGAGAAACCATTGCGCTCAGAGGTTATGAAAATCAATCGCTATCCAGCAGAGATGGCTCAACTGTTTACAATAAATTCTCACTTGAATTACGTTACCCCATTTCATTAAAACCAAGTGCATCTATATATGCTCTGAGTTTTTTGGAAGCGGGTAATGGCTATAACAATTTTCGTGAGTTTAACCCGTTTAATAGTAAGCGCTCAGCTGGCTTTGGTGTTAGAATTTTTATGCCCGCATTTGGATTGTTAGGTATAGATTTTGGATATGGATTTGACAGTGAAGTACCAAATGACTTAAACCCCAACGGATGGGAAACACACTTTATTATAGGTCAACAATTCTAGTAAACAAGCAAATGCGTTTTTTTTGGGCCTTAGTGTTAACCTTTTTTTTAACTGACTTTATATATGCGCAACGTAATGTAAGGATAGGGTTTTTGAATATTGACAAAGTTTTAACATCACATCAGGGCTTCTCTGAATCTAGTCAAGACTTGGAAATCAAAATTATGTCATGGCGTAATGAAATTGAGAAAAGACAAAAAGAATTAAATGAACAAAGTAAAGCCCTTGAAATCGAAAGGCCTTTACTCACAGAAGAAATTGCTGAAGAACGTAAAGATGACATCGCTTTTGAGCAGGATAAACTAAATCAATACATTGAACAGCGTTTTGGAGTTGAGGGAGACTGGATTAAACAAAAGTTATTATTAGCGCAACCTGCCCAGGATGAAATTTTGACAGCCATAAGAGAAATTGCAAGTGACCGAAAACTAAATTATGTTTTTGATAGTACTGCTGAAATTCTGGTATTACATTCTGAAAAAAAGTACGATATTAGCGACCTTGTTATTCGGTATTTAGAAATTGAAGACAAAAAAAAAGCACAAGCCTTTTTGGCAGAAACAAAAAAAGAAGAACGTAAAGAAAACTCAAATCCATCCTTAAACGAGAGAAGAAAAAAAATAGACCAGCAAAAATCTGAACGCCTAAAGCTTTTTGAAGAAAGAAAAGCCGAGCGACAAAGAAAAAAAGATGAAAAAAAATCGGGAAATAAATTCAAAAGTAATTTTGAAACTAGTCTAACCCAAGATGAAAAACAAGCATCAAAAAAAGTTAAATTTGAGCTCAGAAAGCAAGAACGTGAAGCTGAAGTCGCTCGAAAGAAAAAAGAAAGGGAAGAGACGATAGCCAAACGTAAAGAGGAAAGGCTTAAAGAACTTGAAAGAAGAAAAAAAGAATTTGAAGAAAAACGCAAAAAAGTAAAACAAAAAAGTAAAACTTAATTAACTTAATACAATGAAATATTTATCTACTCTATTACTAACTGTAATTTTAATGCTTAATAGTGCAACATACGCACAAAGTAAAGTTGCGCACTTAGACTTCCAAAAGCTCATAAGCGAAATGCCAAGTGTAATTGCTGCACAAGAAGAAGTACAAAAACTAGAAAAAGATTATCAAACTGAAATCGAAGCTTCTATAAAGGAGTATCAAACCAAATTACAGACTTATTCTGCTGAGGCTGAAAATCAAACAGACGTAACCAATCAAGCGCGTCAACAAGAGCTTGCTGGAATGGAGCAAAACATCCAACAATTCCGTCAAACAGCTTCACAAGACATCCAAAAAAAGCAAGCAGACCTATTACGTCCTATCATTGAAAATGTGCGCGCTAAAGTCCAAGAAGTTGCTAAAGGACAAGGATTTGACTATGTAGTAGATGCAAGTCTTGGTGGTGCTTTACTTATGGCTGAAGGAAAAGATCTTGCACCAGACGTTAAAAAAGCATTGGGTATCTAATCAAAACCCATTGTAATATATTATTTTAAAAAAACTGCCTTCTTTCGGGGCAGTTTTTTTATTTTTAAGCATGCATTCTAAACCCATTGGCGTTTTTGATTCTGGAATAGGCGGATTATCTGTACTCAATGCACTTAAAGAAATGCTCCCTAATGAGGATATACTTTACGTAGCCGACCAAGCTTACACACCTTATGGAAAAAAAACAAAACAAGCTATTACGACACGTGCAATAGCCATTACCAATTGGTTGGTCTCACAAGATTGTAAACTAGTTGTGATAGCCTGCAATACGGCAACAACGAATGCCATTACACAACTAAGGGCATATTTTTCGGTTCCCTTCGTAGGTATTGAGCCTGCCATAAAACCAGCAGCACTTGGTAGTCAGACTGGTGTGATAGGTGTGTTGGCAACTGCCGGTACACTCACAAGTACCCTCTTCCAAACAACATCTCAAGATTACACACAAGGGTTAGAAGTAATCAGTCAAGTTGGGCTCGGATTGGTGGGGTTGGTGGAACAAGGTAAAGCAAACAGTAAAGCAACAGAAAAACAACTACGTGATATTTTATCACCCATGTTAGAAAAGCCCATTGACCACTTGGTCCTAGGGTGTACCCACTACTCCTTTTTAACTCAGACTCTAAAAAAAATACTGCCAAAAAATATAACAATTCTTGATTGTAGTTCCCCAGTTGCCAAGCAAACCGACAGACTACTAGAATTAAACAACCTCAACAATACAAATGGTGGTAATATAAGCTATTATAGCACAGCTATTCCAAATATTGAGGTTTGGAAATCTTTTGGTGTTAATCAAATTAGTAAGTTAGAAATTTAATTTTTATTCCAGCTTGCATATAAGTTATAATTTTTAGCGATGCGTGCTATTTCTGCCGATATGAGTTCAAGTGAGGTTTCCTTAATCTTTTATTATGCATACTTCAAAATACAAAAAGTACAGTGAAAGTTCTTCTAGGAATAGTTCAAATACGTATTTTTGCATGAAAAGTCTATGAACCATTTTCGCATATTACCGTCTGAAAATCAGGATTTACTTGTTTTGAGTACTGAAACCCCACTAGTTGAACGTGCTTACGCTTTTAATAATGTTTCAGAGGCCAAGGAAGTTCCGCTTGCACAGCAATTATTTTACTTGCCTTTTGTGAAGGCTGTAACACTCAACGGAACCCAATTGACTTTGGAACGCTTCCCCATTGTGGAATGGAGCGACGTTCAAAACGAAGTAATCGAACAATTAGAAAAGTATCTCGCTGAAGGAGGCGAAGTCACCAAAACAAAAAAAGTAGCTCCAGCTAGTGTTTATGCTGAAAGTACGCCAAACCCTGCTGTAATGAAATTTGTAGCAAATAAAAAACTGGTGCCTGCAAGTGTGGAATTTAAATCCATTGACACTACCCAAAATGCACCCCTAGCCCAAGCCTTATTCCACTTTCCTTTTGTCAAAGAGGTATACATGGATGAAAACTTTATTTCTATAACCAAATACGAAATTTCAATATGGCAAGAAGTGGTGCAACAAATGCGTACTTTTATAAGAGAGTACATTGCAGAAAACAAGCCCATATTATCTCACAATTTTATTCCAAATTCAGAAACGGAAGCAAATGTTGAGTTAAACTACACTCCAACGGAAAAGGAAATCGTTCGCATTTTAGATGAATACATCAAGCCTGCTGTAGCATCAGACGGAGGAAATATTGTATTTCAATCTTTTGATGTAAATACTAAGGCGGTTCACGTAGTCTTGCAAGGTGCTTGTAGTGGATGTCCCTCCTCTACCTTTACACTAAAGAATGGCATCGAAACCATGATGTGCGAAATGCTACCCGGAAAGGTTGAGAAAGTGGTGGCTATCAACGGTTAAAATTCCAATGCTTTTTTGGCATCACCATCCATAAGTAAGGCAACCGGGTCTTCTAGTGCATCTTTAACTGCTGCCAAAAAGCCCACACTCTCACTGCCATCAATGATGCGATGATCATAAGAAAGCGCCACATACATCATAGGGTGGATTTCAACCTTGCCATTAACAGCAATTGGACGTTGCAAAATATTATGCATGCCTAAAATAGCGGACTGTGGTGGATTGATGATAGGGGTAGATAGCATAGAGCCAAACACACCTCCGTTGGAAATGGTAAAGGTTCCACCTGTCATTTCATCAACGGTGATTTGTCCATCGCGTGCACGTGTGGCCAGACGCTTAATTTCAGTTTCTACATCTCTAAAGCTCATAGCCTCTGCATTGCGAACTACAGGTACCATAAGTCCTTTAGGTCCAGAAACAGCGATACTAATATCGTAGTAATCATGTAAGATTTGTAAGTTACCATCAATCATAGAATTTACGTCTGGGAATTCTTTTAGGGCACGAACTACGGCTTTTGTGAAAAAACTCATAAACCCAAGTCCAACGTCGTGCTTTGCTTTAAAGGCTTCTTTGTGCGCATTACGCAACGCAAAGATTGGTGACATATTAACCTCATTAAATGTAGTGAGCATGGCCGTTTCATTTTTAGCGGCTACTAAGCGCTCTGCTACTTTTCTACGTAGCATAGACATTTTTTTAGTCGAAGTGGGTCTTTCACCTGAAGGGGTCCCCATTGAAGGAACAGCATTGATAGCGTCTTCTTTTGTAATACGCCCATCACGACCAGTACCTGTAATGTCTGCGGTATCTATGCCTTTTTCAGCAAGAATTTTTCGTGCTGCTGGTGAAGCTATTCCAGTAGCATAGCTTGTTTGAGAAGGGGCAGCTGTTGCAATATTTTGTGTTATAGGCGCCTTGGCTGGGGCCGATTTTAAATCCTGCGATACTACCTTTTCAGCAGAAGTGTCAATATGGCACACTACGGCACCTACGGCAATGGCGTCGCCTTCTTCTGCCTTAAGTGTGATGATCCCACTCTCTTCAGCAGGGAGCTCAAGGGTAGCCTTATCCGAATCAACTTCAGCAATGGTTTGATCTTTTTCAACATAATCACCATCACTAACTAACCATTCAGCTATTTCTACTTCGGATATGGATTCACCCGGAGAGGGCACTTTCATTTCTAAAATCATAAACTCTAATTATTATAAAGAATATTCATTTTAATATTTAATTTAAATATTTTATAAAATTAATACTATAAACCCTTTCGTTACCAATTTTTTCAGTTTATTTAATAACATGAAGTGCACATTAAATAAAAAGTTTAGCAAATAATGATGATTTCTATAAAAAAACGAAGATTAAATTCAATGTTGGGCTGTATATTTTTATGCATAACATATGTTAAATCATTGTTTCTTTTTCTTGGTTTTATAATTGTATCGCAAACTATTACAGCACAAGAAGAAAATAATAGAAGATTGAGGTCACAGCTTTCGCCTTTTCTATCAAAGTCATATTTCAGCTTTAATTTTGGTGGAATTTATTACCCCTATTCAAACGAAAATTTAAAAGAAGGCTATACTTCATCTGGAACAAAAATGAATGCTTTTTCAGGCCGTTTACTTTTAGGGTATAAGCTTAGCAACAATACGGCTTTACAGTTTGGTGTGATCAGACCAGCCTCATGGTTCTCGTTTAAAGATATTGAGTACAAAGGGCAAGAAAGCTCTGTTTGGGTAAATGCATGGACAATTTCATTAAAACAAAATATTAATGTTTTTAAAAAAACAGATTTTTTTATTGAACTTGGTGTAGCAAATACTTCAAGGGTTGGTATTTATAATAATGATACGCCTATATATGAGAGCGTGCGATATATTTCAAGCGTTTTAGGAACAGGCATCCAATACAGACTCAATGAAAAATGGGACTTAATGTTAATGACAACTTATCTTCCTAAATCAATATCAAATAATCAACCCTATACCTTACAGTCTACGTTTGGAGCTAAATATAATTTAAAACAGGTTCCAAAAAATTTAGCTGAAAAATACCTTTCGGATAAATCATATTTTTTTCCAAAACAGTTTGTTAATGTTGGATATGGATCTGGAAATTTAGGTTTTTTTACAAACCGTTTTTTTTCTGCAAAAGCAAAGGCTGGCAATTATGAGAGTCTTGGAATCCCTATTTTCTGGCACGGAGACTTAGAAGCTAAGTCTGTTTTTTCGTTAACATATCAACGAACTGCTTTTAGAACCAAGCGATATTTCTCTTTAGATTGGGGCGCAAGTTTTACTTTTTTTAATACACCTAAAAAATCATCTTTATATGCCCTCTCCATTTTTCCTGTATTGCGATTTTATTTATTTAGAACCAAAGGAGTGGATTTCTACACCAACTATTCTGTGATTGGGCCAACATATATTTCAAAATCTACCATTGATGGAATCAAAACTGGAACTGAGTTTACATATCAAGATTTTATGGGTGTAGGGGTCTTTTTCGGGTCATCTAAGCAATATAACCTGGATGTAAAAATAATGCATTACTCAAACGGAAATATATTTACGCAAAATGCTGGAGTAGCTATTCCACTTGTATTTAGCTTTGGGTATACGCTCCCATAAAACAATTGAGAGTGGATGCGAATGTACTAGCGCATATTGTCTTTGGTTTTATCAAATACAAACTCAATAATTTCTTTATGGCGCCGCTTAGATCGCGTTGAACTTCCTGCTGCAGGAGCACCGTAAAAACGGCGAGATGCAACACGAAAATCATGTGCTTGAGGAAGATGTAATAATAAATGTCCATATGCACCCATATTTCGCGGCTCCTCCTGTGCCCATACCACCTCTGCTTTGGTATACTTTTTCATAACTGCTGTTATCTCATCTTTTGGTAAGGGGAATAATTGTTCAAGCCGAACCAATGCCACATCTTTACGCTGTTTGATTTCGCGGGCATCTAATAAATCGTAATAAAACTTCCCCGTACACAACACAAGTGTCTTTACCTCCTTAGATTTAACTGTATAATCATCAATTAAAGGCATAAAATGGCCTTTTGCCAACGCTTCTTTCGAAGAAACGGCCATTGGATGTCGCAATAAACTTTTGGGTGTAAACACCACCAATGGTTTTCGATATGTTGATTTAAGCTGTCGTCTTAACATGTGGAATAAATTGGCCGGTGTAGTTACGTCAGCCACGAACATATTGTCTTTGGCACAAAGCTGTAAATAGCGTTCCATTCGTGCAGAAGAATGCTCAGCACCCTGTCCTTCATAACCATGGGGGAGGAATAAAACCAAGCCATTCTGCATTTTCCATTTGTCTTCAGCAGACGAAAGGTATTGATCAATCATAATTTGTGCGCCGTTACTAAAATCACCAAACTGCGCTTCCCAAATGGTCAAGGCATTTGGACTAGCCATGGCAAAGCCATAATCGTAGCCCATAACCCCGTATTCGGAAAGGGAAGAGTTGAAAATATTAAAGCTCCCTTGGGATTTATTTAGGCTGTTTAAAAGCACCACTTCTTCTTCAGAATCTTCAACCTTCATCACTGCGTGTCGATGTGAGAACGTACCGCGTTCAACATCTTGCCCAGAAATACGCACATCATGACCTTCTGAAAGTAACGCTCCATAAGCCAACAACTCGCCCATAGCCCAATCCAATTGATTGCGCTCAAAATACATGGCCTTGCGGTCTTTTACCAAGCGTTCTGTTTTGCGCAAGAACTTTTTATTTAAAGGTAGTTCAGTAAGACTTCTTGCAATGGCATCCAATTTTTTTACCTCAATGGTGGTGTCAACAGCCTGCAGCATGTCTTTTTGCTTGGCACGTTGATATCCGGTCCATTCGTCTTTCATAAACGGTGTGATAATTGTATTGGAAGCCTGTCGAGCATCTTCGAGCTTTTTTTCAAGTGTTTTCTTATAATCGGCTTCCATCTGATCCAAATCAGCTTGCTTAATAACACCTTTAGACATCAGTTTGGCAGCGTAGATATCTAGTGGGTTTTTATGCTTACCTATGGCTTTGTAGAGCTTGGGTTGCGTAAATCGTGGTTCGTCCCCTTCGTTATGGCCATATTTTCTGTATCCAAGCAAGTCAATAAATACATCACGAGAAAAACGGTTTCGATATGCTAAAGCAAAATGCATAGCATGAACTACAGCCTCTACGTCATCGGCATTTATATGCAACACAGGTGAAAGGGTAACTTTGGCTACATCTGTACAATAGGTACTCGAACGCCCATCTAAGTAATTGGTGGTAAAGCCTATTTGATTATTGACAACAATATGTATTGTACCACCTGTTCTGTATCCATCGAGTTGTGCCATTTGCACCACTTCATATACCACCCCCTGACCTGCAATAGCCGCATCACCGTGAATGAGAATGGGCATTACTTTTCGGGTATTGCCATTGTAATTATTATCTTGTTTTGCACGTGTGATGCCTTCCACTACAGCATTAACTGCTTCTAAATGAGAAGGGTTGGGAGCAATATTCATGTTTACTTGATAGCCTGCATCTGTGGGACGTTTTGAGGTCCATCCCAAGTGATACTTGACATCTCCGTCAAATACCTCCTCTTTATAGTCTTTACCATCAAACTCACTAAAAATGTCTTGAGCGGGCTTACCAAAAATATTGGTCAGCGTATTGAGACGGCCTCTGTGTGCCATACCAACCACAAACTCCTCCACCCCATCTTTTGCAGCCCCCTCAATCAAAGCATCTAAGGCTGGAATCAAAGACTCTCCTCCCTCTAAGGAAAAGCGTTTTTGTCCAACATATTTGGTGTGTAGGAAGCCCTCAAAGGCAACGGCTTCATTTAATTTTTTAAGAATGTGTTTTTTCTGATTGTTATCAAACGATGGATGATTACCGTTCTTATTAATCCATTTTTGAATCCAATTTACGCGCTGCGGATGACGGATAAACATATACTCCAAACCTATGGATTCGCAGTAAATACGCTCCAAGTGTACAATAATATCAGCCAGTTTTGCTGGGCCAACACCTATAATTTCACCAGCAGAAAATACCGTGTCGAGGTCTTCATGTATCAATCCAAAATTTTCAATAGCAAGGGTAGGTTTGTATTTTCTACGCTCTCTCACTGGATTCGTACGTGTAAAAAGGTGTCCACTTCCTCGGTAACCGTCAATAAGTTTTACGACACGAAATTCTTTGAGAACAGCTTCGGGGACTTTGTCGCCGGCATATTCGGCGCTGTTTTCTACACCAAAGTCAAATCCTTGGAAAAAGGCACGCCAGCTGGGCTCTACGCTATCAGGGTTTATAAGGTATTGGTCGTAAAGCTGCGCAAAATGAGCGGCATGGGCTGCATTGAGAAACGAATACTTATCCATTTAGGAATAATTATACCAAACAAATGTACTGCATTTGCGTTTATTAACGCACTATTTCGTTGAAAAAAAACAGTTCATTATATAGTAAAAAAATGTAGCTTTGAGTGTGTTTGCTTTAGTCGATTGTAACAACTTCTACGCTTCTTGTGAGCGGATTTTTCAACCCACATTAAACGACAAGCCTATAGCTATTTTGTCCAACAATGACGGTTGTGTGATTGCGCGTAGTAACGAGGCCAAAGCCCTTGGACTACCCATGGGGGCGCCTGCACATAAGTTTTCGTCTTTTTTTAGGCAGTACAAGGTTCAAGTTTTTTCGTCTAATTATCCACTTTATGGTGATATGAGTCAGCGTGTGATGGATGTCTTACGTCAATTTACCCCTGAAGTAGAAGTATACAGCATTGACGAGGCATTTTTACATTTTGAAGGCTTCGAACATTATGACATGGAAGCTTATGCACAACAAATACGCAAGCGTGTACGCAAATGGACCGGAATGCCTGTTAGCATTGGACTTGGCCCAAGTAAGGGTCTTGCTAAAGTAGCTAGCCGTGTGGCAAAAAAATTCGCTAATAAAACTAAAGGTGTCTATATAATTGACTCGGAAGAAAAGCGTATTAAGGCCCTCAAGTGGCTACCCATTGCAGATGTTTGGGGCATTGGTCGTCAGCATGCACGCCGATTGGCACTTAACGAAGTGAAAACCGCCTATGACTTTACCCAGCTCAGTGACAATTGGGTACGCAAACAGATGAGCGTCGTGGGGTTGCGCCTAAAAAAAGACTTAGAAGGAAGCGCGACCATTCCCATGGAAATGATAGCCTCTCCCAAAAAAGCCATTGCCACTACCCGCAGTTTCGAGTCACTGATTACCTCCTGTGAAGAAGTACGCGAACGCATATCGACCTATGCAACGCTTTGTGCCGAAAAACTACGCAAACAGGGCAGCTGCTGCCATGCTGTATATGTGTTTGTTCGCAGCAATCCGTTTATGCCTGACTTGCCACAATACCGCAACGGAATGTTGGTTACCATGCCCTTTGCCTCCCAGTCAAGTTTGACTATTAGTAAGCATGCACTAATGGGTTTAGAGCATATTTTCAAAAAGGGTATTCAATACAAAAAAGCAGGGGTTATGGTCACAGGAATTGTTCCCAAAAACACAAAACAACTCACACTATTTGATGGCGAAGACAGCCGCCATGACGCATTGATGAAACGCATTGATCTACTACACCGCAAGTATGGCCCGCATAAAATCAAGCTCGCCAACCAAGACCTGAGCAGAACTTTTAAAATGAAACAAGCCCACTTATCGCCCTGCTACACCACAGATATTCAAGATATTATTAAGGTAAAATGAAAAAAACACCAATCCTATATTTTTATAGCCCCGACACCAACAACGAAGCCAATGTTTGGCTGGCAGGCACAGGCATTTCTGCAGGTTTTCCCTCCCCTGCAGACGACTTTAAAGAAGTCCGCATAAGCCTTGACAAAGCTGTGGTTAAAAACAAAGCTGCTACGTTCTATGCACGAGTGGCAGGGCAATCTATGGTAGGCGCTGGACTGGACGATGGCGATTTACTAGTTATTGACCGGAGCTTGGAGCCAGAAAACGGTAAAATTGCAGTGTGCTTTGTGGATGGGGAGTTTACCGTGAAGCGACTCAAGGTAGCTGAAAACTGTGTATGGCTGATCCCCGAAAACGAACAATACAAGCCTTTAAAAGTAACCCAAGATGATGAGCTTATTATTTGGGGGATAGTTACCCATGTGCTAAAAGCGGTGTAAAAACATTCAATTGTCAAGAGAGTTTTAAAACTAGACGGAAGGAACAAGATACCGCTGGGCTTATATGGAATTAATATTCTAAGTATAGCCTAAATGGGTTGAAATAAAAACAACTAAAAATGAACTAGTTTTTCGGATAATTTGTACCTCGGGTGGGAATCGAACCCACACTCCTTGCAGAACCGGATTTTGAATCCGGCGCGTCTACCAATTCCGCCACCGAGGCTAAAGGAAGGCAAATGTAGCCAATATTTTTAATGCTTGACAAGAAAAAACAGTCAAGCATTTATGAGGGCTCAAATAAATTCCTACATTTGCAGCCCGCACGAAAAACTATGGGAAAAATAACAATCGAATCAAAGATATTTGCGTGCACGCAAACTCAAGCTCTAGGTAAGGAAATTGCCAAACAATATGGTATATCTATGGGCAACGTATTATTTACCCGATACAGCGATGGTGAATACCAACCTTCGTTTGAAGAATCGATTCGTGGATCACGTATCTTCATAATTGGTTCCACCAACCCAACTTCTGATAATTTGATGGAAATGTTACTTATGTTAGATGCTGCAAAACGTGCTTCAGCCCGGCATATCACTGCCGTGATGCCTTATTTTGGTTGGGCTAGACAAGACCGAAAAGACAAACCAAGAGTTCCGATAGGCGCTAAATTAGCAGCCAAATTATTGGAAACAGCTGGTGCTACCCGCATCATCACTATGGATTTACATGCCGATCAAATTCAAGGTTTCTTTGAAAAACCCGTAGATCATTTATTTGCATCCTCATTATTTTTACCTTACATCAAATCACTAAATCTTGATGCCCTTACCATAGCATCACCAGATATGGGCGGTTCAAAACGAGCATATGCATATTCACGTTTTTTGGAAAGCGATGTTGTTATCTGCTACAAACAACGTAAAAAAGCCAATATAATTTCGCATATGGAACTCATCGGAGATGTAAAAGGTAAAAACGTTGTGTTGGTAGATGATATGGTCGATACCGCAGGAACGCTGACTCGTGCCGCAGATCTCATGATGGAACGTGGTGCCAAGAGTGTACGTGCAGTCTGTACACATCCATTGCTTTCAGGGAAAGCTTACGAACATGTTGAAGCATCAAAATTATCTGAACTCATCGTAACGGATTCTATACCGCTTGCTAAAAAGAGTAAAAAAATTAAAGTATTGAGCTGTGCTCAATTGTTTGCTGACGTGATGTATAATGTACATCACAACGAGTCTATCTCAAACAAATTTATCATGTAATAAATAATAAATATGAAATCAATTACCATCAACGGATCTAAAAGAGAAAGCGTGGGCAAAGTAGCTACTAAAGCCTTACGTAATGCTGGAGAGGTTCCTTGCGTATTATACGGAGGGGAAGCGCCAGTGCATTTTGCTGCAGACGAAAGAGCGTTTACCAAGCTTGTATATACTCCCAATGCGCATACGGTGGTTATCGACCTAGGCGATAATGTAACGTTTAATGCCATTTTGCAGGATATTCAGTTTCATCCTGTTTCTGATAAAATTCTACATATTGACTTTTATCAATTATTTGACGACAAAGAAGTTTCAATGAATATTCCTGTTGTAATTAAAGGATCAGCGCCAGGTGTACTTAACTCAGGTGGGGTATTAAGTCGAAACAAGCGTAAGCTTAAAGTACGTGCTTTACCAGCCAATTTACCTGATATAATCGAAGCGGACATTTCTGAACTTGAGCTTGGAGACAAGTTATATGTTACAGAACTAGCTGACGAAAAATTTAAATTTTTACACCCAGACAACACCGTTGTATGTCAAGTACGTACATCTAGAGTCTCCCTTCAAATTGAAGATGAAGTGGAAGGTGCTGAGGAAGGTGCTGAAGGTGTTGAAGTAGCCGACGGAGCTGAAGGAAGTACTGAAGAAAGCACTTCTTCTGAAAAATAAAATTAAAATAAATCAATTTTTTAAAAGCATCCTACAAAACACTGGGATGCTTTTTTTATTTTTACAATGATGAAACTTCGCATTCCCTTTTTTTCATCAGCCAAAAAAAATGAAACGGCTATGAAATCTTTTTTGCTTATTGGTTTGGGCAACATAGGCCCAGAATACAATGATACTCGGCACAACATCGGATTTAAGGTTCTCGACGAGGTGGCGAAACGGAAAGAAATCCATTTCGAAACCCTGCGCTTGGGCGACCTAGCTCATTTCAGGCATAAAGGAAAATCAGTTTATCTATTAAAGCCAAGTACATTTATGAATAGAAGCGGAAAAGCCGTGCAATACTGGTTGAAACAAAAAAAAATTCCCCTAAAAAATGTATTGGTCATTACAGATGACATCCACTTAGACTTCGGAACTTTGAGAATGCGACAAAAAGGATCTGCAGGAGGACACAATGGCCTACAAGATATTTGTGAACAATTAAATACAACTGCCTATGCAAGACTTCGTTTTGGTATTGGTTCAGCTTTTGGCAGGGGAAAGCAAGTTGATTTTGTTCTGCAACCATGGGCAAAAAATGAGGCAGCCTTACTCCCCCGAAGTGTAGACAAAGCGGTGCAAGCAAGTTTGTCTTTTGTAGCTGATGGTGCATCAAATGCCATGAACACATTTAATGGAAATGCCCTAGACCAAGTATGAGCATAATTAGAGATAGCGCCAAGTTTTCAAATTCAAAAAAAACCATCGTTACCGTTGGAACGTTTGATGGCGTACACTTGGGGCATCAAGAAATCATTACACATGTTGTAGAGAAAGCAAAAAAAACAGGGCTTGCATCGGTGTTGTTGACTTTTGATCCACATCCAAGGAAAGTTCTTCAGCCCAACGCGCCTATGCCACTTATTCAAACATTAAAAGAACGTGCTGCAACACTAGAGCACTGTGGCTTAAACCATTTAGTAGTGCATCCTTTTACCAAAAGCTTTTCAAAATTGAGTGCCGCAGCTTACGTTGAAGCTATTCTACTGAAGATGCTTAACACCAAAGAAATTGTAATTGGCCACAACCACCGCTTTGGTAAAAACCGTGCTGCTGCCGTAGATGACCTAAAGCATTTCGGAAATATCTATGATTTTGGTGTTACCCAAATCAATCCCCAACAATTGGATAATATTTCCATAAGCTCAACCAAAATAAGGATAGCTTTGTCAGCTGGCGATATAAAAACTGCAAACTCTTTTTTGGGGCATCCCTTCACCCTCACAGGAACCGTAGTTGAAGGACACAAAAAAGGTAGAACAATTGGATTTCCAACAGCCAATATCACATTGGAAAACGCAGATAAAATCATTCCTAAAGGAGGAGTATATACAGCTAAAGTAAAGATGATTGATAAATGGTATTTGGGGATGTTGAATATTGGTACAAATCCAACAGTAAACGGCCAACAACAAAGCATAGAGCTGCATATCATCGGTTGGTCTGGAAACTTATATGACCAAAGGATTCAAGTAGCTTTGTTAGACCGCATTAGAGACGAAGTAAAATTTGATTCTATGGCAGAGTTACAAGAACAGTTGGAAAAAGACAAGGATTTTATTCTGACTGCATACAAAACTTTAACTTTGTAAAAAATACGATTATGCTTATTACTGCACACGTTCGTGAACATTTTGATCAAGTGGTGGCTGGGTTGCAAAAACGCAACATTGATGCAGCTCCTCAATTGAAAATCTTGCTGTCCTTAGACGAAGAACGCCGTGCTACTCAAGCAACACTTGACCAAACCCTAGCCCAAGCCAATGCCATCGCCAAAGAAATTGGCCAGTTGTTCAAACAAGGTGCTAGAGAAGAAGCAGCTGCCAAAAAACAAAAATCCGCCATTCTTAAGAGCAGCTCAAAAGAACTTCAAAATAAGCTTGAGAAAGTCTCTAAGGAGTTAAACGAAGTGTTGTATCAGTTGCCCAACATTCCACACCCAAGTGTTCCAAGTGGAAATTCTGAAGAGGACAACGAAGAAGTTTTTCAAAAAGGAAGTATTCCGACCTTAGATGATAATGCGTTGCCGCATTGGGAATTGGGGAAAAAATATAAGCTTATTGACTTTGAATTGGGCGCTAAAATCACTGGCGCTGGATTTCCCGTCTATATTGGGAAAGGAGCCAAGCTACAGCGTGCACTAATCAATTATTTCTTAGACTTTAATACCGCTGCTGGCTATGGCGAAGTACAAGTTCCCCATTTGGTAAATGAAGCATCTGGTATTGGCACTGGACAGTTGCCAGACAAGGAGGGTCAAATGTATCATTTCACAGAAGATGACTTGTATTTAATTCCAACCGCAGAGGTGCCTGTCACAAACCTATACCGTGACAACCTGATTCAAGAAGAGGAATTACCTGTTAAACTCACAGCCTATACCCCATGTTTTAGGCGTGAAGCGGGGAGCTATGGAGCACATGTTCGCGGGCTCAATCGTCTGCATCAGTTTGACAAAGTGGAAGTGGTTCGCATATCGCATCCTGAACAATCTTATGCTGCTTTGGACGAAATGGTGGATCATGTAGGAAAGCTGTTATCTTCATTGGATTTGCCTTACCGCATACTACGCCTTTGTGGTGGTGACCTTGGATTTACCGCTGCCTTAACCTATGATTTTGAGGTGTTTTCTACCGCCCAAAATCGCTGGCTGGAAGTAAGTTCTGTTTCCAATTTTGAATCCTTTCAAGCCAATAGGTTAAAACTGCGCTACAAAAACAAAGACGGCAAAAAACAACTGGCTCATACGCTCAACGGAAGTGCGCTTGCTCTACCACGTATAGTGGCAGGACTGTTGGAAAATCATCAAAAGGCTGATGGCATACACATACCAAAAGCACTTGTTCCCTACACTGGATTTGACATCATCAACTAAAATGCAGATTTACAACATCACCTTTATTGTTGAGCCTAAAATTGAAAAAAATTGGGCAACGCATGTTGACAAAGAGTTACTGCCCGAAATTGCCAAAAACGTACAACAAATAGACTTGTTGCGTGTTGAGTTTGTTGATGGGGTTGAACCCGTCAATGGAACCACGTTTAGCATGCAATTCTATTGTGCAGAGCCCGAACACTTGCGTTGGGTAAACGAAATAGGGCATCAACTGGTTCTGCAAAAGCTGTATCGTGTTTTTCCTCATGACTGGGTGGCTTTTGCCAGTCATTTGGAGTTTTTGAAATCATATAAATGAGTGTTCGCCCAAAAAAATACCTCGGACAGCACTTTTTAACCGACCTAAACATTGCGCAAAATATTGCCAACACCCTGTCTGGAGATGGCTATAAGAATGTGCTTGAAGTTGGTCCCGGTATGGGCGTACTTACCCAATACCTGCTGGAAAAGCCATTTACCACGCATGTAATTGAAATCGATAGCGAATCTGTAGATTACCTCAAATCTCATTTTAGCCAATTAGAAAAGCGTATCTTGGAGGGTGATTTTTTAAAAATGGCACTTGCCGATCATTTTGATACGCAAGTAGCTGTTATTGGAAACTTTCCCTATAATATTTCGAGTCAAATTTTATTCCGCGTGATTGAGCAACGAACCCTAGTACCCGAATTTGCAGGTATGTTTCAAAAAGAGGTTGCAGCACGTATCTGTGAAAAACAGGGTAGCAAAGCTTATGGGATTTTGTCAGTGTTAACGCAAGCTTTTTTCGAAACAGAATACCTATTTAATGTATCGCGCTTTGTTTTTGACCCACCCCCAAAAGTAGCTTCCGCTGTTGTTCGCCTGAGGCGTAAGGCGGACTATGCATTGCCCTGTAGTGACAAACTTTTTTTTAGCGTTGTCAAAACAGCCTTTCAACAACGCCGAAAAACCTTGCGTAATAGCCTAAAATCCTTTGGGCTTTCGGCTAGTTTAAAAGAAGATAGTATCTTTGATGAACGCCCAGAGCACTTGGGTGTATCGGAATTTATATTGTTGACACAAAAAATAGCTGATGACACCCTTTCAACTCAATGACAAAATACTATCTCAATTCAAAAGTGACATAGAGCAGCGCAACGCCAATGCGCTAAAAAAACGTGCTAATGAATACCACTATGCCGATTTAGCTGAAATAGTTGATGAGCTCTCAATTGATGAAGGGATTTATTTGATTAAACTGCTCGATTCTCAAAAGACTTCAGAAGTATTAACAGAAGTTGATGAAGACATTCGAGAGTCCATCCTTGAATTACTTTCGGTTAAGGAAATTGCAGAAGAAGTAGAGGAGTTGGATACAGATGATGCAGTGGATTTGATCGCGGAACTACCCGAAGAGCGACAAGCCGAGGTAATTGCACAAATAGAAGATGAAGAGCGGGTTCAAGACATCCAAGAACTGCTTACCTATGACGAAGACTCAGCAGGTGGTTTGATGGCAAAAGAATTAGTCAAAGTCAATGAGAACTGGACAGTTACCAAATGTATGCGTGAAATGCGAACTCAAGCCTCAGAAGTCAAAAGAGTACATTCCATTTATGTAGTTGACGATGATAATAAACTAATTGGCCGCCTATCGCTGAAAGACTTGCTTACTGCAAATGACAAGGCCAAAGTCAAAAGCGTTTATATCCCCAAGGTTGATTATGTAAACATTAGAGAACAAGGAGAAGAAGTGGCCAAGCTTATGGCTAAATACGATCTGGAGGCGGTCCCCGTTGTAGATGACGAAAAAAAATTACTGGGAAGAATTACGATTGATGATATTGTAGATTTTATTAAAGAAGAAGCAGACAAAGACTACCAGTTGGCCGCTGGTATTGCTTCAGACGTAGAAGCTGATGACAGCATCGTAGAGCTTACACGTGCGCGTTTACCATGGTTAATTTTAGGACTCATTGGAGGTTTGGGCAGTGTGTTTATTTTAGAAGGCTTTGAGCAAGTAATGCAACATTCATCCTACAAAACACTTTTTTTCTTTACGCCACTTATCGCGGCTATGGCAGGAAATGTCGGAGTTCAGTCCTCGGCTATTATTGTTCAAGGTTTGGCAAATGATATTGTAAAAGGAAGCCTGTTTAATCGATTGATCAAAGAAGTGGGTTTAAGCCTAATAAATGGAATTGCACTAAGTTCACTCTTACTAATTTTTGGGTATTTTACTGGGCTTGAAACTTCTGTTAGTCTTACCATTGCCTTGTCCATGTTGTGTGTAATTGTGGTCTCTGCACTTGTTGGAACCTTTGTGCCCATCATTCTAGAACGTAACAATATTGACCCGGCCATAGCCACAGGACCTTTTATTACAACATGTAACGACATTTTTGGGATTTTCCTTTTCTTCTACACTGCCAAGGTCATTTTAGGCTTTTAGCATGATGCGCATTTTACACCTTGACGAAAACCACCCCATTCTCGTTGAACAATTGGCAGTTTTTGGATTTGAAAATATTGTAGATACACAATCTTCAAAAGAACTCATTGCAAAAGATATCGCACAGTATCACGGTTTGGTAATTAGAAGTCGATTCCCTATTGATAAGCCCTTTTTACAAAAAGCTAAAAATTTAAAATTTATTGCTCGTGTGGGTTCAGGCCTAGAAAATATTGATGTAAAAACCGCAACAGAAATGGACATTGAGGTATTGGCGGCACCAGAAGGCAGCAGCGCTTCTGTTGGTGAACATGCATTGGGCATGCTGCTAAGCCTGCTGAACAAATTGCCACAAGGAAATAAAGAAGTACGCTCAGGCAAGTGGGCTAGGGAAGCAAATCGTGGTGAGGAACTGGGTGGAAAAACAATCGGCATTATTGGCTATGGGCATACCGGCAAACAATTTGCACGTAAGTTGGCTGGTTTTGACGTTAAAGTTTTGTGTCACGACATTATTAATAATGTGGGGGATGAAAATGCCGAGCAAGTGCCACTCAGAATAATTTACGATCAAGCAGATGTAGTTAGCATTCACCTGCCTTTGAATAAAAGCACACAACAATACGTCGACCATTTATTTATCTTCAATATGAAAAAGTCATTTTGGCTTATAAACACCTCCCGTGGCAACCAAGTGGTTATTGAAGATCTAGTCAATGGGCTAAAAGAAAATAAAGTCAAAGGAGCTTGTTTAGATGTGCTTGATACAGAAACTGATGCTTTTGATTTGGTTGTAGCGCAATCTGACTATTGGCAGTTTTTGAGAACGAGTAATCGGATTATTCTCTCGCCTCACGTTGCTGGATGGACAACTCAAAGCCACCTGCGATTGAGCGAAGTAATCCTATCCAAAATCAAACTATTAATGGATAAGAGCGACTTGTTAAATTAATTTAGAGAAAACCTTTGATCGTTTAAATAGTTGTTATTTTGTAGTATATGATAAATATCTTAATTCTATGTACTGGAAACTCATGTCGAAGCCAAATGGCACACGGTTATATGAAGTTTTTTGGGGGTGAAAAAGTATCAGTTTTCAGTGCAGGTATAGAAACTCACGGCTTAAATCCCAGAGCAGTTAGCGTCATGCAAGAGGCGGGTATTGACATCAGCGAAAACACATCAAACCATGTAGACGAATATGTGGAAATGTCGTTCGATCATATCATAACTGTTTGTGATCATGCTCAAGAAAACTGCCCATATATCCCAAGTAAAAATGCACAACGCTGGCATCAAAATTTTACAGATCCCTCTAAGCTTGTTTCTAAAAACGAAGATGAAATACATGCGGCTTTTGCTGCAACAAGGGACGAAATAAAAGCTTTTTGTAAAAACTTCGTAATATCTTATTTATTGTCGTAAGTTTATTATCTGGACAAGCTTAAACCTCTTCCAAATAAGATAAATGTTATAGACAGAATGTCTTTAATTTTGATATAAATGAAGCCTTTCTGCAGGAAGAAAAAACTAACTAAAAATCCTATTTGGACACTCCAAGGGCAATCGCAAATTCTTTAGGGGATGCTAAGCATCGGGATAAGTGTCACACAAAAATAGTTATTGTAATACCAATTGGAGGGTAGTAGCTGTTCGTTGTTCCAATACAAGCTCGTGGGTGCTGAGCAACATTTTAGCTGAATTTTCTTCAAAATGACGAATCGTATAAAGGGATACATCAGGTGTGTGTTTTACGTCAAACCTAGATCGTAATGAAAGAAGTAAGGCATCCATATTGCGATACTTGTCTTGTACGCAAACCGAGAAACTGATAGCAGAATTTTGAATTACATCAACCGACATCTTATGTTCATGAAGAAGCTTAAATATATCACTGATATTGTCTTCCACTACAAAAGAAAAATCTCGTGTTGAAAGGCGCAATAGCGATAAGCCCTTTTTAACAATATAACACGGAATTTCAGGACGCATACGCACTCCTTTGGCCACTTTAGTGCCTCTTTGTTTTGGGTTTAAAAAGGATTTGACATAAAGGGGGATTTCTTTTCTTTGGAGGGGCTGTAGCGTTTTCGGATGAATTACAGATGCCCCGTAAAAAGCAAGCTCTATGGCCTCTTGATATGAAATATGCTCAAGTAATTGTGTTTTATCAAACACACGTGGGTCGGCATTCAAAATGCCTTGTACATCTTTCCATATCGTCACATCTGTTGCACCTATACAATAAGCAAATATGGCAGCAGAATAATCTGATCCCTCTCTACCCAAGGTGGTGGTAAAATTGTTTTCATCGGAGGCAATGAATCCTTGGGTAACTTTTAATACATTCCCTTGAATTTGGTCTTGAATAGCCGCTTGTGTTTGCTCCCAATTGAGGTGTGCACTTCGGTAGAAGTTGTCCGTTTTGATACAGCTTCGTGCGTCAACCCACTCTGCTGCAATGCCTACATGGTTTAAATAAGCACAAATAATGGAAGTTGATAACAATTCGCCAAAGCTTACCACTTGGTCGTAAACAAATGCCCTGTGTGGCGAACGGTTATTGGCTAAAAAAGTCTCGCATTGAGCACATAGATTTTTAACCCGTTTGGCAACAGGTCCATGTGCGCCACTGAATAGCGTCTCCACTATCTCTTGGTGAAACATTTCCAGTTCGTGCAAGGCAGCCTTACATGAATCTGGGTTTTCGAAATAGGCATCAACAACACCTTCAAAAGCATTGGTAGACTTCCCCATAGCAGAAACAACAACTAATGTGTCCTCATAGCCCATTTCAGTAAGCACCTTTACGACATTAATTACTCCTTCTGCATCTTTTACCGAAGCTCCTCCAAATTTAAATACCCGCATCTTGTTCTGCTATAAATTTTTGCATGGCGCCTTCTGTCATTTGAGTTATGTTCCAGTCAGACAGTGTTGATGCACCTTGTTTTTCATAAAAATTAATGGCGGGCGTATTCCAATCCAATACCACCCATTGGATTCGACGAACTCCCGTGCTATGGGCAAAAAAGATAAATTTCTTAAACAACGCAAATCCAATTCCTTTTCCTCTGAAAGGTTCCGTTACTATCAAATCTTCCAAATGCCAAGACTTACCTTTCCAGGAGGAATAGCAAGGATAATACAAGGCAATACCAACTACCTTATTTTTAATGGCAGCTACAAAGCAGCCAAACGCTGGGCTTTCACCAAAACCATCCTGTAGAAGTTCTGCTTCTTTAACTGCTACAGCATCCGGTTCACACTCAAATATTGCCAACTCTTGAATCAGGCCGAGTATGGCTGGCACGTCGCTCTTGGTGGCATTACGAATGATTAGATTATCCATCGGTTGGCAAATGTAATAACTCTAACGAATATTGAGGTGTAATTCTCTCACAGGAAAGTACTAATTTGTTTAAAAAATAACGTTATTGAAGCTGACACGCCAACTACTTTGTATTTTTGTAAAAAAGTACACGTGAACGAACCTCCCGTTCTGTATCAAAATAATTCTCAATTTAAAGCCGTTTACCAATGTGCTTCAAATCATGGTAGCGTATTTGCTGCTGGTCTTGTTGGGTCAAAACACAGCTTTTTAGTCAAATCGTTGTTCGAACAACACAGCGCCACCTTAATTTGGGTACTCAACGACAAAGAAGAAGCAGCCTATTACCTAAATGATTTGGAGATATTACTTGCTCATGTCCCCATTTTTTTTCCATCAAGTTACCGGCGTCCCTATTCCTCTGAAGAAACGGAAAATGCCAATGTATCAATGAGAGCAGAAGTGCTTCAAAAAATCAAAAATAACCCAAGGCAGCTCGTCATTACATATCCAGAAGCGCTTTCAGAACAAGTGTTAACCCCAAAAGAATTACAGCGCAAAACCTTATCCATAAAAAAGGGAGATGAGTTGAGTATTGATTTTGTCAACGAGACGCTGTTTGACTTTGGTTTTAGGCGGGTAGACTTTGTTTCAGAACCTGGTGAATTTGCCGTTCGTGGGGGCATTTTGGATGTGCACTCTTACAGCCATGAAGAGCCATTCCGCATT
>PAAD01000019.1 GCA_002698745.1 Flavobacteriaceae bacterium
CCGGGATTGGGAATCAGCACGCCATCGCCCTGGTTGAGGAATGCCATGGAAATATGCATGATACCTTCTTTTGAACCCATAAGCGGTAAAACCTCATTTTCTGGGTTTAGCGCTACGTCAAAAGCATCTTGGTAGTAGGTGGCTATGGTTTGGCGCAAGGCAGGAGTACCTTGGTAGCTTTGGTATTTATGTGCCGTGGGCTGCGATAGGCTTTCCGTTAGAGCCGATAGGGCCGCTGGTGGTGGTGGCAGGTCTGGACTGCCAATGCCCATATTGATAATGTCTTGCCCGCTGCCAATGCGTTGACGCACCTCACGCAGCTTACGCGAAAAGTAGTATTCTTGGACGCTATTTAGTCTGTTAGCAGCTCTCATGAGATACGCTGGTTTTTATAGGTTCCCAATACTTTTAGCGATTCGGTCATGATTTCCAACAGCTGGATGGTCTTGGTATAAAAGGCCACATCGTCAAAAGTTACGTCCACAAAAAAGGAGTACTTCCACGGGGTTTCCACCACAGGCATGGACTGAATCTTTGTGAGGTTTAGTTTGCAATCGCTTAGTATATTAAGCACAGCTGCCAGGCTTCCACGTTTGTGGTCTAGCACAAATTTCAGTGATGCCTTATTGATGTCTTTAGAGCTATTGGGCGTGGTTTTAACCACAACAAAACGGGTAGCATTAATAGCAATGCTGTGGATGTTGGGTGCTACAATTTCTAGTCCGTAAAGCGCAGCAGCCGTTTTGGAAGCGATGGCGCCTAGTCCGCGGATTTGCTTGTCGGCAATGCGTTGTGCCACTTCTGCGGTATCGGTATCTTCAATGAGTTTGATGTGCGGTTGGGTAGCAAAGAAATCTTTACACTGCAATAGCGCCATGGGATGGGAAGCTACTTCTGCGATGTCTGCAATAGCCGTTCCGGGTAATGCCATTAGCTGGTGCTCAATTCGGATGTAAGCCTCGTCCACAATGTGGAGGTTGTGTTTGTCTATAAGCGCGTAGTTGGGAATAATGGAGCCGGCTATAGAATTTTCCAAGGCCATAAGGCCGTGGCTAACGGCACCCGAAATAACCGCTGCGACGAGAGCATCAAAAGACAGGCACTCGTCCAATGCAATATTGGTTCCAAAAAGCCTGGCTGCTACCTCGTGGTGGTAAGAGCCTCTGATTCCTTGTATCGCAATTTTTGTTTCCATTGTTTTTTTACCTCATGCCCCATGGGCACATAAAAAAACCCCGAACGTTAGCTCAGGGTTTTAAATTCGTTTGTTAAAACTATTATACACCCAGCTACATCCCGTTATAGAAGTAGAAGAAAGATGAATAATATGTATTTATTTTCATTTCAAGGGCAAAAGTACACTCAAAATCGAAATAAACAAATTTTTTTTAATTTTAATAAAGTATAGAACCCAATTCTTTTTTATTGCAACAAACTACTTCTCCTTACTGGACACTTCAGTTTTTGTTTTTTATAAGATTTTTAGGCTCATATAAAGTGTCATTTACAATTACAGAAAAGCTTACCTCTGCAGTGGCTTCTAATGTTAGAGAAACCGAACAATACTTTGTAAATGACAATTCAGCTGCACGGTAAATTTTTTCAGGTTTCACATCTCCTGTTAGGCATACCACCGCGTGCACTTTAGTGAAAAGCGATGGTGCAGGTTTGTCTGCACGGTAGCCTTTAACATCAATTTCTAAGCTGTCAAAAATAACTTTTTGCTTGTTTAGAATTGAGATGATATCAATGCTAGAACAGCCTGCTACTCCCATAAGCAGCAATTCCATTGGGCTTGCTCCCTGAGGGTTTTCTGTAGATTTATTATCAATAGAAATTTGATAACCCGTATTGTTTTCGATCTTGGCGTGATAGCCAGACAGATGGGTGAGTTTTACATTCATACATGTTCATGTATTGGAGTGAATATATCTTGTAATAAATTTATTAGTTGATTGTGTTCAATCAAAAAGGCATCGTGTCCATGAATTGAGTTTATAGTCTTAAAAAACACATTGGGCTTAACACTTAACAATCTACGATATGTATCTCTATTATCTTCGTGGGTAAAAAACAAGTCCGTATCAATGGACACAATAAAGATATTACCCGTTACTTTTTCTACCAATTTTTCAAACGAATCACGTTCGTAGCAAATATCAATGCTGCCCAATAAATGGTTCATAGACTTGTAAGCTCTAATATCAAAGCGTCTAGCCAGTTTGTCGCCGTGATACAGCATCCATGTTTCGACGTTAAATTTATTATGTTCATTGTTAATGGTGCGGTCGAATCGAAATTTCAAAGATTGTGGCGTTCTGTAACACAACATGGCATGAATGCGCGCATCTTCAAGTGGACTTTGGGAATTATGCAGTAATCGGTCTTGTAGCAAGACATTTGCTAAAATCCAATCGGAGGCTTCCCAATAACAAGCAATAGGGATAACATTACGAATAAAATTAGGATATGATACTGCCATTTCCCATGCCAATGCACCGCCTATGGAACCACCAATGGCAGCAAAGAGTTCGGAAACACCAAATTCATTTAAAGCCATTTTAAATATCTCAGATACATCACGTAATATCCAATCCTTATAGGAAGTTAAAAAGTCATCTTCAGTGCCATTACCAGGAAAATTAAAAGCAATAACGCTGTAAACTTCAGTATCTATCAATTTTTTTGGCCCAATAATATCGCTCCACCAACCATCTTCACCGGATACATTCGAATTACCTGTAAGTGAATGATTCACCAAAACAACAGGTCCTTCATGCAGTTCCTTACCAAATATTTGATAAGATAATGTCAAGGAAATGACCTTGCCGCTTTGCAGCTTAAAGCTCGTGATGCTATGTTTCTTGAGTGATGACATATTGTCTTCAATTCTTTTTACTTTTATATTAAGTCAAAAGCAGCTTGTAAGTCGGCTTTTAAATCTTCAACATCTTCTAGTCCAACAGACAAGCGGATAAGGTCATTTGTGACACCTGTATCTTCTTGCTGTTCTGATGTAAGTTGTTGATGAGTTGTACTTGCATTGTGAATAATTAACGATTTTGAATCCCCAAAGTTGGCAAGCAAAGAGAAAATCTTGGTATTGTCCGCAATTTTTTTAGCCGCTTCAAATCCCCCCTTAACACCAAAAGTTACAACGCCACTCTGGCCGTTCTTTAAGTATTCTTTTGCCAGACCATTGTATTTGTTCGATGCAAGACCAGGGTAATTTACCCAAGCTACGGATTCGTTTTCGCTTAACCATGTTGCCAGTTCAAGTGCATTTTGGCTGTGTCGTTGCATTCTGACTGAAAGGGTTTCTATTCCTTGAATGATTTGGAATGCATTAAAAGGACTGATTGCAGCTCCCAAATCACGTAGACCCTCAACTCTAATTCTTGCAATATAAGCCGCAGGACCTAAGGCCTCATGGTAGTTTAGCCCGTGATATGAAGGTGATGGAGAGGTGAATTCTGGGAATTTACCACTCGACCAATCAAAAGTGCCTGAGTCAATGATAACACCACCCATTGCCGTACCGTTTCCGTTTAGGTATTTGGTTAGGGAGTGAATAACTATGTTTACTCCGTAATCAATAGGCTTTAGTAGGGCAGGCGTAGCAACTGTGTTGTCCACCATAAAAGGAATCTTATGCTTCTTGGCTACTTCAGAAATGGCTGCCAAATCTAGGACATCCAGTTTTGGATTTCCTAAAGACTCTGCAAAAATAAGACGGGTGTTATCTTTTACAGCTGATTCAAAATTGGCAACATCGTTAGGATCAATAAAAGTTGTGGTAATGCCAAATCTTGGTAACATAGACTTAAGCATGTTATACGAACCTCCGTATAAGCTGTTTGAAGAAACAATATGATCACCAGCTTTTAAAAATGTAAGGATTCCCGTAGATAGTGCTGCAGTTCCTGAGCAGGTAGCAACAGCGGCTATTCCACCTTCAAGTGCTGCCATACGCTGCTCTAGCACGTCGGTTGTTGGATTATTTAGTCGGGTATAAATATAACCGGGTTCTGCAAGAGCAAATAAGTTGGCAGCATGTTCTGCATTGTTAAAAACATAAGAAGTTGATTGGTACAAAGGCACCGCTCTTGTTCCTTGTGTTTTGGTTACATCATGACCTACGTGTAGGGCGTCGGTAGAAAAATTTGAATTACTCATATTATATTATTAAAATTGATTCTTAAATGTTTGTACTAAATCGAGTTTTTCCCAAGTAAATAGTTCTACCTCACAGTCAATGCGACCGTTATAGGGTGACTCGAATGTTTTTTTTACGTTTATAGGCTTTCGACCCATATGCCCATAAGCAGCTGTCTCCTCATAGATGGGGTTTCGAAGTTTAAGTCTTTGCTCAATTCCAAAAGGGGATAAATCTACAAGCTCGGAAATTTTTTCTGCTATGTCAGCATCTGATTGTGTTGTTTTTGATGTTCCATAAGTATTAATAAATATGGAAGTTGGCGCTGCTACACCAATGGCATAACTTAATTGAACCAACACCTCATCACAAACCTCAGCAGCTACTAAATTTTTAGCAATATGTCTTGCGGCATAGGCAGCGCTTCTATCTACCTTAGATGGGTCTTTACCGCTAAATGCACCTCCACCGTGTGCGCCTTTACCGCCATAAGTATCTACAATAATCTTACGGCCTGTAAGACCTGTGTCACCGTGAGGACCACCAATAACAAATTTTCCTGTTGGGTTAATGTGATAAACAATATCATCACCAAAAAGTGTCTGAATATTTGCTGGATATTTGGAAATAACTTCAGGAATAACTAATGTAATTAAATCCTTTCGGATCTTAGCCAACATAGCGTTGTCTTCATCAAAATCATCATGTTGGGTTGAAATAACAATGGTTTCCACTCGCAATGGCCTGTGGTCGTCCGAATATTTAAGTGTTACTTGTGACTTAGCATCTGGACGTAAATAGGGTATGGCTGTTTTATCTCTTCTAAAATCAGAAAGTACGCGCATGATTTTGTGGGAAATATCAAGCGCCAAGGGCATGTAGTTCTCTGTTTCGTTGGTGGCATAACCAAACATAATCCCTTGGTCTCCGGCTCCTTGTGAAGCTGGCTCTCCTCTATCAACACCTTGATTAATATCGGGGGATTGTTCGTGAATAAGTGAAATTACACCACAGGAGTTACCAGAAAATTGATAGGCGTCTTTATCATATCCAATGCGGTTAATGGTGCGTCGAGTTATAGACTGTATATCAAGGTAAGTTTTACTTTTTACCTCACCGGCTACAACAGCCTGACCTGTAGTAACTAGAGTTTCACAAGCTACCTTACTATTGGGGTCAAATGCGATAAAATGATCTAGTAGCGCATCACTAATTTGATCTGCAACTTTATCAGGATGGCCTTCACCTACTGACTCTGATGTAAAAAAGTAAGGCATATTCTTGCTTTTGAGGAGTATATAAACTGATTGCAGAAGTCAAAAGCAAGCTGTTTTAGCAGTTTTTTTGAGAGGTTGCAATCAGTCAAATCCTTCCTCTGTTGATCACAAATATACAACAAGATTAAAATTTACAAAGAAACTTTAGAAAAAACTTACAAAAACCCTAACATTAAATACACTCTAAATAAAATATTTGAGTGTAATGTAGATAAAACGCGGTTGAATCATGTACAGGGTAGTAGTTTGCGAGATCCCAGAAAAATTATCTCTATTGATGCTACTGTTGCCTAATACATTTTTTGCTAAAAGTCCAAACTCCCACTTACTATCTTTTTTGTTGTAAAGTAAAGACATGGATAGGTCGTCGTATTTATTAAGAGAAGTACTCCCCAAGCGATAATCATAAAAACTGTAATCAGCCAAAAGTATAAAACCATTTAGAAAAGCTGCATCTAATCCAACAAAAGGACGCTCGGTAATATAGTAGCGAACCCTGTCTTCGTCTTTTGTGCGGTTATTATTATAGCTATAACCCAACTCAACATTAGGGGCAGCCCTAAAATTAGTTGAAATGGTTGCACTCGCAAACTGTGTAAAATAATTGAATTGGCGTAAATCGCCATTAACAACATTATAAGATTTGTTTTTATTAGCCTGAAGCGTAAAGCTCGTTTTAAGGTTGTTAAACCTTTTTTGAAGACGTGCATTTATGTTGATTCGTTCCTCTGCTTTTGGAGAGTTAAATGGTGAGGACTCACGATCAATCCCGGAAACAACATTTACTGTTTTAAAATTATCAAACTGTTTTCGGTAGTTCATGCGAATAAAAATATTCGTGAAATTGAACATATTGAAGTTGAAATAGTTTAAAGTGAAATTATGAAAATAGGCAGGTTTTAACGAGCTATTACCAAGATATAATCTGTTGTAATTGCTAAAAGTGTAGCTCTCACCCAGCCTACTAACATCGGAATACTGTAGTTGTGCTCGATAAGTAAAGCGCAGTGATTCCGATTTGCGAATCTGATAACGAATCCAAACATCTGGCAAAAGCCTTGTATCCTTACTCGCATTAGGATTCATCTGTAGGGTTTTAATATCGTAGTTGTGCAAAGTAAAACCTGGATTGATTAGAAACTTCCCTAACTTTACTCTATAGCGAAGAGCAGTGTATGCATCTGAAAAATTATATTTAACATCATTAATCAAATTTGGTTCGTCAAAGATGGTAAGCGATCCATCAACAGTATTTCCCATACTAGAATTATAATCTTGCCTAACTTGGGTTGTACCAACCGTCAAATTTAAACTTGCAGTGTCGTTCAGCATATAATAATATTCCAGACGACCGTCGAGCTTATTGGTTTTTGTAAAACGATTTTGTTGTACTAAATAGCCTTCAGGTTGATATGTTAAAGGAAATACATCTGGAAAAAGAATGCGTTCCTTTTGCAATTCAAAAAATGGATTTTCTTCCTGTAGCGTATGCTGTAGTTCAAGCGCAAAAATATGCTTCTCACTTAGTGTCAAATATGCATTTAAATTCTGACTCAATTGATTTGGTGTTTGCTCTCGTAGCGAACTTATTTCTTCTATTCTTGCTGCATTTGACGTTAAATCGCTGTATTCCGACTCATCTGCTTTTCGATAAAAAATATCATACTCAAATTGAAAATTAGGGTTTGCATTGTAAAGTGTACTAAACTTATATAGTTCTGATATACTTGACTGATCAAAATCATTGTCTGTAACTTCTGTCACACCTGTTGATGTAAATGTACGTTCACGGATAGATTTGATTTGAGTGTTGTTTTGAGACAATATGGCAAAACCGGAAAGAGTCAATCCCTCTTTGGGTTGATGTGAAAAGTTAGTTGCTGCAAAATCATTTTCAATGGAAGCTGCATTATTATTTTGGAGGTTTGAAAGCCCCACGTCGTCAGATTGAATTTGAATTGAAGAACCACTTTGATTACTTTGGTTTCTGAATCCACCTGTAAATCTAAAGTAATCACGTCTTGTAAACGGATTCTCTCCAAGATTATTTCTATTCCCTAGAAAGTTTAAACTGGTTTTTGGACTGTAATAAAACACTTTAGGATTTAATAATATTCGATCTTTTTCACCTCCGCCTGCACCTAACTCACCAAACCAAAAGCGGTCTTTTCCTTCTTTTAATTTGATGTTAATGGCTATGTTATCATCGTTATTTGTGACACCACTTAGCTGTGAAATCTCATTAAAGTTTTTTAGTACTTGTACTTTGTCAACGGCATTTGCGGGTATGTTCTCCGTGGCAATTTTAGAGTCGCCATCAAAAAAATCTTTCCCCTCTACCATAACCTTCCTGACTTGACGACCTTCAACTTCAATTTGACCATCAGAATTAATTTCAATTCCTGGCAAATTTTCCAATACATCTTTTAATTTTCGTTCTGAGCCTGTATTAAACGAGTCTGCATTATAAACAATTGTATCGCCCTGAATGGACACTGGCATTTCATAAGTAACCTCCACGCCCTCAAGCTGCTCTGCTTGCTCGTACATTACGACAACCTCGTTAAGATCAGTAGCTGATTTTCGTGTCAGTGCTACCGATTTATAACCCAAATATGAAACCTTTATATTGTAGGGGACATCCTTTTTTATGCCAATAGAAAACTTACCCTCCAAATCCGATATTGCAAAATTGTCCATCCTATTAGTTTCTTGGTTAGTAGCAACAATATTTGCAGTAGATATAGCCACACCAAGACTGTCTAACACAACTCCTTCAAATCTAATATTTTGGCTCCAAGCACTAGCTGAAAGACCAAATACAAATAGCAATAATTTATTTCTTATTTTCATTTATTATCTTCTGATCATCATACGATTCCCGTTGCCGCGGTTTCCATTGTTTCGAAAACGTTCACGCATTTCTTTTATCTTTTTCTCCCTGATTTGTGTAAATTCATCTTGAGTAACTGACTGCCCTTTTCTAGGTGCTTCAAGCTTAACTTTATCTTTGGCATTCATTTGAACTTCTGTACAAACCAAAACCCTATTGTCGTCTTGTGCCATAAGCACCAACCCTGGTAAACCAAAATAGCCTGCTGGTCCAGCAGAAATTGGAACATCTAGTGTAAACCAAACTGAAACAACTACAGGTACTTTTTCAGTTGCTTCCTTTTCTTTATCTACATCACGGTTGCCAAAGGACATGTTAAAACTTGTTGGTGTTTTTTTGTAAACATAAGTGGCTTCATATGCGGTGTATTTTCCAATTTGCTTGGATTCTCCGGTAAAATTCCACTTTCTTTGCTTCATATTTTTCGATACCAAGAACGTCTTACCGTATAGTTCTTGTTGAGTCGTTTGCTCACGTGTAGCTAGATAGGTATGTGTAATGCTGCCGTCACCTGCACCAAAACGCATCGACATACCACCACGTCCACCCTGTGGACTGTCAAGCTTTTCCTCTTTTTTATACAAGGATTGTGTTTTATCAAAAAACAAATGAAAGTTTTGAGGTTCGGACATGCGTTTTTTGATACGCTCCACCACATTTTTAGGAATATTAGGGTTGTTTGCAAAGTCCATATTTGCACTTACTTTCATGGCATATGTCGCTTTTGAAAGCTGTGCACTTGAATAAGATGCTACTAAAATTAATAAGGGTAAAAGAATTTTATTCATGTAATTTATGTTTTTGACCCTTTAAGTCTTAAAAAGTTTTAATTTGAATTATAATTATTAAAGAGAGATATTTTTTTGGAAAGATACTTATATTGTGGCTAAATTTTAAATATGCATATTGCCATAGCTGGAAACATTGGAGCTGGAAAGACATCGCTCACGGAACTTTTACAAAAACACTACGGATGGGAAGCACATTATGAAGATGTTGTTGAAAATCCATACCTCGATGATTTTTATGCCGAAATGGAACGTTGGTCATTTAACCTTCAAATCTATTTTCTCAATAGTCGTTTTCGACAAATCTTAGAGATTCAAAAAAAAGGAAATGATGTTGTGCAAGACCGTTCTATATACGAAGATGCTCACATTTTTGCGCCCAACCTAAATTCAATGGGACTGATGACCCATCGTGATTTTAAAAATTACCAAGCTGTTTTTGAGCTTATGGAGTCTTTGGTTAAAGGCCCAGACTTGATGATATATTTAAGAAGTTCGATTTCAAATCTTGTGTCACAAATACACAAGCGTGGTCGAGATTATGAAAACTCAATTAGTATTGAATATTTAAGCAGGCTTAATGAAAGATACGAGGCTTGGGTACACAACTATGACAAAGGAAAATTACTTATCATTGATGTGGATAAACTCAACTTTGTAGACAACAAAGAAGATTTTAGTACTGTAATTAAAAAAGTTGACCCGGAATTAAGTGGGCTTATTACTACTTCTTAACGCCAAGCTCGTCTTCTGCGGTAGTAATGGCTTCTTGAACTTGGTTTGTAGTACCTTCAAACACCTTTACCTGTTCAACTTCCTGACCGTCTTGGTCAGTAACAACAGTTAGTGTGCCTTTGGCCATACCCTCATCTGTGCGCTCAATTTGCACCTCTACATGAAGCACGTCTGAACTATGACCATCATCCAACAGTGGTGCCATAACGAGACCGATCAAACATGTGAGCTTAATTAAAATATTCATGGAAGGACCTGAAGTATCTTTAAATGGGTCTCCGACTGTATCGCCAGTAACAGCAGCTTTGTGGGCATCGCTTCCTTTAAAAGTCATCTCACCATCAATTTCTACACCTGCCTCAAATGATTTTTTTGCATTGTCCCATGCACCACCAGCATTATTTTGGAAAATAGCCCACATAACACCTGATACACATACACCAGCCATGTATCCACCGAGTGGTTCAGCACCAAACAATAAACCAATGAAAATAGGGGTGATTATAGTAATCAAACCTGGCAATAGCATTTCCTTTAGTGCAGCTTTTGTAGAGATATCTACACATTTGGCATACTCAGGCTTTCCTTTACCTTCTAGAATTCCAGGGATTTCTTTAAACTGACGACGTACCTCTTGTACCATTTCCATTGCTGCCTTACCAACAGATTGCATGGCAAGGGCAGAAAATACAACTGGAATCATACCGCCTACAAATAACATAGCTAATACGTCAGCCTTAAAAATATTGATTCCGTCAATTCCTGTAAAAGTTACATAGGCAGCAAAAAGTGCCAAAGCAGTAAGTGCAGCAGAGGCAATGGCAAATCCTTTACCAACCGCAGCAGTGGTGTTTCCAACAGAATCCAAGATATCCGTACGTTCACGTACTTGTGGCTCAAGTTCACTCATTTCAGCAACACCCCCAGCGTTATCAGCAATAGGACCAAATGCATCAATGGCCAACTGCATAGCTGTAGTTGCCATCATGGCAGAAGCAGCAAGTGCAACGCCATAGAAACCAGCTAAGGCATAAGAACCATAGATAGCAGCTGCAAATAAAATAACAGATAAGAAGGTAGATTTCATGCCAACCGCCAGTCCAGCAATAATATTGGTAGCAGCGCCGGTAGAACTGTTTTGAACTATGTCCATTACAGGTTTCTTGCCCAGTGATGTATAATATGCGGTTACCATAGAAATCAAGGCACCTACCGCCAACCCAATACAAGCAGCATAAAATACATTTATTGAACGAACACTCTCCACACCTTCACCGAAGAAAGTCATGTTGATGGTGTCTTCTAACATCCAGTCAATTAAAAACCAGCTTGCAAGCAATGTCAGTAGGATTGCTGCCCAGTTTCCAGTGTCCAATGCTTTTTGTACTTGTGGCTCTTTCGAATCGTTAGATTTGATACGAACAAAAAAGGTTCCGATGATTGATGCTAAAACACCTACTCCAGCAATTACTAAGGGCAATAAGATAGGCCCCATTCCACTGAAACTAGTAAGTTCAATACCAGTGTCTAGCATGTCTTTTACAAGATAATTACCCAGAACCATGGCAGCTAAAACAGTGGCCACATAAGATCCAAACAAGTCAGCGCCCATACCAGCAACATCACCTACGTTATCACCAACATTATCTGCAATTGTTGCAGGGTTACGAGGATCATCTTCTGGGATACCAGCTTCAACTTTACCAACAAGATCAGCACCTACATCAGCAGCCTTGGTATAAATACCCCCGCCCACACGTGCAAACAATGCAATAGATTCCGCACCTAACGAAAAGCCCGCTAAGGTTTCCAGTACTACGGTCATATTGTCATAAAAACTTCCTACTTGACCCATAAACTGACCAATAAAAAACAAAAACAATAAACTCAATCCAAGTATTGCAAGTCCAGCTACACCCAGCCCCATTACGGTTCCTCCATTAAACGAAACATTTAGGGCGTTTGGTAAACTTGTTTTGGCAGCCTCTGCAGTACGTGCGTTGGCGTCGGTAGCAATACGCATTCCGATATTGCCAGCAAATGCACTGAAAAACGCACCAAGAATAAAAGCAGGTACTATCATCCAGTGAGTAGATTCAACTAACGTTGATACAATGTATAAGGCAACAGATGCACCAACAACAAAAAAGGATAGCAGTCTGTATTCAGCACCCAAAAATGCAAGTGCTCCTTCTTTAATGGCACTAGATATTTCAATCATCTTCGCATCGCCTGCGGCTTGCTTTCGCACCCACTGGGCTTTGAAAATCATAAATATAAGACCAAGTAGAGCAAGTGCTATTGGAAGGTAAAAAACAAATTCATTCATGTTTAGTTTAATAAATGGTTTAATTCATAACTTTTTTCACAGCGCGAACAACATCCTCGTGATTCGGTAACCATTCCTGTAATAATACTGGAGAATAAGGTGCGGGTGTGTCGGCCGTATTGATTTTCTGAACAGGAGCGTCCAAATAATCAAAAGCCTGGCTTTGAACTTGATATGTAATTTCGGTAGATATATTTCCAAACGGCCACGATTCTTCTAAAATAACCAAGCGATTGGTTTTTTTAACGGAGTCAAGGATGGTGTCCATATCGAGTGGGCGTATTGTTCTCAAGTCAATGAGCTCACAGGAGATATTTTCTTTTGCTAATACATCAACGGCTTTTTGGGCCTCTTTTAAGATTTTACCGAAAGAAACAATGGTAACATCATCACCTTGTTGCTTGACTTCTGCAATCCCAATAGGCAATACATATTCACCTTCTGGCACTTCGCCCTTATCACCATACATTTGTTCTGACTCCATAAAAATAACAGGATCATTATCTCTAATGGCAGCCTTTAAAAGTCCTTTAGCGTCATATGGGTTTGCAGGGACTATTACTTTAAGCCCTGGACAGTTAGCATACCAACTCTCAAAAGCCTGTGAGTGGGTTGCGGCTAACTGACCAGCTGAGGCAGTTGGACCGCGAAACACAATCGGACATGGAAACTGCCCGCCAGACATTTGACGAATTTTTGCAGCATTGTTTATTATTTGATCAATGCCGACGAGTGCAAAATTAAATGTCATAAATTCAATGATTGGTCTGTTGCCAGTCATGGTGGAACCTACGCCAATACCGGCAAATCCAAGTTCAGAAATTGGGGTGTCGATTACACGTTTTTCACCAAACTCATCCAACATACCTTTTGAAGCCTTGTAAGCACCGTTGTATTCTGCAACTTCTTCGCCCATCAAGTAAATGCTTTCGTCTCGACGCATTTCTTCAGACATCGCTTCACATATTGCTTCTCTAAATTGAATGATCCTCATAAATATTTTAAGAGGCGCAAAAATAGCAATAAAATACCTTAAAGCAAAAGACTTCTATTTATTATGCGCGCATAGTATTTTTTTATACATTTGAACTAAATTTAAAACTATGAATATACTCGTTTGCATCAGCCATGTTCCAGACACTACTTCGAAAATAAACTTTGTTGAAAACGATACACAATTTGATACAAGCGGTGTACAGTTTATAATCAATCCCAATGATGAATTTGGCCTCACCCGTGCCATATGGTTTAAAGAAAAAGGAGGTGCGCAAGTTCATGTCATTCATGTGGGCACTGCAACAGCAGATCCTACTCTACGCAAATGTTTGGCAATAGGAGCCGATAAAGCTTTTCGAATAGACACCCCTGCAATAGACGGTATGTCTGTTGCCAAAGAATTAGCAGCGTTTATAACTGATAATTCCTATGACCTTGTCATAGCAGGACGTGAGTCTATTGATTACAACGGAGCCATGGTTCCCGGTATGCTAGCCGCACTACTAGATATTGCTTTTGTGCCTAACTGCATTGGTTTGAAAGTTGATGGCAACAACGCTGTTGCTGAACGTGAAATTGATGGCGGACGTGAAAAACTAAAAGGCAAACTGCCGATGGTTATTGGCGCACAAAAAGGGCTTGTTGAAGAGTCAGACCTTAAAATTCCTAACATGCGTGGCATAATGCTAGCACGTCAAAAACCCTTTAAAGTGCTAAGCCCAAAAGGTTCTGAAAACATCACCAAAGATGTAATATTTGAAAAACCAGCCCCAAAAGCAGCTGTTAAGCTAGTTCCTGCTGATGACATCGACCAATTAATTGAATTATTACACAAAGAAGCTAACGTTATCTAACCCAATATTATGTCTATTCTCCTATTTGCCGAATCAGAAAAAAACAAACTCAAGCGTAATGCAGCCGAGATTGCATCTTATGGATCGGCAATGGCTGACGAGCTAAACAAAGATTGTGTGGCCATTAGCTTTAATGCCGATAACGCGCATGAATTGGGGCAGTTTGGGGTTTCAAAAGTTTTCAATGTAAACAATGCACCACAACAATTTGACGCTCATGTCTATGCAAGTGTATTGATATATTACATTAAAAGCCTTGGTGCTACACATATTATTTTAAGTAGTAGTGCTGATGCCAAGTTTTTAGCTCCGCTTGTTGCAGCAAATACAAACGCTGCCTATGTGCCCAATGTAGTGGCATTACCACATGAACAACATCCCCTAACAGTTAAAAGAACAACATTTACCAATAAGGCCTTTGCAAACACCACATCAAAGGCCGAGATTAATATTATTGGAGTTGGGAACAATGCTTTTGGTACGGTTGAACATGTGGTTGATTGTGTTGTTAAAAATGTAACTGTCGAACTTACAGCTTCTCATCTTGAACAGTTATCCATAAGCAAGGAAACTGGAAAGGCTACCTTAGCTGACGCCGATGTAGTTGTTTCTGGAGGTAGAGGCTTAAAAGGGCCTGAACATTGGCATTTGATCGAAGACCTTGCTAAAGTATTGGATGCTGCAACAGCATGCTCGAAACCAGTTTCCGATATGGGCTGGCGTACACACGATGAGCATGTGGGACAAACGGGTAAACCTGTTTCGACTAACCTATACATTGCCATTGGCATATCGGGTGCCATTCAGCATTTGGCAGGTGTTAATGCTTCAAAAGTAAAGCTAGTTATCAATAATGATCCTGAGGCGCCTTTCTTTAAAGCTGCAGATTACGGTATCGTAGGCGATGCATTTGAAGTGGTTCCTGTATTGACTGAAAAACTTAAAGCGTTTAAAACGCAATCGTAATACCCAATTTTGTATTTTAGGCACATAAAGAACTTGTTTAATCATGAGCCTTATTCAGCTTCGCGTAAACCGCATTACTTACAGCCAAAATCAAAGTGGAGCATATGCCATGATATTGGATGAAGTTGATGGTAATCGCAAGCTACCAGTAGTCATTGGAGAGTTTGAAGCCCAATCTATTGCTGTTAATTTGGACAAAGACATAAAACCGCAACGCCCATTTACACATGATCTTTTTAAGAATTTTGCATACCGTTTTGATGTTGCCATCAAAAGAGTAATTATTACTAAACTGGTAGATGGTGTTTTTTACTCCAGTCTTATTTGTGAACGCGACAAAATCGAAGAAATTATCGACTCTAGAACTTCTGACGCGGTATCTTTGGCATTGCGATTTAAGGCACCTATTTACACCCATGAAAGTGTGTTGGAAAAAGCTGGGGTTGTTTTTGAAAAAGGAGAACTACCCGCTAAAGGAACACTTAGCGATAAATTGTTTGATGAAATAAATTATACCGAACTCTCAAATCAAGAACTTGAAAAAGCTATTAAAAAAGCTGTCAAGAAAGAAGATTATGAGCTGGCAGCCCATTTAAGGGATGAAATTTCTAAACGTTCAAATAAAACCGAAGAATGACATTGTCGCATTTAGCCCAGCAGTCCATTACAGCTCATCAAGGCATAACATTACTGGGGACCATACAAGCAGTGGGTGGAGTCGTTGGTCTTCTCATGATTGCATATTTATGTAGTTCCAAAAGGAAAGATATTAATTGGAAAACCGTGGGTTTTGGTTTATTACTGCAATTTGTATTGGCTTTGAGCATCCTCAAATTAAGTTGGGTGCAAGGCATATTTAATGCGGTTGGAAAAATATTCGTTAGTATTTTAGACTTTACTGCTTCTGGTAGTGTGTTTTTATTTGGTGATCTGATGAATACAGACACTTACGGGTTTATATTTGTATTCCAAATACTCCCTACCATAATTTTCTTTGCTGCACTCACCTCGTTATTGTTCTACCTTGGTATATTACAGTTTTTTGTTAAAATACTAGCCAAGGGAACGGCGAAGATCCTCAATATTTCAGGAGCAGAAAGCCTTTCCGTAATCGGAAACATTTTTCTAGGGCAAACAGAAGCGCCGTTACTTATCAAGGCTTATCTGCCAAAGATGAATCGATCGGAAATGCTATTGGTTATGGTAGGCGGAATGGCCACAGTAGCCGGAGGCGTTTTAGCGGCCTACATTGGATTTTTGGGTGGTAACGATCCTGTATTACGTCTTGCATTTGCCAAACACCTGCTCGCAGCATCCGTCATGGCTGCACCAGGTGCTATTGTTGTCGCAAAAATGCTATATCCCCAAACAGAATCTATTGATAAAGAAACAAAAGTGTCCACACAAGAGGTTGGTAGCAATATGCTAGATGCAATTGCGAATGGCACAATTGAGGGAGTTAAGCTCGCTGCAAATATTGGAGGTATGCTACTGGTTTTTGTTGCCTTAATTGCAATGGCAAATGGTATACTATTTGAATTTGGAGAACTTACCAATCTAAATGGGTGGGTTGCAAATTGGTCTTCTTATGACGCACTTTCCATTGAAGCCATCTTGGGCACTTTGTTTGCACCAATCATGTGGCTTATTGGTGTGCCTTGGGACGATTTATTACCTATGGGGCAACTACTAGGGGTCAAACTCGCGGCAAGTGAATTTGTGGGTTATATTCAGTTAGCCGAACTAAAAAATGTGGCCAATGAAATTCATTTCAGCAGCCAAAAATCTATTATAATGGCTACCTATATGCTATGTGGATTTGCTAATTTTGCATCAATCGGTATCCAAATTGGAGGAATTGGCGGATTAGCCCCTAACCAACGAAAGGTCCTTTCTAGATTTGGTTTTCGTGCTGTTCTAGGTGGAACCATTGCCTCATTGCTGTCTGCAACTCTTGTGGGTGCACTTTTGGGATAATTAGTTGAAAACCTTTTGAAAAACAATTCAACAAAATGCGAGATATTTTGATCTAGAATTTAATTTTACAAAAAAGAAACAATGCAGCAATATTTAGATTTGGTTCGACGTGCACGAAACGACGGAGCTGTTAAAGGAGACAGAACGGGGACAGGTACCAGAAGTGTTTTTGGTCACCAAATGCGCTTTGACTTATCAGATGGCTTCCCACTTATAACAACCAAAAAAATACACCTAAAGTCAGTTATCCACGAACTGCTTTGGTTTATAAAAGGAGATACAAACACAAGCTATCTCACTGAAAACGGAGTACGTATATGGAATGAGTGGGCTGACGAAAATGGCGACTTAGGACCCGTATATGGTCACCAATGGCGCAACTGGAACAGCGAAAATATTGATCAACTCAAAGAAGTTATCAAAACACTAAAAACAAACCCCAACAGTCGACGCATGCTGATTTCTGCTTGGAACCCTAGCGTACTTCCAGATACCTCAAAAAGTTTTTCTGAAAATGTTGCCAATGGAAAGGCTGCCCTGCCGCCATGCCACGCTTTTTTTCAATTTTATGTAGCAGATGGTAAGTTGTCTTGCCAGCTGTATCAAAGAAGCGCGGATATTTTCTTAGGCGTGCCCTTTAATATCGCGTGCTATGCTCTGCTCACTGAAATGATGGCACAAGTTTGTGATTTTGAACCAGGAGAATTTATCCATACACTTGGCGACGCACACATATACACCAATCACTTTGACCAAATTGAACTTCAACTAAGTAGAGATCCCAAGCCATTACCAACCCTAAAACTTAACCCAAACATCACGGACCTTTTTGATTTTAAATATGAAGACGTTGAAGTCTTGAATTACGACGCGCACCCTAGAATTAAGGGCGCTGTTGCTGTTTAATTATCGTCTTATGTTTCGAAAAAGAAAACCTTCATCAGCCATAGACCCGCAACAGCTCTCTCTAGTTGAGTATGCGCAGCAACGCATTGCCCAAAAAACTTGGTTTCACAGACATTTACTGACTTCACTTTTTCTGATTTTTTTCGCATTAATAGCAAACTTGGCATTTGAATATAAGTTGGAATTTATGCCCTTCAACACTAATTGGTCGTTTTCCTTAGCCACCTTTTTGGGTGCGCTATTGATAATTCACTTTTTGCGGGTTTATGTGTTTTATTCCTTTATGGGTAAAGCCTGGGAAGCGAAACAAATGAAATTTCTGTTAGAAAAGCAGGCGCTTAAAGTCGAAAAATTAAAACGTAATATGGATAAAGAAGCTGCGCTAAAAGCAAGTGCCGAATGGGAACGTGAAAATCAGAAAACGAACATAACCATAATTGCTGCTGCCGCTGAAAATAATGCGCTTGGCAAAGACAACAAACTCATATGGCATTTGTCCGATGATTTAAAGCATTTTAAAAATTTAACCAAAGGACACCACGTCATTATGGGTAGAAAGACGTTTGAATCCATGCCCAACGCACTACCTAACCGCACAAATGTGGTAATCACCAAACAAAAAGATTACAGAGCGGATGGCGTACATATTGTGCACTCCTTGGAAGCTGCTTTAGCGCTTGCACAAGAGGATGAACAACCCTTTATTATAGGAGGTGGTGAAATTTATAGGCAAGGGTTGGCATATGCAGATAGTATTGAGCTCACTCGGGTTCATGCCGATTTTGAAGCCGACACCTTTTTCCCTGATATAGACCCTGCCAAATGGAGAGAGGTTTGGAGGGAAAACCGCGATTCAGACGAAAAGCATCAACACGCTTTTTCTTTTATCCGTTATGAAAAAATTAAAATATGAATGTAGCAATGTTCCCTGGGCAAGGTGCCCAATTTGTTGGGATGGGTAAAGACCTATACAACCAACACCCGCTAGCACAAGAAAAATTTAACAGCGCAAATAGACTTTTGGGGTTTTCAATAACAGACATCATGTTTGAAGGAGATACCGAGGCATTAAAAGAGACCAAAGTAACACAGCCTGCCATTTTTCTGCATTCAGTAATCATTTATGAACTGGCAAAAAAATCAAATCCTGATATGGCAGCAGGTCATTCTTTGGGCGAATTTTCTGCACTTACCGCATGTGGTGCTTTATCTTTTGAAGATGGGCTATCTCTGGTGTCTAAACGAGCGCAAGTCATGCAAGCAGCATGTGATGTTACCAAAGGAACCATGGCGGCCGTGTTAGCATTAGCGGACGAAGTAGTGGAGCAAGTGTGTCGAGACATGGACGGAGTTGTGGTGGCCGCCAATTATAACTGCCCAGGGCAATTAGTTATTTCGGGTGCTTTTCCTGCTGTAGAATCCGCTTGTAAAGTACTAAAAGATAAAGGTGCCAAACGCGCAATGCTACTCCCTGTAGGTGGTGCTTTTCACTCACCACTTATGGAACCTGCACAAGAAGAATTGGCAAAAGCCATTTTAGAAACCAACTTTAATACTCCAAGCTGTCCAATTTACCAAAATGTAACTGGTGCGCCTACTCAAGATACAGGTCTAATCAAAGAAAATCTAATAGCACAACTTACGGGCCCCGTAAAATGGACACAAACCATCAAACAAATGCGTGAAGATGGCGCCAGTTTATTCACCGAATATGGTCCTGGTAAGGTACTACAAGGATTGGTTAAAAAAATAGACCGCGAAGGCGAAGTACAATCAGCTGTATTAGATTAATCTAAAAACTCCAGTACTTTTTTACAAATAAATTGTATTTGTTCATCATCTAGTTCACTATGCATTGGTAGTGATATGACTTCATCAATTAATTTATTAGTTACTTTAAAATCTTCCTCAAGATAATTTGAAGATTTGTAAGCTTTTTGCAGATGCAATGGAACAGGATAATATACACCAAAAGGAATTTTATTATCGGTTAAATATTGGCCCAAAGAATCTCTATCTGCTCCCAAAATTCTCAATGTGTATTGATGAAAGACATGGGAATCTTGTTCTCCTACCGTTTTCGGGGTAATAATTTTAGGGTTTTTTCGAAAAAAATGTGAGTATTTTTCTGCAGACTCTTTTCTGCTTTGATTATATGAGTCTAAAAGTTTTAATTTCTCGTTTAGAACAGCAGCTTGAATACTATCTAATCTCGAATTAACTCCAACCACGTCGTGATAATATCTTTTATACATACCATGATTAGCAATACCCCTTATTAAATGAGCTAATTCATCATTGTTTGTAAAAATTGCTCCACCATCTCCATAACATCCCAAGTTTTTTGATGGGAAAAAAGATGTTGTGCCTACATCACCGATACAACCTGTTTTAACTTTTTCTCCTGTTTTGTGTTTAAAATTAGCCCCCAAAGCCTGAGCGTTGTCTTCAATTACATACAAGTTGTGTTTTTTGGCAATTTTTAATATTGCATCCATTTCTGCTGCTTGACCAAAAAGATGCACAGGCACAATTGCTTTAGTTTTAGAAGTAACAGCTTTTTCAATAGCCTCAGGGCTAATATTAAATGTTTCTAAATCAACATCTACTAGTACCGGAGTAAGACCTAGAAGAGCAATAACTTCAACAGTTGATGCATATGTAAAATCTGCTGTTATTACTTCGTCGCCTGGCTTAAGCCCCAATCCCATCATGGCAATCTGAAGGGCATCAGTACCATTAGCACATGGAATTACATGCTTCACACCAAGATAGGTTTCTAGGTTGGTTTGGAAGGTCTTTACAGCAGGTCCATTAATGAATTGAGCAGAGTTTAGTACTTCTTCAATACCCTTGTCCACTTTTAATTTAATAAATTGATATTGGGTCTGTAAATCGACCATCTGTATTTTACGCATTGTAATTTTTTGGCAAGACAAAATTACAAAAAACTAACGCCTGTTGGCGAAATAAGTATCTTTGAGCCATGCCTTTTTTGTATTCTCTTGCTGTATCTGTAGCTAAAGCCATGACACCACTAATAGCTAAGTCTACTAAAACCAAGGCTTTTGTAGCGGGACGCAGAGCATTATGGAAACAACTCAAAGGCATTTCGCAAAACAAAAAAGTGGTGTGGATGCACTGTGCTTCGCTGGGTGAATACGAACAAGGACTACCCGTACTGACTGCATTAAAAAACAATCACCCAGAACACTTCTATTTGGTTACTTTTTTTTCGCCATCAGGTTATCAGGTGCGAAAAAATAAAGGTGTTGCCGACTTGGTCACCTACCTGCCTTGGGATACCAAAGCGGATGTTAAACGATTCATTGCAATGGTCAATCCAATCATGGCATTAATAGTAAAGTACGAATTTTGGCCAAATCTAATTCGAGAACTTCATCGTAAAGAAGTTCCAATGTATTTAATTGCGGGCTTATTTCGTCAAAACCAACACTTTTTTAAGCCATGGGGCATAAGCCAACGCAAACTACTGCGTGAATTCACCCATTTGTTTGTTCAAAACGAAGCTTCACTAAAACTGTTGCAAAGCATTGGTGTGCAACAAGTGAGTATTTCAGGCGATACGCGTTTTGACCGAGTAGGTGCAGTAGAAGAACCGCTTGCGTTTATGGACACTTTCGTTGGCTTACGCAAATGTATTATAGCGGGCAGCACATGGCCCGAGGATGAAGCAATATTGAGAGAATCGATTAGGCAAACCCCAAAAGATTGGTGTTGGTTGATTGCCCCACACGAAATACACGGAGAAAAACTAAACCAACTGATGACACAGTTGCCAAAAGAAAGTCTGCGCTTTACGCAAAACGAAGAGGCCGCATTTGATGGCTGTCCTGTATTGGTATTGGATACAGTGGGTATGTTAAGCCGATGCTATCCCTATGCGTCACTGGCCTATGTGGGTGGTGGTATGGGCAATGCTGGACTGCATAATATTTTAGAACCGGCTGCTCAGGGTGTGCCAATTATCATTGGAAAAAATTACGATAGGTTTGTCGAGGCCAAAGACTTGATAGCGCAGGGTGGCGTTATTTCGGTAGATAATGCTGAAAGCTGTAGCAAACAACTTTCAATACTTCAACAAAATGATGTCGTAAGATCAGAAAAAGGCAATACCAACAAAAGTTATGTGCTCACAAATAAAGGGGCGACACTAAAAACTGTATCTATACTAAATCAAAACTTATGATATGTATACATAAATCCCTTGGGAGCTTTGTGACATTATTGACCAACTCAAAGCGATTTATTCAAGTAAATATACTTATTGCATTTGGGTATTAAAACTAAGTCTATTCAAACACATAAGCGCCCTTAGCCTGATACCATGTAATTAATTTACCATCAAGGAATTGATACCATTCGATATAAGTAGCATCTTGTGAGGTAAATTGAGCATTCACCCATTGACCTTTTTGATTAGCAACATCTACTTCTAGCGCGCCATTAGGATAAGCTGCAAAAGCATAATCCGTTTTCCATCCCCATTCCTCGCTGTTTGCAACTGAATTTTGATACTCCTGCTCTACTTTGGTGACAAAAGCCTCGCCTGTTGTAACAGATGTACCATCCTCAAAATTAAATGTACCACCATCCATAATCATTGACTTCATCGTTTCGTAGTCACGAGCGGCCCATGCAGCATCTAGCTTTTTAAATGTATCTACATATTCTTGATCACCTAAGTATACAGACTGTCCTTCATAAGGACCAAATCCGTTAGAGTCAGGGGCTTGAGGAATAGAATTTGTGCAAGAAGTTATCGTAAAAAGGGGGATAATTAAATATAATATATGTCTCATTTTTTTAAAATTAATTTATGCTTAACCAACCTAACTGTGTGGTATTATTTGCAAAAGTGATCAAAAATGCTAAATCTTTACCATTAGCAAATCCTACAGGTGTGCCGCCACAACTACCAGCAGTCACACTACCTTGAGAATAGCTAAAATTTGTAGAAAAAACGATTCTTCCATTGCAAGTTCCTTCCCCCCATAATTTAAATGTATAATTCTGACCAGCGTTCACAGAAACTGGTGTGTTTAAAGTAAATTCATGCCACGTAGG